>CAZDDK010000192.1:0-6326 GCA_964504185.1 uncultured Rhodoferax sp. | reverse complement strand
ATTGGGGGGGCTACGACCGCTATGACGCCTGGGTCGCCAGCGCCAACAACGCCGCATTTGGCGCGTTGGCGGCCTACGACGACTGGGTTGACGCCTTCGAGTCCCTGTTCCACACGCAGTCCGGCAACTGGCCGGACTTTTATGCGGCGGCCCGCGTACTGGCGGCGCTGCCCCGCGCCGAGCGAAATGCGCACCTACGGCACCTGCAGCGCCTGTCCGCACCAAATTTGCCAATTAGCTATAAAAATAATAGCTAAAAGTCTATATTTAACGCGGGCTAGGTGGCTATTCTGCTTACAAAGTTCGGGGCAGACCCCCGATACACCGGAGCCGCTGATGGACTGGTCAAGGAGGCGTTGTACACTCTTTTGCAACGCCCCACAGCGCCGCAGACAGGATTGGAACGGAACCGAGCCACACCATGACGCCCACCGAGTTTTCCCAATTCAAATACCAGCACAGCGACACCGCCACCCGCAGCCCTGCACGGCGTTGGTTCACCGGTATCAGCTTCGGGCTGGCGCTGCTGATCTTCGTCTCGGGCTACCTTGTGTTTCCTGTGAGCCTGGTCCCACTGCTGGTGCCGCTCATTGCCTGGACCACAGCCAGTCGCCAATTGCTGCTGGGGCCGCGCTACCTGTTGTGCGGCAAGACCATCGTTTACTACGCCAACGTCAAGCGCCTTACCCTCGCGCGGGCAACGGGCACACTGCGCGTGCAGTTGCAAAGCGGCCAGAGCTTTGTGCTGGAGCGCGACAAGTTTCCCACCGGCGCGCGCAAGGCCGACAAGATCACAAAGAACAAGGCCGCAAAGTTCGACAAAGTGGCCGACAAGATCATTGAAAAGGTGCGCAAGGCCACACCCGGTGCGGACCTGATCGGCGTGTGATGCACCCCGCAGCCGCGCCAGTGCCCGTACCCGCTGTGGTGCTGGACCGGGCCATCCACCTGCTGTATGTGCCCACGCTGTGCTGCAACCTGAGCTGCAGCTACTGCTACCTGGGCAAGCAGACCACCGAGGCCGCCCTCAAGCTGGATGCCCAGCGCGCCGTGCAGACGCTGCGCCACACGCTGGACGCGCTCCAGGCCGCCGGTGTGCTGGCCTTCAACGTCTCGCTGCACGGCGGCGAGGTGACCACGCTGCCACCTGCCGTGCTGGACGACTTGTTTGGCATGATCCGCGCGCACTACCTGGAACACTTCGACGCGCTCAACGCCCTGGGCCACAAGAAGTCGGCACCGCACATCAAGACCAATCTGTTCAAGTTTGCGCCGCTCTACGAGCTGTTCGACAAACACAAGGTATCGATCAGCGCCAGCATCGACCTGCCGCTGTCGCTGCATGCGCGCCACCGCACCACGCGCGGGGGCACCGACTGGTTGCCCCGCACGCTGGACAACATTCGCCTGCTGGCGCGCTACCCCCACGCCAAAAAGATATCGGCTACGTTGAGTGCGGAACACCTAGCCGACATTCCCGCCCTGGTGCACGACATCTGGTACCTGCACCGCGAGCTGGGCTTTGACATGAACCAGTTCAACCTGATGTTCGCATTTGGCTCCGAGCTGAACCGCGCCGCCAAGGGCGAGGCCGTGCTGGAACCCTGCACACCGGCGCAGCAGCAGGCGTTGTACGACGCACTCAGCGCGGAGTTCACGGGCACCGAACTGGAAGAGGGCTTGCGCCGCAACTGGTTCGACGAATTCAAGCCCAGCTACTGCACCAACGCGCCCAACTGCGGCGAGCGCTTCTACCTGCTGCAAAGCGATGGCACCGTCTACTCCTGCGTGCGCGGCCAGGGCATGGACGCCTTTCGCTATGGCAATGTGTTCGACGACCCCATCCTGGACATTCTGGACAACGGTGCGCGCAAGATCCGCGCCATCCACCAAAGCCAGGGTTTTGATACCGACTGCCAGGGCTGCGGCCATTTGAGCACCTGCAACACCGGCTGCGCGGTCGTCAAAGTCCAGAACCAGAGCGGCAAGTCCTATACCTGCGCCCTGCAGAAGACCATCTACCGCGATAACCCGCTGTCCTACCCGGCGGACAGCCCGGCCGCGCAGCGCGACTACGCCTTGCACGTCCAGCAGACCACGCATCCCAGCCTGGCGTTTGCACAGACACCCGAGGTGCCGACCGCGCCGCAGTTCATGCTGCCCAACGACATGGCCGAGCCCAAGAACACCCTGGGCGCGCTGATCGCGGCCGACCCGGTATTGCAGGCCCTGTTTTGCGACAGCGCCTTCGTGCTGGAACTGCGTGGCGAATTGCTGCCCCTGGATTCCCAGCTGCTGAAGACCCGGCGCACCCAGCACACCCTGGTGGCGGGCGACCCGCTGGTGTTGCACCTGCGCCGCGAGATGCTGCAGGCCCACTGCCCAGAGACCATCCGCAACACGCTGTACCTGCAGTTGCTGCGCGACACACCGGTGGTCTATGGCGATGAGCAACGCACCAAGCAGGAACATATCTTCACCTACCAGCTCTACGCCAACTGCCTGCAGCCCAGCAAACGCATGGGAGACGACTACCTCCAATGCGAGCTGACCGGTCTGCTGGCGCTGCACCGCGCGCATTTCCGCCGGGGTGTGCTGAGCAACCTGTTTGTGACTACGCTGTTCCTGCGCGAATACCACTACAGCAAACAGAAGGCCAACGCCTTCTACCATGTGCAAACGGCCAACCTGCCGTTCCAGAATTTCGAGTTCCACTACCTGCCCTGAGAGTGCCACCATGCCCACCCCCGACCTGCAACGCACCGCCTACACCGTGGAATGTTTTTTGAACGCCCTGCGCCTGGAAGACAACCAGGAGCGCACGGAGGTGGAGGAAGCCCTGGTGCGCTGGCTGATGGACGACAGTCGGCACAAGGACGACCACCTGATCTACCAGGACCAGACCGTGTACTGCTACAGCCGCGACCACGTGACCCAAAGCTTTGCCATGCCGCTGGCCCGACAGAAACAGACCCTCTGGTGCAACGCCAACAAGTTGTCCAGCATCGACGGTGCGGCCTTCAACGACAACAGAAAGCTCGTCATGCTGGGCACCGGTGGCCTGATGCTGGGCATGCCCGGTCTGGTGGCCGCGCAGCAAGATGCCAAGGACAAGAAGCGAAACAGCAATAACAACAATAACAATAACAACAACAATAACAACAATGGCTGATGCGTGATTCCCGCGTTGACCCATTCCCGGTGGTGAAAAGTGCGCACGCCGTCTCCCGTCTGCGCACCGAACGCCTGGCGCGCAGTGCCAAGCCCTTTCTGGCCCATAGTGGTCCACGTGGCGAGCGCTGCCCCGGCTGCCGATTGGTGCCCAGCCATTGCATCTGCGCCCTGCGCATCTGCCTGCCCACCCATGCAGGCGTGTGCCTGCTGATGGCCGACATCGAGCCGCTCAAGCCCAGCAACACCGGCTGGCTGATCGCCGACACGGTGCAGGACACCTTTGCCTTTGGCTGGGCGCGCACCGAAGTCAATCCGGCCCTTCTGGCCTTGTTGGCCGACCCGCAGTGGCAGCCTTATGTGGTGTTTCCGGGCGAGTTCGTAGCGAACGAGCGGGTCGTGACGGAGCTTGCGGCGACTGCGCCCAACGGTCCAACCGCCCCTCGACCGCTTTTTGTGTTGCTGGACGCCACCTGGCCCGAGGCGCGCAAGATGTTTCGCAAGAGCCCGTACCTGGACCGCTTTCCGGTACTGAGCCTACAGAGCGAGCAGATTTCGCGCTACCGGCTGCGCCGCTCCCGGCGCGACGACCATTTCTGCACCAGTGAAGTCGCCGCCCTGTGCCTGGAGCTGGCGGGCGACACGCAGGCCGCCCAGACGCTGGATGCCTACCTGGACGTTTTTACCCATCACTACCTGCAGGCCAAGCACCAGTTGCCTGCGAACTGGGACAGTCCTGCGCATCAACGGCTGCGTGCTGGTCAGCTCCCATCGCTACCATAGCCGCCATGCAAGCCAAACCCCGCATTCTTCTGGTGGAAGACGAGTCCGGCATCGCCGACACGCTGCAATACGTGCTGGCGACCGACGGCTTTGCGCCCGTGTGGTGCAGCACCGCCGCCGACGCACTGACCCAGTTTGCCGCCGAGCCTCCTGCGCTGGCCGTGCTGGATGTGGGCCTGCCCGACCTCAACGGCTTCGAGCTGTTCCGCCGCCTGCAGGCCCTGCCCGGTGGCCACCTGGTACCCATGATCTTCCTGACCGCCCGCAGCGATGAGATCGACCGCGTGGTGGGCCTGGAGCTGGGCGCGGACGACTACATCGCCAAGCCCTTTTCGCCGCGCGAACTGGTGGCCCGCGTGCGCACCATCCTGCGCCGCAGTGCACGGCCGCTGGGTGTTCCCGTAGCGGCAGCCCCCGTGGCACCGCCGCCGCCTCCACCGCCAACACCTGCTGCGCCAGCCACCATCTGGCAACTCGACGAAGAGCGCCACCGGGTCCGCTACCACGGTCGCGCGCTGGATCTGTCGCGCTACGAATACGGCGTGCTGCGCCTCCTGGTGCAGCGCCCCGGCAAGGTGTTCACGCGCGACGAGTTGTTGCTCAAGGTCTGGGGCGATGACAACGCCAGCTTCGACCGCACGGTGGACGCCCACATCAAGACCCTGCGCGCCAAGCTCAAGGCCGTGGCACCCGACCATGAGCCCATCCGCACCCTGCGCGGCACCGGCTACGCGCTCAACGAAGACCTGACTTGAGCAAACGCACCCGCATCTTCCTGGGCATCCTGCTGATCTACACGATCGGCATTGCCGCAGTGTTGTACCTGGTGGTAAGCGACATCGATCCGCGCTACCGCGAGTCGGCCGAGGAATCGCTGGTGGAAACCTCCCAGGTGCTGGCCGCCTTGGTGGAACAGGACGTGCAGGGCGGCGTGATCGACACCGTGCGGCTGGACACGCTGTTCAAGGCCGTCTATGCCCGCAGCTTCGAGGCCCAGATCTTCAGTGTCCACAAGACCAAGGTGGAGCTGCGCGCCTACGTCACCGACCGGCGCGGCACCGTGGTCTACGACTCCACGGGGCAGTCGGTGGGCAAGGACTTTTCGCAGTGGCGCGACGTGCGCATGACCCTGCGCGGCGAGTACGGCGCGCGCACCTCGCTGGACATTGCAGGCGACCCCGACTCCGCCGTGATGTACATGGCCGCCCCGGTGCGATGGACCGACAACGCCCTGGGCCCCGGCAGCGGCGAAATCATCGGCGCCGTCACCGTGGGCAAGCCGGTGCAGACCTTCGGCCAGTTCGTCGCCGCCGCGCGCAGCCGCACGCTGTATGTGGGCCTGTTGTCGGTGGTGGCGGTGCTGGTGCTGGCCGTCACCGTGTCGGTGTGGCTGGTGCGGCCGTTCGGGCTGATTGGTGACTACGCGCGCTACGTCAAGGCCCAGCCCGGCTTTTACCCCATGCGCCTGCTGCGCCGGGCGCTGGCCTTGCTGCGCGCCGCCTACGACGAGATGCGCGACGCCCTGGCCGGTCGCAATTACGTGGCCGACTATGTGCAGACCCTCACGCACGAGGTCAAGAGCCCGCTGTCCGCCATCCGCGGCGCCGCCGAGCTGCTGCAAGAGCCCATGGACGAGGCGCAACGCCAGCGCTTCCTGGGCAACATCCAGCGCGAGACCCAGCGCATCCAGGAGATGGTGGACCGCATGCTGGAACTCACCGCACTGGAAACGCGCCGCGTGCTCGACAGCACCCAGCCCGTGGCCCTGGCCCCGCTGCTGGAGGAACTGGCCCACGCCGCACAGGGCGTGGCCGCGCAGCGGCGCATCACGATCACCGTGGCCGCCGAAACCGACGCCACGGTGGAGGCCGACCTCTTTCTGCTGCGCCGCGCCGTGAGCAACCTGCTGGACAACGCGCTGGACTTCTCGCCCGAGGGCGGCCAGGTGGCGCTGGGCCTGAGCCTGCAAGGGCGCTGGGCCTGCATCACCGTCTGCGACCAGGGCCCCGGCATTCCGGCCTACGCGCAAGACAAGGTGTTCGAGAAGTTCTACTCCCTGGCGCGACCCCAATCGCGCAAGAAGAGCACGGGGCTGGGGTTGAGTTTTGTGAAGGAGATTGCATCGCTGCACCGGGGGAGAGTGGAGTTGCATAACCGCTCGGATGTAGCCGGGGCCTCACACGCCAGCTCCGGTGCCGCGGCCAGCCTGTGGCTGCCGTATGGACCGCGTGCGCACTGAGACCAGTATGCTGGGCAATTCAAACGACAAACGTACGGGCGTATGGAAGCTTTGCGTTACTTGGCATTCCAGAATGGGGTCTCTCTTGAGATTTGAGTGGGTAAGCTGTGGCACTTTTGATGGACATTGACTC
>CAZDDK010000191.1:0-6338 GCA_964504185.1 uncultured Rhodoferax sp. | reverse complement strand
AGAGCTGGTGCCCAAGGAAAAGAACATCCTGGTGCACGAAGGCCAGGTGGTCAACAAGGGCGAGTCCGTGGTGGACGGCCCGGCCGACCCGCAGGACATTTTGCGTTTGTTGGGTGCCGAAGAACTGGCCCGCTACATCGTGGATGAAGTTCAGGACGTGTACCGTTTGCAGGGCGTGAAGATCAACGACAAGCACATCGAAGTGATCGTTCGCCAGATGTTGCGCCGCGTCGTGGTCGAGGCCGCTGGCGACTCCAGCTATATCAACGGTGAGCAGGTCGAGCGCTCCGAAATGCTCAATACCAACGATGCCTTGCGTGCTGAGGACAAGATCCCTGCCACTTACAGCAACCTGTTGCTGGGTATTACCAAGGCGTCCCTGTCCACCGACAGCTTCATCTCTGCGGCATCCTTCCAGGAAACCACCCGCGTGCTGACCGAGGCCGCCATCATGGGCAAACGCGACGAACTGCGGGGCTTGAAGGAAAACGTGATCGTGGGCCGATTGATTCCGGCCGGTACCGGCTTGGCGTACCACGAAGCTCGCAAGGTGCGCGAGAGCATGGACGACGCGGAGCGCCGAGCGATTGCCGAAGCCGAGGCAGCCGAACTGGCTGGCGAGTCCGAGACCGCCGTGGAGCCCCATGGCGCGGAGGATGGTAGCAACGAATAAGTTCGTTTTGCTATAAAAAACGTAGCACCCCAAGCCCATTTTACGCGGGCTAGGGGTGTTTTTTTTATGTATGTCTGAGCGCAGAGCCAATGGCTGTGCGGGAGCACCATGGCCGGTTCACTGGTGGTGTGGATCACACTGGCACTGTTCATTTTCTGGGGCGTCGGTCTGTACAACCGGTTGATGCGTATGCGTGCACGTGGCCTGGGTGCCTTGGGGTCTGTGCAAAAGCACATGCACCATTTTTCCGCGTTGGTGCAGGAGGTCAGCCACGGGGTGGAGAACCCTCCAGGGCAGACAGCCGGCCACTGGAGTGGATTGTTGGACCACGTGCAGGCACTGGAAGAATCACTAAAGGACGCCATGGCCGCACCTTGGACACCGCAGGCCCTGGCGCGGCTGGGAACGGACTATGGGGCGTTGCAGGAGAGTTGGCGTCTCTGGGTGGGAATGCCAGCCGATTTGGCGGGACCCGCAGTCCCCTTGACCCTGCAGACGCAGTGGGCCGCCATTTCCCAGCGGGTGGATTCCGCGCGCAACGGGTTCAATCAGATCGTGACGAAATACAACGAGGCGCTGGACCAAATCCCCGCCTGCTGGGTGGCCGCCGCGATGGGGTTCAAGCCCGGGGGTCTGTTGTGAGAATGCGATGAACCAGCAAGAAGACAGCCTGCCTTTATGGCGACAACTGGGTGCCGCTGGCGGCGTGATACGGGCCGTGCGGGGCGGCGCATCCGCCACGGCGGCAATCGATGCCGTCGCGGTGCCATTGCGCCCCGGTGTACAGGCCCTTGCCTTTCACGTGTGGCGCAACCTGGGGCGGGCCGAGGCACTGCGCAACCAGTTGGCCAGCCGGGTGCCGCCGCCTGCCAGCGATGCGCTTTTGTGCGTCGCTTTGGCGCTGGCCTGGGACCCTGACCAGGCACCCTACGACATGTTCACGCTGGTCAATCAGGCGGTTGAGGCCGCCAAGCGCAGCGCATCCACCAAGGCCCAAGCCAGTTTCCTGAACGCCTGCTTGCGGCGTTTCCTGCGGGAACGCGAAGCCTTGATTGCCCGCACCGACACCGATCCGGTTGCCCGCTGGAACCATCCGTTGTGGTGGATTGAACGGGTCCAGCGGGAGTATCCGGCGCATTGGCGGGACATTTTGGAAGCCTCCAACCAGCAGGCTCCCATGACCTTGCGCGTGAATGTGCGCAAGACCACTGCGCATGACTATGTTGTCGCGTTGAACGCGGCGGGAATCTCCGCCCGGATGTTGCAGGGGGGAGCAATCGCGTTGGAGCGGGCCGTTGCGGTGCAGCAGTTGCCAGGGTTTGCGCAAGGGGTGGTTTCCGTGCAGGACGCAGCCGCCCAAATGGCCGCTCCGTTGTTGTTGGGCGGAGTGCTGCAGGGACCGCAACTGCGCATTTTGGACGCCTGCGCTGCTCCTGGCGGCAAAACCGGGCACCTGCTGGAGCTAAGTGACGCGCACGTTGTGGCGTTGGAGGTGGACCCACGCCGCACAGATCGCATCCGGCAAAACCTGGCGCGGCTGGCGCTGCAGGCCACCGTTGTGACCGCCGATGCATCCCAACCCCAGGCCTGGTGGGACGGAACGCCCTTTGACGCCATCTTGCTGGACGCGCCCTGCACCGCCTCGGGGATTGGTCGGCGCCATCCTGATGTGCGCTGGCTGCGCCGCGAAACGGACGTGGCGCAGTTGGCCGCCATCCAGAAACGCATGCTGCACGCCCTCTGGGCCTTGCTGCGCCCCGGAGGACGTCTGCTGTACTGCACGTGTTCACTGTTTCAGTCCGAGGGAGCCGCCCAGGTGCAAACGTTTCTCGCACACAACACCGATGCCGTTTTGCTGCCGTCGCCCGGGCATTTAATGCCACGCAGTGCTGCCAAAGTGGAAAGCGTCCCGGACAATGAGGCCCGTGACCATGATGGCTTCTACTACGCACTTTTGCAGAAACAGCTGGATTGAGCGCGCCTGGCGCGCGTTGTGCCTGGCCGTGTCACTCGTTTTTTGCGCACCGGGATTGGCGCAAACCGTGACAGAAATTTCGCAATACCAGGTTGAACGTGTGGACGACGAGGTGCTGCTGTCCGCGCAGCTCGCCTTTGATCTGCCAACCCCGGTGGAGGATGCCCTGCTCAAGGGCATTCCCATGTTTTTTGTCATGGAGGCCGAACTGCTGCGGGAGCGTTGGTACTGGTATGACAAGAAGCTGCGGGTGGTTGAGCGCCACATGCGACTGGCCTACCAGCCGCTCACGCGCCGCTGGCGGCTCAGCGCGTCGGCCGGACCCGGTCGCGATACGCTCCAGGGAGTGACCCTCAACCAGAGCTTTGACACGCTGGCCGACGCACTGGCGGCCGTCAAGCGGGTTTCGCGATGGAAAATTGCGGAAGTGCCGGAGCTAAACGGAAATCAGAAGCTCAAGGTGGACTTCCGTTTCCGGCTGGATCTGAGCCAGCTGCCACGGCCTTTTCAGATCGGGACGCTGGGGCAGTCGGACTGGGATCTGATCGCAATGGCCACCACGGCGCTGTCGTTGGCCGCGCCGAAATGAACGCTGACCTGCCAGGCCATCAGTCAGTGCCGGCGCAGCGCGTCTCCGCAACCATGCGCTGGACACTGGCCCTTGGCGCGCTGGCGATGGTCATCATTGGTTTGGTGCTGCTCTACCTCTTGATGCAGGCCACCAATAACCGCGACATGAATGAGCGCAGCTACGCGCAACTGGTCACGATCAATGTGGTGGTGGCGACCGTGTTGTTTTTTGCCATTGCGTGGGTTGGTTACCGCTTGCTGGTGCGTCTGCGCCAGGGGCGGTTTGGCAGCCGGCTGCTGGTGAAACTGGCACTGATATTTACCTTGGTTGGGGTGGGGCCTGGACTGTTGATCTACGTGGTCTCCGTGCAGTTCGTGTCGCGCTCGATTGAATCCTGGTTTGATGTCAAGGTAGAAGGGGCGCTGGAGGCCGGTTTGAATCTGGGCCGTGTCACCCTGGACACGCTGTCAGGCGACCTGACAGCCAAGACCCGCTCCGCTGCCACCCAGCTCACCGAAGCTCCCGAGGGCACGCTGGGGCTGGCGCTTGACCGACTCGTGGAACAACTGGGTGCCGTCGATCTCACTTTGTGGAGCGCCAACGGAACGGCACTGGCCAGCGCCGGGCAGTCCCGCATTCAGCTTAGTCCCGACAAGCCACTGCCGTCGCAATTCCGAACTGCCCGTGCGGAACGCTCTCTGACGTGGATTGAGGGATTGGACGAGGCGGCGTTGAGCAACCTGGAAGGGGTGCGCATCAAGGTGCTGGTACCGCTGGCAAGTACCGTGATGGGCCTTTCCGTGCAGCCGCGGTTTCTCCTGGTGACCCGCGCTTTGCCAGCCAACCTGGTTGCCAATGCACTCGCAGTGGAAAGTGCCAACCGTGAATACCAAGAACGCGCTCTTGGGCGTGTGGGCTTGCAACGCATGTACATCGGAACGCTGACGCTGAGCCTATTTTTGGCCGTTTTCGGTGCGGTGCTTCTGGCGATTGTGCTCGGCGACCAAATCGCCCGTCCGCTGCTGATGCTGGCAGAGGGGGTGAGCCAGGTGGCGGCGGGAGACCTGACTCCGAAGTTGGCATTGCAGGGACACGACGAGTTGGGGGGGTTGACCCGCTCCTTTGCGTCCATGACCGCGCAGTTGGCCGACGCCCGCCAAGCCGTGCAACAGAGCATGGCGCAGGTGGACGCCGCCCGCGCCAACCTGCAAACGATTCTGGACAACCTGACCGCCGGCGTGATGGTGCTGGACGCGCAGGGCACCATTCGTTCCTTCAACCCCGGTGCCGCCCGAATTCTTCGGGTTTTACTTGCCGACTACGAGGGGAAGACCCTTGCCGCCATTGAGGGTCTTGAGGACTTCGGGCATGCGGTGCAAACCCAGTTTGAAGAGTATCTTGTGCAACGAGAAGACCGGGGCCTGGATCATTGGCAGCGTTCGTTTGAGTTGGGGGCCAGCGATGCCCTTCACCATGGACCTTTTGACCGAACCGTGACGCTGGTTGCGCGGGGTGCCGAGTTGCCAGGCGAAGCCCGTCTGCTGGTGTTTGACGATATCTCCGACATTGTGTCGGCCCAGCGTGCCCAGGCGTGGGGTGAAGTGGCGCGCCGCTTGGCGCATGAGATCAAGAATCCCCTCACGCCAATCCAGCTCTCTGCAGAGCGACTCGAAATGAAGCTGACGGGAAAGCTTGCGCAACCGGAGCAGGCCATACTCACCAAATCGGTCAAAACGATCGTTGACCAGGTGGATGCCATGAAGCGGCTGGTGAACGACTTCCGTGACTATGCACGCCTCCCCGCAGCGGACCTCAAGCGGGTAGACCTGAACGCACTGCTGGCAGATGTGTTGCAACTCTATGATTCCGATACACAGAGCGTGCCGGTGCTCCTGGAGCTCGATACCGCATGCCCGCCAGTACTGGGAGATGCGCAGCAGCTGCGCCAAGTGATTCACAATCTTCTTCAGAACGCACAGGATGCCAGTGAGACCCGCATTGCGACGGGCACCGGAGACCGCAGCGTGGTCGTGCGAACCCAATACCAGGCGACGGTGGGCCGCGTGCGCCTGAGCGTGCTGGACAGTGGGGGCGGGTTTCCCGAGCACATCCTTAAACGCGCCTTCGAACCGTATGTCACGACCAAGATCAAGGGCACTGGACTGGGTCTGGCTGTGGTCAAAAAAATCGCTGACGAGCATGGGTCGCGCATAGACATCGTCAACCGCATAGTCGATGGTGCCGTGGTCGGTGCACAAGTGTCGTTATCATTGGCGGCAGATGACAGTACGCTGGCTGCTGCATCGCACGACGGAACCTGAGGGACAACTCAAACAACATGGCAAACATTCTGGTTGTGGATGATGAGCATGGCATTCGAGACCTGCTCTGGGAAATCCTCAATGACGAAGGTCACAATGTCGAACTGGCGGAGAACGCTGCGCAGGCACGGGCAGCGCGTTTGCGCGAGCGCCCGGACCTGGTCCTATTGGATATCTGGATGCCTGATACCGATGGCGTCACGCTGCTCAAGGAGTGGTCTTCCACCGGTGTGTTGACCATGCCAGTGATCATGATGAGCGGGCACGCCACGATCGACACCGCTGTCGAGGCGACCAAGATTGGTGCGCTCGCGTTTCTTGAAAAGCCCATCACCTTGCAGAAGCTGCTGAAAGCGGTGGAGCAAGGCTTGGTGCGCAGCAGCCTGCACAAGTCCATGGTCGCTGCAACGCCCCGTCAGCCGACCGTGGTGCCTGAGCTGCCAGGAAGTGTGCAGACTGTTGCGAGCGGGCCTGCCGAAACGGGTCTGCAGGCAAGCCAGAACTTCGTGCTGGACAAGCCCTTGCGGGAAGCCCGTGACGAATTTGAAAAGGCCTACTTTGAATACCACCTGTCGCGTGAGAACGGGTCCATGACACGGGTGGCGGAAAAAACCGGTCTGGAGCGCACCCACTTGTATCGCAAGCTCAAGCAGCTCGGCGTAGACCTCACGCGCGGCAAGCGCAGCATTATTTGACGCGCAATTTTCTGTGGGTCCATTCTTGCTGCTATAATTTCAGGCTCAGGCCCGGTAGCTCAGTCGGTAGAGCAGAGGATTGAAAATCCTTGTGTCGGTGGTT
>CAZDDK010000190.1:0-6358 GCA_964504185.1 uncultured Rhodoferax sp. | reverse complement strand
GCGCAAGACCGCCTGTTCCAGATGGAAATGGTGCGCCGCCTGGCCAAGGGAGAGCTGGCGCAGGTCCTGGGTCCCAAGCTGCTGGAAACCGACAAGCTGTTTCGCACCCTGGGCATTCGCACGCGGGCAGAGGAGATGGCCGCCCAGTTGGACCCCACCAGCCCGGTGGGGGTGGCCCTGCTGGCCTACCTGGATGGCATCAACCAGTTCCAGGCCACCCACCCGGTGCCGCTGGAGTTTGACATTCTCAAGATTCCCAAGCGCCCTTTCACCCCGCAGGACACATTTGCCGTGTCCGGCTACCTGGCCTACAGCTTTGCGGCGGCCCTGCGCACGGACCCTCCCCTGACCTACATCCGCGACATGCTGGGGCCAGACTACTTGCGCATATTTGATCTGGAGTGGCATGGCGAGGGGGTGCTCAACCAAACCGCTGCCGCAGAACCCGCCACACACCCTGCCCTGCCACTGGGCACCCGGGACTGGCAGAGCCTCCATCAGCTGGCCCGGTTGAGCCAGGACGCGCTGGACGCCGCCGGGGTGCCCGCGTTCGAGGGCAGCAACGCCTGGGCCATTTCCGGCAAACGCACGGCCAGTGGCAAGCCCATGCTGGCGGGCGACCCCCATATTGCCTACTCGGCCCCCGCCGTGTGGTACGAGGCCCACCTGAGCGCCCCGGGTTATGAGCTGTACGGCCACTACCAGGCGCTGAACCCGGTGGCGCTTTTGGGCCACAACAGCCAATTTGGCTGGAGCCTGACCATGTTCGAGAACGACGACGTGGACCTGATTGCCGAGAAGCCCAACCCCGCCAACCCCAACCAGGTGTGGGTGCAGGGCCAGTGGGTGGACCTGCAAACCCGCACCGAGACCATTCAGGTCAAGGGAGCGCCGGACGTGCCGCTGACCCTGCGCCGCTCCCCGCACGGTCCCATCGTCACCGATGCGTTCAAGGAAAACTTTGGCGCTGTGCCGGTTGCCATGTGGTGGGCCTTTCTGGAAACCGAGAATCCGGTTCTGCAGGCGTTCTACGAACTCAACCGCGCCAATACGCGCGACAAGGCCCGCGCGGCGGCGCAAAAAATCCACTCGCCCGGCCTGAACATCGTGTGGGCCAATGCCAGCGGCGACATTGCCTGGTGGGCTGCTGCCAAGCTGCCCATTCGCCCGCCTGGCGTCAACCCGACCTTCCTGCTGGACGGCAGCACGGCAGAGGCCGACAAGCTGGGGTTTTACAACTTTTCCTTCAACCCGCAGGAGGAAAACCCGCCGCGCGGCTACATCGTCTCGGCCAACCACCAGCCACAACCGGCCAGCGGCGTGCCCGTGCCGGGCTACTATTGCCTGGCCGACCGGGCCCAGCGCCTGGACAGTGTGCTGCGCGACCCCGGGCGCAAGTGGGACGTGGCAGCCTCGCAGGCCCTGCAGCTCGACAGCGGCACCGGTTACGGGCCGCGCATCTTGAAAGACCTGTTGCCCGTTCTAAAGAACGTGACCACCGATCCGTATGAAAAAGCCTTCCTGGAACCCCTGCAGCTGTGGGACGGCGACTATGGCCGTGGCAGCATGGCCCCGCTGCTGTTCACCCAGTTGATGTACGAACTGGCCCACGCCGCACTGGCCGATGAGATGGGCGAGGTGCAGTTCAAGAATCTGTCCAAGACCTTTGCTCTGGACACCGCTCTGCCCCGCCTGGTGGCCGACGCCCACGCGCCCTGGTGGGACAACATCCACACCAAGGCGGTGGAAAACCGGTTCGAGACGGTCCGCACCGCCTGGGTCAACACGATCAAGCACCTGGAATCAATGTACGGACAGGACCTGCTGCGATGGACCTGGGGCAACGCCCACAGCCTGAGCCACGGCCACCCGCTGGGTCTGCAAAAGCCCCTGGACCACCTCTTCAATGTGGGACCCTTCAAAGTGCCGGGCGGCCGCGAAACACCCAACAACCTCAACTACCAGATGGGGCCGGGGCCCTGGGCCGTCAAATCCGGCCCCTCCACCCGCAGAGTCATCGACTTTGCCCACCCGGACAAGGCCGTCGGTATCAACCCGGTGGGCCAGAGCGGTGTGCTGCTGGATGCCCACTACGCCGACCAGGCCGCCCGGTTTGCCGAGGGCATTTACGTGCCCCAGCACCTCAGCGCCGCCGACGTCAAGGCCCACACCCGGAGCACACTGGTGCTGCGCCCATAAGGCTTGGGCGAGAATAGCCCATGCCTTTCAACCAAGAACCCACGCACACCCACGGCCAGACCGCCCGCACCGCCGTATTGCTGTGCAACCTGGGCACGCCCGATGCCCCCACGCCTGCGGCCGTGCGCCGCTACCTGGCCGAATTCTTGAGTGACCACCGCGTGGTCGAGATTCCGCGCCTGGTCTGGTGGTTCATCCTGCACGGCATCGTCCTGCGCTTTCGTCCTGCCAAGTCGGCCGCCAAATACGCCAGCATCTGGACGCCCGAGGGCTCGCCGCTCAAGGTGTGGACCGAGCGCCAGGCCAAGCTGCTCCAAGGCTGGCTGGGCCAGCGCAACCACAGCCTGACCGTGCGCTGGGCCATGCGCTATGGCAGCACCTCCATCGATTCCCAACTGGACGCCCTGAAGGCCGAGGGGGTCACCCGCGTACTGGTGGTTCCGGCCTACCCGCAGTACAGCGCCACCACCACGGCCAGCGTGTTCGACGCCGTCTACGCCTGGGCGCAGCGCACCCGTGCCCTGCCCGAGCTGCGCTTTGTCAACCACTACCACGATGACCGCGACTACATCGCAGCACTGGCCGCCAGCGTCCAGCGCCACTGGAAAGCCCATGGCCGCCCCGACCAGTTTGTCATGAGTTTTCACGGCGTGCCCGCCCGCACCCTGGAGCTGGGTGACCCGTACCACTGCGAATGCATGAAGACCGCCCGCCTGCTGGCCAGCCGCCTGGGCCTGGAAAATGACCACTACAAGGTCACCTTCCAGTCCCGCCTGGGCCGCGCCAAGTGGCTCGAACCCTACACCGAACCCAGCCTGATTGCCATGGGCAAAGCCGGTGTGAAGCGGGTGGACGTGGTCTGCCCCGGCTTTAGCAGTGACTGCCTGGAAACGCTGGAAGAAATCAACATGGAAGCCCGCCACGCCTTCCTGAATGCGGGGGGCAGGGACTTTCACTACATTGCCTGCCTGAACGACGACCCCGAGTGGATCACGGCGCTGTGCAACATCAGCGAACGCCACCTGGCCGGCTGGCCCACGCAGGTACCCCCCAGCCCCGAGGCGCTGGCAGCCAGCCGCACCGCAGCACTGGCACTGGGTGCAAAGCAATAGCGACTGGGATCCCCTGCGCCTGCAAATTGCTATAGTTTATATAGCAATAAACCTATATTCTACGCGGGCTAATGGCCTATTTTCCTAATAGGCATTGGCAAAAACCCCAGCTGCACTTGTCTGCCCCAAGCAGGCTTAGGCCCACGCGTCCAAGAACCGCGAGACGCACTCCAGCTGCTGCGGCACGTTCAACGCAGGGGCGTGGCCGCAGCCCGGCACTTCCACCACTTCCAGGCGGCCCGCAGCGCCAGGGCCACGGTGGCGCATGGCCTCAATGGTTTCCGGCAAGACCAGATCCGACTCCATGCCGTGCAAGGCCAATACCGGAATCTGCAGCGCGTCGTAGTGCTCCCAGATCAGGTAGTCGTCGGGGTGGTAAACAAACTGCTGCACCATGGCCGGGTCGTAGTGGGGGGTGACGCGGCCGTCGGGCAGACGGCGGGTGGACGTTTCAGTCAGCCGACGCCACTGCGCATCGCTCAACCAGCCATAGGGCTTGTAGACAGTGCGAAAGAACGCCTCCAGCTCGTGAACGGTGGCAAAGGCCGGTGGGTTGCCCGCGTATTCGCGGATGCGGGCAATCGCCGGTGCGGCCAGGGCCGGGCCATTGTCGTTCAAGGTCAGGCTCACGATGCGCCCCGGCATCGAGGGCTCAAACAAGCCCGACGCACACACCGTGCCAATGGCCCCGCCCATGGACGTTCCCACCCAATGGGCCTGCTGGATGCCCAACTGGTCGAACAGATCGGTAGCAATGCGGGCATAGAAGGCCAGGCAGTATTCATGCGCCGGGCGGCTGCTCCACTGGCTCAGGCCCCGGCCAATGGTGTCGGGGCAGATCACGCGGTAGCGGCCACACAGGTGCTGCGCCAGCTCGTCCATGTCGCGCCCGGTGCGAGCCAGGCCGTGCCACGCGATCACTACGGGCGCGTGCGGGGCACCCCACTCGGTGTAGTGGATTTCCTGCCCGGCACAACGCAGGTAATGGGAGGAGTAGGTCATGGCAGGGGCGTAGGTACTTAGTTGGGCACGTTCAGCGCCGCACCGACGAACCCGATCTGGTCCGCCGGGGCCGCACTGGCACTGAAGGGTGGCACGTGGGCCGCAGCAATGGCCGGTGCCGCACCGGCCACACCACCGCGCGCGGTGGTGCGAACCACCTGGCTGGGCGGCAGCGCGGTGCCATTCTTGAGGTTGGCATACATCGCGTTCATGGCCTGCACAAAGTAGGTGTGCAGCGGCACAAAGCGGGTGTCAAAGCCCGAGAAAGCGTTGAACGCATCAAAGTGCTGGGCATTGGTGACCTCGATGTAGCGCAGCTTGCTGTTGCTGCCTTCCACCGCACGGTTGTAGGCCGCGTAGGCGCGCTCGGAGTGGTTGAGGGGCAACAGGGCATCGCTGCGGCCACCCAGCATCAGCGTGGGCTTGCCGCGCAGGTTGCCGCTGAGCTGCACCTCTGCCACGCCAGCCCGCACGGCATCGCTTTGCGCCTTGGTGGGGGTGGACGTGGCGCTCAACGCGGCACCGGTCACGGTGTCCACGCCGGTGAACAGCGCTCGCTGGCACAGGGCCGCGTCCAGCGCAAAGTCGGCCACGCCGGAGCTGGGTGACACGCCCAGGTTCCAGGACTTGGCACCGCCCACCGAATCGTTGTAGACCACGGTGGCGGGTGTGCCGTTGACCGTGCCGTTGCCGGTGGCATAACTGGCGGCCTTGACCGTGGCAGCCATGGCCGCAGGCGCACCCGAGGCCACGGCAGCGGCGCTCATGCCACACAGGTTGTCGGCCACCGAGAAGCGTCCATAGGCGTTGGTGTACATCATGGAAATGATCACCGCATTGCCCAGCGCATAGTGGGCGTTGTGCATGCTGTCGTGCTCGGCGGTCCAACCCGCAGCGCGCAGCTTGGACAAGGCATCCGCAGCCCGGTCGGCGGTGGTGGCACCCGCTACCAGGCCCTTGGCGGCGAGTTGCGTACATCGGTTGGTGGCCGTGGTGGTCTGGGCCGTCAGGCCAATATAGTTATAGACCGACACCTCACTCAAGGCCGCTGTGCCGGCCAGTGCCGCGCAGGGCTGGTAGAGATTCGCGATGGTGAAGTAGTCCATCAGCGGTTTGCCAAAGGACGCCACCGGCACGCCGCCCAACTGCACGGCGTAGCCGCTGGTGGATGATGGCTGTGCGCTGGGCTCGCCGGCCACCACCCCGTCAATCAGGCCGGTGCTGTCCTGCTCGGCAGCGCGCAGCACGGCAGCGCCGCCGTTGGAGACAGAACCGGCAATCACCAGGGTGTTGGCCGCGGTGAAGCGCACGCCCTTGGCGGTGGAGTTGTTCACCGCGGGGGCGTACTGTTGGTTGAGTGCGTACAGCGCGTACGACACGGCGGCCAGCGTGTCATTGCCCCAGTCCTTCTCGGGGTTCATCTGCGAGTGCGCGTGCTTGAGCGCCACGCGGTTCGGGAAGGCGGCGTTAAAGGCAGCGCGCGCCGTGTCGGTGATGGTGGCGGCAAAGTGCGCCAGGGTGCCTGCACCGGCGCGCGTGGCGCGGGTGCCGTCGATGCGGTGCACCGTGTCGTCACCCAGGTCGTGCAGGCCCATGCCCTTGCCCGCATCGGTCAGGGCCACGGCGCAGCCTTTTTTCAGGCCCCAGTCGCCGGCGGAACCAATGGCCCCGTACACACCGCGCGAACCCGAGGACGGCCCCACCACGATGCAGGGGTTGGCGGCGTCAAAGCGGTCGGGAATCTGGATGGCCATGGTCACGCGCTTGCGCCCACTGCCGTCGTCGAGCACGCCCATATATTCGATGCCGGGTACCAGGCCCTCGCCCAGGGTGTTGCCACCCGCCAGGTCGATGTTGGGGCCGTACAGCGTGCCATAGCCGCCCTTGGGGGTGTTGTCCACCAGGCCGCGGTAGTTGGACTGGATGGCGTTGCGGCGCAATTCATCGGCGCTGGGATTGGCCGGATCGGCATAGGCCGTGAGCGTGGCTGTGGCCGTGCTGGCAATGCCGCTCGTGCCCAGCCCGGCAGTGAGCAGGTCTTGCCC
>CAZDDK010000189.1:0-6382 GCA_964504185.1 uncultured Rhodoferax sp. | reverse complement strand
CCAACACCCTGATTTACGTGCGCGGCAAGGGTATTGTGCTGGATGAGCCCTCGGTGGTTGCCATTCGCCACGAAGGCGGCCCACAAGGCAAGAAGACCATTCAAGCCGTTGGCAAAGAAGCCAAGGCCATGTTGGGCAAGGTGCCTGGCAACATTGAAGCCATCCGCCCCATGAAGGACGGCGTGATTGCCGACTTCACAGTCACAGAGCAAATGCTCAAGCAGTTTATCAAGATGGTGCTCCCGCGCTCCATTTTCCGGCCCAGCCCGCGCATCATCATCTGCGTGCCCTGTTGCTCCACCCAAGTCGAGCGCCGCGCCATTCGTGAATCAGCCTTAGGCGCAGGTGCCAGCGACGTGTACCTGATTGAAGAACCCATGGCAGCGGCCATCGGTGCTGGTCTGCCCGTCAGCGAGGCCAGCGGATCGATGGTGGTGGATATCGGCGGCGGCACCACCGAAGTCGGCGTTATTTCACTGGGCGGCATGGTCTACAAGGGCAGCGTGCGCGTGGGTGGCGACAAATTTGACGAAGCCATCATCAACTACATCCGCCGCAACTACGGCATGCTCATTGGCGAACCCACCGCCGAATCCATCAAAAAGCAGATCGGCTCGGCCTTCCCCGGCTCCGAGGTCAAGGAAATGGAAGTGCGTGGGCGCAATCTGTCTGAAGGCGTGCCGCGCAGCTTCACCATTTCCAGCAACGAGATCCTGGAAGCCTTGACCGACCCGCTCAACAACATCGTCTCCGCCGTCAAGAACGCGCTGGAGCAAACTCCGCCCGAACTGGGTGCCGACATTGCCGACCGCGGCATGATGCTCACCGGCGGTGGGGCGCTCTTGCGTGACCTGGACCGCCTGCTGGCGGAGGAAACGGGCCTGCCCGTGCTGGTGGCGGAAGACCCGCTGACCTGTGTGGTGCGTGGTTGTGGCATTGCGCTGGAGCAGATGGAGCGTCTGGGCTCAATCTTCACCAGCGAATAAGCCCCGGGGTCAGCGATGCCACTGGGTACGCTGGACAGGGAACCCCCGCCTTTTTTCCGGCAGGGTCCCTCGGCCCTGTCCAAGTTGGCCGTGTGCAGCGCCTTGGCGCTGTTTCTCATGGTGGCGGACTCCCGCTTCAAGGTCATGCAGCCCCTGCGGGTGGTGCTGGCCACCGCGCTTTACCCGGCCCAATGGCTGGCCCTGCGCCCGGTGCTGGCCTTTCAAGAGGTCAGCCATTATTTCTCGACCCTGTCGGCCGCCAAGGCTGCGCAGGATGAGGCCATCAAGAAGCACCATCTCCAGTCCCAGCGCGCCAATCAGGTCGAGCAATTGACACTGGAAAACCAGCGCCTGCGCGCCTTGCTGGGTCTGCGTGATCGCTTGCAATCGCCCGCATTGGCCGCCCAGGTGCTCTACGATGCAGCCGACCCGTATAGCCGCAAGGTCATCATTGACAAGGGGCTGGCCGATTCGGTGGGGTTGGGAGCGCCCGTGCTGGATGAATCGGGCGTGCTGGGCCAGGTTACGCGGGTCTATCCCCTGGTCAGTGAGGTGACCCTGATCATTGACCGCGACCACGCCATTCCGGTGCTCAACACCCGCACCGGTGCGCGCGGCGTGGCCTATGGCGACGCCGCGTTGCGCGCCGACGCCATGGAGCTGCGCTTCATGGCCGCCAACGCCGATGTGGCCGAGGGCGATCTGCTGACCACCAGTGGGGTGGACGGTGTGTACCCGCCCGGACTGCCGGTGGCACGGGTGGAAAAGGTGGAGCGCCGCGTGGACGCCGCGTTTGCCCGCATCTACTGCGTACCCCTGTCCCGGGTTGCCGCCACGGGCCATGTGCTGGTGCTGGACCCGGTGTTCAAGCAGGTTCCGGCGCGCCCGGTTCCCGAGCCGGTGCCCACTGGACCTGCGCGCAAGGGAGCCGCCAAATGATCATGCGCCAGGGCCAGCAACTGCTGTTGCCCGCCAATCCGGTTTTCATCTGGGCCAGCCTGATTGCCGCCATGTTGCTCAATATGCTGCAAAACATGGGGTTCGTCGGGCGCGCCGCGTGGACGCCGGATCTGCTGGCGGTGGTGCTGGTGTTTTGGACCGTGCACCAGCCCCTGCGCATCAGCATCGGCGGTGCCTTCGTGTTTGGCCTGCTGATGGATGTGCACCAGGGTGGGCTGCTGGGCCAGCATGCACTGGCCTACACCGTGTTGAGCTTCTTTGCCATCACCATTCACCGGCGGTTGCTGTGGTTCTCATTGTCTTCCCAGGCAGCGCAGGTGTTCCCGCTCTTTGCGGCGGCGCACGCCGTCGAATGGGCCGTGCGCATGGCCACGGGCGGGTCATTTCCGGGCTGGTGGATGCTGTTGGCACCGGTGGCCGAGGCCGTGCTGTGGCCCGTGGCCAGTTCGGTACTGCTGGCGCCGCAACGGCGCGCACCCGATCCGGATGCGAACCGTCCCCTATGAAAACGCACGCACTCGCCTGGGTGTGCGTTGCGCGCCGTAGCGCCTGCCACGGGCGTTCCGTCGGCGCTTCTGCGCCCTGGCCACCATGACCGAGATCCGCAACATCGAAATGGACCTGGCGCGCTTTCGCACGCGCGTGTTCGCCGTCAGCGTGCTGGTGCTGGTGTGCTTTTCGCTGCTGGTGGCGCGTTTGGTGTATTTGCAGGTGATGCGCCATGACGACTTGCGCGCGCAAGCCGAAAGCAATCGCACTGCCATTGTGCCCATCGTCCCCAATCGGGGCCTGATCGTGGACCGCAATGGGGTGGTGTTGGCCAGCAATTACTCGGCCTACACGCTGGAAATCTCCCCTTCCAAGACCCGGGGCCTGGAACAGACCATTGAAGAACTGGGCAGCGTACTGGACATCACGCCCCGCGACCGGCGGCGTTTCAAGCGGTTGATGGAGGAGTCCAAGAGCTTTGAGTCGCTGCCGATCCGCACCCGGCTGACCGATACCGAGGTGGCCCGCTTTTCGGCGCAACGCTTTCGTTTTCCGGGCGTGGAAATCAAGGCGCGGTTGTTTCGCAACTACCCCTATGGCGAACTGGCCAGCCACGTGATTGGCTATATCGGGCGTATCAACCAGGCCGAAAAGGCCAAGATCGAGGACGACGACAACCAGGCCAACTACCGGGGCACCGAATACATCGGCAAGCTCGGTGTGGAGCAGAACTTCGAAAACCAGTTGCACGGCTCCACGGGCGTGGAGCGGGTGGAAACCTCGGCCGGTGGCCGCGCCATGCGCAAGCTTGCCAGCTCCCCCTCCACGCCGGGCAACCTGGTCGCGCTGTCCATTGACATCAAGCTGCAAAAGCTGGTGGAAGACATGTATGGCGAGCGACGCGGTGCGCTGGTGGCCATCGACCCGCGCAACGGCGAGGTGCTGGCCTTCGTGTCCAAGCCCACCTTTGACCCCAACCTCTTTGTCGATGGCATCGACGCCGACAGCTGGGCCGCGTTGAACGAAGACATCGACAAGCCGCTGCTCAACCGCGCGCTGCGCGGCACCTATCCGCCGGGCTCGACCTACAAACCGCTGATGGCCATGGCCGCACTCAACAGCGGCAAGCGTGCCGCCAATGTGGTCATCCAGGACAACCTGACCTACAGCTTTGGCGGGCGCACCTTTGGCAGCCCGGAGGCGGACCGCCCCGGCCCCAAGGACATGCGCCTGGCCATCGTCAGCTCGTCCAACGTGTATTTCTACAGCCTTGCCAACGAGATGGGCGTGGACGTGATCCACGACCAGCTGGAGCCCTTTGGCCTGGGCCGGCTCACCGGCATTGACCTGATGGGCGAGGTCACCGGTGACCTGCCCTCGCAGGAATGGAAGCGCAAGAAGTTCAAGAAGCCGGAGCACAAGAAGTGGTATGCCGGCGAGACCATATCGCTGGGCATCGGCCAGGGCTACAACAACTTCACCATGCTGCAAATGGCCACGGCGTATTCGACCATTGCCTCCGGGGGGCTGCGTTTCAAGCCGCGCCTGGTGCGCGAAATCACCGACATGGTGCAGCACACCACCCAGCGCGTGGCCAGCGACGCGCTGGAGCCGTTGCCGCTCAAACCCGAACATGTGGATGTGATCCGCAACGCCATGCACGGCGTGACGCGCGAGGGCACGTCCGCACGGGTTTTTGCCGGTGCGGCCTATACCAGCGGCGGCAAGACGGGCACGGCCCAGGCGGTGGGCCTGCGCGCCGGCGAGAAGTACAGCAGCGTGAAAACCGATGAACACAAGCGCGACCACTCCCTCTACGTCGCCTTTGCACCGGTGGAAAACCCCACCATCGCGCTGGCCGTGATTGTGGAAAACGCCGGCTGGGGTTCCGGGGCCGCCGCCCCCATCGCGCGGCGTGTTTTTGACTATTGGCTGATGGGGCAGTACCCCAATGACGACGACATGGCCGCCGTGCGCAAGGGCCAGGCCATGGCACCCATCGGCAAGCCGCTTCTTGCTGCCGACGTGCCCTGGCCACGCGCCGCGGCCAGTGCCGCCGCTGCGCCACCTTCGGTTCCAGCCAGTACAGCCAAGCCGCCAGCGAGCGCACCAGTCAGCGCGCCTTCGGCGGCAGCGCCCTGAGGCCGGATCGCGTTCACCGCAGGAATGCGTCGTAGCTGGTCTTGAGAATCAGCGCCGACACCACGGCAATGAACACCCCGCGCACGAAGCCCGTGCCGTGCTTGAGCGCCAGGTGGGTGCCGGCCAGGCTGCCCAGCACATTGGCCACGGCCATGGCCAGCACAAAGTGCCACCACACATGGCCTTTGAGGGCAAACAGCAAGATGGCCGCCAGGTTGGATGCGGTGTTGAGCAACTTGGCCCCGGCCGAGGCGTTGAGAAAGTCGTAGCCCAGCAGGCGCACCAGCAAAAAAACAAAGAAACTGCCCGTGCCAGGCCCAAAGAAGCCGTCGTAAAAACCAATCACCGCGCCGATGCCGCAGGCCACCACGGTCTCGTGCGGACCTGCAAAGCGCGGTGCGTGGTCGCGCCCCAGTTCCTTTTTGGCCAGGGTGTAGCCCAGCACCGCCAGCAGGACCAACGGCAAGGCCTTGCGCAGGGAGTCGGGCGAGACCACGGTGACCAGCCAGGCACCGCCCAGCGACGCGGCAAAGCACACCGCGGCGGCCGGTGCCAGCGCGCGCCAGCGCATCTGAACGCGCCTGCTGTATTGCAGGGTCGCAATGCCGGTGCCCCAGACGGACGCGCCCTTGTTGGTGCCAAACAGGGTTGCGGGGTGGGTGGTGGGGAAAACGGCAAACAGCGCCGGCACCAGAATCAGTCCGCCGCCGCCGACGATGGAGTCCACAAAACCGGCCAGCAGCGAGGCCAGCGAGACAACAATCAATTCCATGGATGCATTCTCGCATTCGCAATGGAAACAGGAATGCTATCAATAATATAGCTAACTATTCAATGTTTACGCGGGCTAGATGCCAAAAATGCATCTGCCTGACGGACCGCAGCCGCTAGCGTGCCACGGCTGCCCGCATGGAACGCGCCACGTACACCAGGCACAGCGCAGCCAGCAGCGCGCCGACCCCGGCGCTGGGCAATAGCTGCGCCCACCCCAGGGCCTCGCCCTTGAGCACACGCATCATCAAAGTGTTTTGTGCCAGCCCCGGCACCCACAGGTACCAGGGTGCCTCGCCCCCTGGGTTGAGCATGCTGACCATGGGCGAAAGGCCCACCAGCGTGATGACCAGTCCACTGCCCGCCTGGGCTTCCTTGAAGGTCTTGGAGCGGATGGCCAGCGCCATCAGCAGTGCGCCCAGTCCGGCAGCCAGCGGCAGCTGCAGCATCCAGAAGACCAGCACTTCGGGCCAGCCGAACTGAAACATCGCCTGCAGACTGTCGCTCTGCAAAAACCATTGCGCCGGAATAAAGCTCAGACAGGCCATCAACGCAACCCCCATGCCCAGCAGGGCGACCGCGCACCACTTGCCCACCACCAGCGCCAGGTGCGCCACCGGGTTCATGAGCAGAGGTTCCAGCGAACCGCGCTCGCGCTCGCCCGCCGTGCTGTCCAGTGCAGCGGTCAGCGCACCGTAGAGAACGGCCATGATGATGAACATGGGGATGATGGCCGTCATGCGAGTGGCGCGGGCCTGAATGCTGGCCAGGTCCCGCTCCTGAACCACCACAGCTTGCAGCAGCTCGGTGGACACTCCCCGGGTAGCCAGTGCCAGGGTGGCGCGTTCCTGGTTGAAGCCGGCCAGCAAACGCATCAGCGTGGGCAGACCGGAGCTGGCGCGTTGGTTGGCGCTGTCACTGACCAGCTCGACGCTAGGGCGCTCGCCGCGCAGCAGCTCGTCCTCAAAGTGCGCGCCCACCACCAGCACAGGCTCCAGCAGGGTGTTGGCGCGCAATTGCGCTTCGTAGTCGGG
>CAZDDK010000188.1:0-6391 GCA_964504185.1 uncultured Rhodoferax sp. | reverse complement strand
CATGCCGACTATTACCTCGTGGGCGTGATGGAAGGCCTGCTTGAAGCGCACCAGCGCGCCGTGCGCAGCGGTGCGGTGGCGACTATCTGCCTGGGGGATCGTCGCCTGGAGCCCCGCATGGCCCGGGGACTGCTTGACGGGGAATTGCGCCGCAACAAAGATGTCTACGAAGCCGACATGCCCGTGGGCTTGGTCATGCGCAATGCGCTGGAGACGGTGTACCCCTGTGAGGGGTGAACGCCATCATGGTCGGTGCAGCTCGATGGGGTTTGAAGGCATGGCGCTGCCCGTTGCGCAGTCAGCGCCGCGAAGCGGCATCTTGCGGCTGCGAGTCCGTGACGGGCAACCTGTTAAATCGCATTGCTAGCCTTCGGTTGGTTCTGAAAGAAGAGGACGAAATCGCGGACGGTTCCTGGCTTGGAAAACAAGAAGTACACCCCCACGACCAATAGGCATACGATGAACAACCAGCCTGCAAGACCCAGCGGTCGTCGAGCAATAGCTGGCATGTGACGAGAGGCAACGCGCATAGAGTGCGACTTAACGTCGCCGCTGTCCGGCATGCAGCAAGTGCCGCCAAGCGGCATTCTGATGTTGTGAGTCCGTGACGAGCAACCAGTTAGCCCGCTGCGCCCGAAACCAGCGGAAATGAGGATGGGTTTCGAATGGACTGCACAGATAAGTCGACGTCCAACCCCGGCCAATAGAGATGATCGGGAGTCGGCCACTGAACCTCCGAAATCTGTTCGATCGTCCCCTTTCGAAACCAGGGGAATTGATCGAAAGGCACGAGCAGTTCCTCATCGGCAAGCAGAAGCCAAAAACCGTGCTTCGAAATATGGGTAACTTCAGCCGCCAAAGTGGTGGTTCCAGGCATCTTGGATCTCCTTCAAGTGTGCATTCACAACTGCCTGCGCTTGTCGAAGTTGCGTAGCAGAAAGACCTGTATGGTTAGCTAATGCCACTTGGGGCGTAAGCCAAAATTTAGCTTCGCCATCAGCGTGCGCAACGTGCACATGAATGCGCGTCTCTTCTCGTGAAAAAAAGAAGAGACGAAATTGGCCGTCACGAACAATGGTAGGTGCCATGCCGGTACTGTAACCAACTTATTCTTCAGCTGGCTAAAGTAGAGTTAGGTGCCCGCGGGGCCGACGCGCCCGTGAATGATGGATGCATGCAGGACATGAGCGCCGAGGAAGACCGCTGCAACTGGCAAGTAGAACCACCAACGATAGAACCGACCCCAGAACAAGTGTCGGCCGACCAGGGCTAAGCCGAAGAGCCAAAGCGCCGGCGTGTACGCGGGCGCCAAGAAGCCTGCCGCGCTTGCTGACCAAGCAGACTTTGGCAACCAGATCAAGGCGAGCCAACTGGCAAAGTAGATGAGCGTGCCGATAGTGAAGAGTACAAGGCCGCGCATCTGAGCGGGCGAGGCAGTGTCAAAAGGCATGAGGAACGGCAAAGTTAATATCACTGCGCGGCTACCGTTCTCAATGGCGGCAAGCGAAGGGGGTATGTCGTTCCAGAAGATCGCCCTCGAGAAGGCAGGTGGCAACTGATTGGCGAGTGCCAAGTTCCAAGCAAAGGCGGGAATCAGAAGCAATCCGCAGCTCTTTGTGCAGCGAAGTGGCGATTGAGAGACCAGCATGGGGGGATTCGGGCGCCTAACGTCGAAGTCAAGCCGCAATGCGTTTGGGCGTTGTCGGGCTTGGACGACCAGTTAAATTTCTCGCTGACCGAGGCCTGCGAACCAACCGAACTTCCAGCTTACACCCCAACGCATCGGCATACTTGGTTAGTGTCGCAAGCGACGGCGAATGCTTGCCGCTACCCGACTCCATACGCGCAACAGCGGACTGCGTAGTGCCGATCTTTTCTGCCACCTGCGCCTGGGTTAGACCTTGCGCAGCCCGCGCCTTCAAGAACTCGTCCAAAAGGGAAAACTCATCGGCCAGTTTTTCGTATTCCGCCTTTACCTCAGCATTAGCCAGTGCCTTGGTGCGAAGTTGTTTATGTGTCAACATTTTTCCACTCCTTCATTCGCTTGCGCGCAAGAGCCAATTCTTTGGAGGGTGTCTTATCGGTTTTCTTCACAAACTGATGAAGCATGACGATCTTGCGATCCACCAAAGTGCAATAAAACACCCGTCCAATTCCTTCACGGGATTTCAAACGCAACTCGAAGAGCCCCATGCTCATTGCCCGGGTGTGAGGCATTCCTAAATCTGGACCGAACTCAACCATGCGATCGGTGCAATGAAAGAATCTGGCCAAAATCCCCGGCGGCAACGCAAGCACATCAGCCTGCAACTTCTCATCGTGGTATTTGATCTCCCATTTCATGCTTTAAATATAGCATGTTTGAGATAATTTTGGAGCCCTGAATTGAAGCGGTTGTGCGTGAAATTTAACGTCCAAGCTCAGGGACGCTGCGCGGCTTTATCGCGCAGCGTCCCTTGGAGCGCAGTGTTAGGCCAAAACGCCGTCTCGCCAGAGCCGACTTTTCGAGCAATAAGAACCGGCGAAAATTCATCCGGAAATAAGACGACTCTTGGCTGTTTGAAATTCTTGGTCAGATAGAACCCCACTGTCTCTGAGACTTGCCAATTTCTGAATCTCATCGGAAAGGCTGGTTGCTGACTGTGATTGCGTGTTTCGTGGCGAATGTAATTCTTGCACTTTTGTTTCGATGTATTCCTTAATCTGGATCGCCAAAGCGTTGTTCTTTTTCTCGGCAAACATGAAAGTATTTTCATCGCTCGCCGCCGAAAATACGCCGCCTTTGCTTTCGTTCCCTCCTGGAATTGTGAACTGCAAATAGCCGCTGAATACCGCACCAGCTTCTTTGAACTGAATAGCACTGATTGAACTGAACGGGATTGTCTTTGTTCCCTTCAGCCCCTTATTCATAAAGCCGAGAATGCCTTTTGGCGTTATCGTGACTTTGTCTTCGAAGACTTCAAGCTGGTCTTGAACGCCCTTCATCGTGTGTATGCTGCTCATTCCGATTCTCCCTTCAGTGTTTGCAATTGACAGGGCCGGAATGCAAGGTTCCAGACTCTGCCTCATTCTTTGATTTGTCCCATTCTTGTTTCAGCAACGCCTGAACGTCCCGCTCAAAGTCGCTCAATGCTTCCGCAACTTTTTCTGTATTTGACGCTTTTGCGTATCTCAAAACGTTCTGGATAATCAAAAGAATGCTGGCGTCAAGTGTGTGTTCAGGGTTGGGATTTAAGCGAAGTTTGATTAGAACGCGCTGCTTTTCGAGAACGTATATCGAGCCAGCAGAATCACCTGCGGCGATGCGCAGTGCGTTTTCAACAAACTCACCAGCAACCTCTCGCAATTCCTTGCGCTATTGGGCACGTTCGTTTGTAACGGTTCGGGTCAGAACATCTTTGCTTGTGTCTTTGGACTTTCCGAAAGTGCTCAAGAGGGAACCAATGAAGCCAAGTCCTGCTCCGATCAGTGCTCCCATAAACCCGAAAATGGCATTCTCCATGCGTTCTCCTTTGTGGCCTAACGTAATGTACTTCGCAAAACCTGCGAATGATTCTGGCGATTGACCCCGTGTTTTTGGCCTCCAGCCCGCGTAAAACAAACGCAGTTTGCTCCCCTAAAAATAGCAACAAACCCGGTACATGTCCACTCGCTCGCAGACGCTGGGTGTGCATCATGGGTATTTTCCCTCCCGTTCATTTGCCCACTATAGCGCTCCGACTTCCCTTCAGGTGATCCCAATTCAGTCAGAAATAGACACGAATTTCGTGCAACACGAATTTCGTGTAAACTGGAAACCAATGAAAAACGTCACCATCACCGTCGAGGACGCCACCCTGGAATGGGTGCGCATCGAGGCGGCGCGACGCAACACCAGTGTGTCGCGCCTGGTGGGGGAGATGCTGACGGACAAGATGCAGCACGACGATGCGTATGCCCGCGCGCAGCGCGAGTGGGTGGCGGATACCTCCAGCTTCAACTCCGGCGGCAGCCGCTATCCGGGGCGCGAGGGACAAAATGGCTAGCCCGCTCGACGCCTCCGGTGCCATCGTTTTCGTGGACACCCCGGTTTTGCTGGTCGCAGACGACGCCTTTGACCTGGTCAAACAGGCCCGCATTCGCGACTGGTTGCAGGCGCTGTGGCAGCGTCGCGCGGGCCGGGTGAGTACCCAGGTGCTCAACGCCTACTACGTCAGCGCCACCCGGCTTTTCGGCATGCCGCAGGGCGATGCACGCGCCAAGCTGCGCCGCTACCAGCTCTGGCAACCCTGGCAGATCGACCACCAGACGGTGGAAACCGCCTGGGGCGTGGAGGCACGCTTTGGCCTGCCGTACTGGGACGCGTTGATCGTGGCCGCTGCGGCGCAAAGTGGTGCCAGCCACGTGCTATCGCTGGATTTGCAGCACGGCCAGCAGATCGATGGCGTCACCATCCTGAGCCCGCTCTTGGCTGCGCCAGCCGACCTGGCGCTGGCGGATTGAAACCCCATTCGAAAGCCCCGCATGACACTCCCTGCGTCCGACGCCTCCGTGCAGACCCTGATCCAGCGCCGCATCCGTCAGGATGTGCAATCCATGCATGCCTATGCCATCCAGGATTCCGTTGGCATGGTCAAGCTCGATGCCATGGAGAACCCACACCGTCTGCCGCCTGCGCTGCAGGCTGCGCTGGGCGCTCGCCTGGGTGCGCTGGCGCTGAACCGCTACCCGGACGGCCGCGTCAACGACCTGCGCCGGGCGCTGGCCGCCTACGCCGGCATGCCCGCACACTGGGACATCATGCTGGGCAATGGCTCGGACGAACTGATCAGCCTCCTGGCCATGGCCTGCGACGTGCCGACCGCACCGGGTGCCAAAAAGCCGGTGATCCTGGCACCGCTGCCCGGTTTTGTGATGTATGCGATGAGCGCGCAGCTGCAGGGGCTGGACTTTGTGGGTGTGCCGCTCACCGCCGACTTTGAGCTGGACGCGACCGCCATGTGCGCCGCAATTGCCCGGCACGAGCCGGCACTGGTGTACCTGGCCTACCCCAACAACCCCACCGCCAATCTGTGGGACGGTGAAGCCATGGCCCAGGTGGTGCACGCCGCCGCTCTGGTGGGCAGCATTGTGGTGATTGACGAGGCCTACCAGCCGTTTTCCAGCCACACCTATCTGGACGTGATCCGCGCCCATCCGGCGGCCAACGCCCATGTGTTGCTGATGCGCACCCTGAGCAAGTTTGGCCTGGCAGGCGTGCGACTGGGCTACATGCTGGGAGCCAAGGCGCTGATTGCCGAAGTGGACAAGGTGCGCCCGCCCTACAACATCAGTGTGCTGAACTACGAATGCGCGCTGTTTGCGCTGGAACATCAAGAGGTTTTTAGCCTTCAAGCCCGCGAAATACGGGGGCAACGCGCTATGCTTTTGGAAGCAATGCGGGAATTGCCGGGCGTGCGCGCCTGGGACAGCGATGCCAATATGGTGCTGATCCGTGTGCCCGATGCCCAGAAAGTGTTCGATGGGCTCAAGGCGCGTGGCATCCTGGTCAAGAACGTTTCTAAAATGCACCCACTGCTGGACCAGTGTCTGCGTGTCACCGTCGGCACCGCCGACGACAACACCCGCCTGCTGGCCGCGCTGAAAGAAGTCCTATGACCAACCGCTCCTTGATGGAACTGCCCCCCAATCCCCTGGCCGACCGCGTGGCCGAGGTCACGCGCAACACCGCCGAGACGCGCATCCGCGTCAAGGTCAACCTGGATGGCACCGGCCAGAGCCGCCTGTCCACCGGCATTGGCTTCTTTGACCACATGCTGGACCAGATCGCCCGCCACGGACTGATTGACCTGGACATCGAGGCCGATGGCGACCTGCACATCGACGGCCACCACACGGTGGAAGACGTGGGCATCACCCTGGGCCAGGCGGTCTACAAGGCGGTGGGCGACAAAAAGGGTATTCGCCGTTACGGCCACGCCTACGTGCCGCTGGACGAGGCGCTCTCAAGGGTGGTCGTGGACTTCTCGGGTCGTCCGGGGCTGGTCATGCATGTGCCGTTCACCAGCGGCATGATTGGCACCTTCGATAGCCAGCTGGCGCATGAATTCTTCCAGGGCTTTGTCAACCACGCCTTGGTGACTTTGCACGTGGACAACCTCAAGGGTGACAACGCGCACCACCAGGCAGAGAACGTGTTCAAGGCCTTTGCCCGGGCGTTGCGGGCTGCGCTGGAGCGTGATCAGAGTACGGCAGGAACCATTCCCTCGACCAAGGGTTCCCTGTAATTTTTCCCCCCGGACCGATGAGATCCAAGACAGTCGCCGTGGTGGACTACGGCATGGGCAACCTGCGTTCCGTCTCGCAGGCGGTGGTGCACGTGGCGCAGGGCAGCGGGCTCAACGTCATCGTC
>CAZDDK010000187.1:0-6454 GCA_964504185.1 uncultured Rhodoferax sp. | reverse complement strand
GCCTCCAGCCCGCGTAAAATATAGTGATGAAGCTATGTTTTTGATAGCGTTTTCGTGCGCCGGTTGCGCACGGCCTGGGCCAGCGTGTCCAGCACCGGCACCACGTCATCGAACGCCAGACAGCCGTCGGTAATGCTCTGGCCGTAGACCAGCGGCACACCCGGCTTGACGCTTTGGGCACCCGCCACCAGGTGGCTCTCCAGCATGACACCGATGATGGCGCCCTGCCCGGCGGCAATCTGCGCGGCCACGTCGTGCGCCACGTCGGGCTGGCACTCAAAGCGTTTGCCGCTGTTGGCGTGGCTGCAGTCCACCAGCACCGCGTTCGGGGCACCGGCACTTTGCAAGAGGGCGGACGCCTGGGCAATATGCGTGGCCCCAAAGTTCGGCCCGCTCCGGCTGCCGCCACGCAGCACCAGATGGCCATGCGGATTGCCAGACGTGGTCAGCACGGCAGGGGCCCCCTCATGCGTCAGCGACGGGAAACAGTGCGGGTGCCGGGCTGACAGGATGGCATCCACCGCGACCTGCAGATCCCCATCGGTACGATTCTTGAAACCCACCGGCATGGACAGCCCCGAGGCCAGTTCGCGGTGAACTTGGCTCTCGGTCGTGCGCGCACCAATCGCGCCCCAGGAAATCAGGTCGGCGTAGTACTGCCCCAGCGTGGTGTCCAGAAACTCTGTGGCAATCGGCAGGCCGGCGTCGGTGACGTCCAGCAGAAGCTGGCGCGCCAGGCGCAGGCCCCGGTTGATCTGGAAGCTGCCGTCCAGGCCAGGGTCGTTGATCAGGCCCTTCCAGCCCACTACGGTGCGCGGCTTCTCAAAATACACCCGCATCACCACCAGCAGGTCGGTTGACAGGCGCGCAGCAACCGGTGCCAGCTTGTGCGCGTAGGCAAGGGCCGACACCGGATCGTGCACCGAGCACGGCCCCACGATGGCCAGCAACCGGTCGTCCTGGCCCAGCACGACACGGGCCACCTCCTGACGGGCACCCTGAACGAAGGTCTCGGCCCTGGATGACAGTGGCAGTTCGTCTTCCAGAATGGCCGGAGAAATGAGGGGGCGCACGCTGCGGATACGAACGTCGGATGTGGATGGCATGGAACCTCGGGGAAACACGTTGGAGAAGGGCGATACATTCTACGTTTGGGCCCTGCAATGTGGTCTATGATTCGCCGCAGCCAACAACCCCAAACCGTGTCCAACTCACCGCCCTTGCCTGCCGCCGCCACGCCCGTGCTGGGTGCTTCAGCCAGCGATTTTGGCCCGTGGGACCGTCTGGAAGCCGATATCAAGGTCCTGCAACAGCAGGCCCTGGCGACCCAGAAAGCCATTCAGCAGGTCAATAGCCGCAGCGCCGGTGGCCCAATGGATGGGGCGCACAACCTGCCCTCCGGCGGGGATCTGGCCCTGCTGGGCGCGGCCGCAGCGTTGGCACTGACGGCACTGCTGCTCGGATGGGTTGGATGGATACGCCCCAAGCGCCGCCAGCACACTGCGGTGGCAGTGACACAGCACACTTTCTCAGACTCGGCACCCGCCTCGTTGGTCGCCGTCCCTGTGGTCCCGCCCAGTGCCCCCACCGTGGCGGTGCCCAGCGCCCCCCCAATAACCGTGCCACCGGCAGACGACCGGCTGTTCACCCGGGTAGCCCCCAACATGGGATTTGACCCCGAGGTCGCCGCCACCGAGGTGGTGCGCGTGCGCAAATCACTGGCCGAAAAGCGGGAAGCTCGGGCCCTGCAACTCGAGAGCGAGGACGCGGGATCCACCTCCAACACCCACATCTGGCTGGACCCGCAGCCTGCACACATTGCGCCAGCGCCAGCAGGCGTGGACCTGAAAGCCCCCCCCATTGCCATGACACCCACCGATCCTGCCATTGAAACCGACATCGCTTTGGACATCGATCTGGAGCAGGAACCGCCGCTCCCCGAAGCCCAGGGTCTGGACGGCTCCGACTTCGGCATCACGCTGGCACTGGCGCAAGAGTCCGAAGCGCTGGACCTGTGGCCCGAGGCCCGTGAATTGGCCAACGAGGTACTGGAAAGCCACGACGCCCGGTTGCGGGCCCAGGCGCAAGACCTGCTGGAGCGCCTGGACCAGCGGGAACGCAGGCTGAACCAAGAGCCCAAGGCAGCTCCGCCCGCCTCACCCTGAACGCCACCAGCCCCAGGATGGCTCGCCGGCCGTTCGGTTAACGCAGATTCAGAAAGTCAAAGTCCGTCTGGCCGCCCGGGGCCACGGGCCACGGGCTGTGTGCGACCGGGCGGTGGGGTGTCCGCCACCGCCGTGGGAGGCACCTTCATCTGCCCCAGGGGAACACCCCGGGTGGGTACGTCCGCCTGCGGGTCCACTCCCGCCCACCCCTCCCCCGTTTGCAGTGCACCGCGCCACTGCCCTGCGGCACGGTGGGTGCTCGCGCGCCGGTTATCGGACGCGTCGGACACCAAGGCAGTTTGGGCACGTGCCGGTATCCGCACGCCGTCGGGCACGTGGCCGTCGGCGCTGGCCCCTTCTTCGCCCATTCGAATGATGCGCTTGGCGACCGTGTGCAGCAGCAACAGGTCGCGATAGGCCTGCAGGTCAAAGGCCTGCCCATCCACCGTGCCGGTGTGCTGGTAGAGGCAGTCCTCAATGTATTCCAGCACGCACACGCTCGGCCACAACTGGACAATGCGGTCCATCACTTGCGTGTACCGATCCAGCGCCCGGCCCTCGCTGCCAAAGTCGGCAAACGCGGGCACACGCCCGGTAAACCAGTGCTGAAACTCTGTCCGCATGAAGTTGTATTCCGGCTCAAGCTCCAGCATGTGGTAGATCCGCAGCAAATCCAGGCACACCAGGGGACTGGATTCACCGCACTGGGCAATGCGGGTGGTCAGAATTTCAACCGCCCGGTCGTGCTGCCCCAAGGACACAAAGAACTCCGCCTGGTGGCGAATGTCCTCCAGCTCCTCGGTATCGATCGATCGCATGGACGGCGACAGGCTGACCGAGAAGTCAATGCCCCCCTGTGCGGCGGCATGCACGCCCTCGCTGTCCGTGGTGGGAATCGGGGGCGCATCCAGTGTGCGCCAGGCCGATGGCACGGCCGCTGCGGGTGCTGCCCACGGGTCCACGGCGCGCGGGGACGAGCGCGCCGACGCAGTGTCCAGACCATCCAGATCAAAATCCACATCCGCCGAGGCCGTGTGTGCAGCGGGACTGGCGGTCCGCTGTGGGGAGCTGGCCTGCGCCAGCGGTGCTGCGGACGGCGGCGTGGCCCGCACCCGCTCGGCGTCGCGCGGCAGGTGGGCCTTGGACGCCAGAAGCTCGGCCATCAGGCTGTCGTCAGCGTCCTGCCCGACCCGCCAATCCGGCACCACCTGCACCACACGCACGCGCTGCCACAGCCAGACCAGAACCGCCAGGGCGGCCACGCACAAGGCCACCAGTGCGTAGACCAATCCATTGGCATAGCGCTCGGACTCGGCCCGCTCCACCTGGCCGACCAAATCGATGAGTCCCTTCTGGTTCTGGTGGGTCACGGTGTAGAGCTGCTTTAACTCGGACTGGGCCCGCTGCGCCTGCACTTCCTCGCGCAGGAGCTGCTCCGGCGTGGTGTTGAGGGCGCGCCATCGGGCGACGGCGTCGGCACGTGCGTTTCCGGCCTCCTGCGGCACCGACAACAGCGTGTCCGTGGAGCGCAGCACCGGATCTCGCTCAATCAAAAGGTCCAGCGGATCCAGCTTGAGGCGTGCCCGGTTGGCAACCTTTGCCGACCGGGGGGCCACCACAGGCGGGTGCCCACCGCTCCAAGCGGGCACAGGTGCGGCGGCGGCTGGCACCGCCTGCGTCGCCGGAGTCTTGCGCGGGCCCGTTCTTGGGCGCGGGACTTCGCTGGCCGCAGGCGCGGGTTCGGACCGTGCCTGCGGCGGCGCTTTCACAGGAGCCACCGGCACCCGCGCTGCAACCGGTGCAACCGCCCGTTGCGACGCCACTACCTGGGTGGGGGGTTCCGCCAACAGCGTATAGCGACGGGATGACCGAACCTGGCAACCCGAACGCAGGGTGATGGTGACCACCGGCTCATTCACCGGCACGGAGGCACGCACGCGCACCAGCGCCATGCGCTGCCCCTGTTCGCGGCCCGGGTCCGAGTCGGAGTCCACCTCCACAGACACCCGGGTGGGGTCCAGCGGGTTGTCACCGTAGGCCACCTCGGCACGCAAACAGGCGCTCTGCGCGTCTTCACGGGCATCGAACTGCACCGCCACGCGCACGTCCAGCGGCTGCCCCACCAGTGCCAAACCCTGCGCCGCACCCAAAGTCAGGCCCGCGCTCCCCGAGGCAGTGCCCAGCCAGGCCACGGCCACGGCAAGAGTGCGAAGCGAAATACCGGTTGTCATTGAGCGGCGATTCTCCCACAGGCATTCTTGCGGGGTCCAGAAAATTTCAAGGAAAAATGGGTGCTAGCCCGCGTCGAATCACCCCATATAGCTACAAAAATAATAGCAATCCGGAGCACAACCAGCACCCCCATCAGTGCGTCTTTTGCAGCCGTGCAAAGGTCTGGCGGAACTTGGCCACCTTGGGCGCTGCCACCGCCATGCAATACCCCTGGGTGGGGTTGCGGGCAAAGAAATCCTGGTGGTAGTCCTCGGCGGGCCAGTAGTTGTTCAACGGCAACACCTCGGTCACGATGGCGTGCCGGTAGGTGCCGCTGGCGTCCAACTCGGCCATAACCTCGCGCGCCACGGCTTGCTGTTCGGGGGTCGTGCAGTAGATGCCGCTGCGGTACTGCGTGCCGCAATCGTGCCCCTGGCGATTCAGGGTGGTGGGGTCGTGAATGACGAAAAAGATCTCGAGCAACTCGCGCGTGCTGACCTGCGCGGGGTCGTACACCAGGCGCACCACCTCGTTATGGCCGGAGGTGCCGGCGCAAACTTCCTCGTAGGTGGGGTGCTGCAAATGGCCGTTGCAGTAGCCGGAGGTGACGTCCACCACACCACGGACCTGCACGTAAACGGCTTCGGTGCACCAGAAACAGCCCCCTCCCAGGGTGAGGGTCTGCAGGTTTTCGGGCAATGGGACAACCATGAAATTCCTCCAAAAGCGCAGGCAGTGAATGACCCGCTGACCGCCACCAGGGGGCGTTTGAGACAGTGGGTCGCACAGGTGCCACAAATCTTACGATAGACCCATCAGAATGGTTTTTCACGGCGACAGGTACTAGGGAAACAACCCGCTCGCGGCCACTGAAAAACAGTGCAGGATAGGGGCCTGTGCGGGGTATGGAGACACGAAATGAATTTTGCAGACATCAAAATCAGCGTCAAATTTGGAGGCGGTTTTTCTCATTCTGGTGGTTTCCACCGCACTGGCGGGCGGTTTTGCCATGTTCCAGCTGGCCAAAATCAACGGCAATACCGAGGAAATGGCCACCAACTGGTTGCCCAGTGTGTCGTTGGTGGGGGAGCTGCAGATCCACTTCAACACCATCCGCCGCGCCGAAATGCAGCACGTCATCGCGGTGCTGGGTGAGGAAAAGTCCCCCGAGGAAGACCGTATCAACGCGGCCAAGGCCAAGATCGTCCAGGTCGAGCAACAGTACCAGTCCATGGTCACCGGTGCGCAAGAGGCGACGATGTGGGAAGAGTACAAAAAGAACCTGCTGCGCTACTACGAAGCGCAAAAGAAGTTGCTGGAACTCTCCAATGTCGGGCCGGCGGAGGCCATTGCGTCCGCCGCCTACATGAATGGCGAATCGCAGGCCGCGTTGCGGGCCTTGTTCAAGACGCTGGACGCGCTGATAGCCTTCAACAAGGCAGGGGCCGATGCTGCCTACGACAGCGCCCGCGCCACCTATTCCGTGGCACGCGGGGGCTTGCTGATGGTGGTGCTGATCGCGGTGGCCTTGGCGGCCGGTCTGGGCATCTGGATCACCCGCCTCATCACGCGTCCGCTGGGCTTTGCGGTGCGCGCTGCCCAGGGCTTTGCCCAGGGGGACCTGACGGTGTCGCTGGATGCCCGGGGCAAGGATGAAATATCCCAGCTGCTGCACGCCATGGAAGACATGCGCACCAGCCTGGCCGGCGTGGTGTCCAACGTGCGCAGGGGCTCCGAGTCGGTGGCCAACGCCAGCGCCGAAATCGCCCAGGGCAACCACGACCTGTCCTCCCGCACTGAACAGCAGGCCAGCGCCCTCGAAGAAACCGCCGCCAGCATGGAGGAGCTCGGCTCCACCGTGCGCGGCAACGCCGAATCGGCTCTGCACGCCAACCAGCTCGCGGCCGAAGCCTCCACCGTGGCCACCCAAGGTGGGGCGGTGGTCAACCAGGTGGTGGAAACCATGAAGGGCATCAACGAGTCCTCGCGCAAGATCTCCGACATCATCAGTGTGATCGATGGCATAGCCTTCCAGACCAACATCCTGGCCCTGAACGCTGCGGTAGAAGCCGCCCGTG
>CAZDDK010000186.1:0-6513 GCA_964504185.1 uncultured Rhodoferax sp. | reverse complement strand
CCTACGCCGATTACTGGATTCAGGACAACGAGTACCGCGACACCGACACCGGCGAGGTGTTCGACCGGGGCGCGCTCAACGCCGAGCTGGAAAAAATCGAAAAGCCCGCAGGTATTGCCAACCCCAAGGATTTCCGCAACGAGATCGTCAACTTCGTACTGCGCGCGCGGGCCAACAACCAGGGCAACAACCCCAGCTGGACCAGCTATGAAAAGCTGCGCCTGGTGATCGAGAAGAAGATGTTCTCCAACACCGAGGAACTGCTGCCTGTCATCAGTTTCAACGCCAAGGCCAGCGCCGACGAGGCCAAGAAGCACGAGGACTTTGTGACCCGCATGGTGGCCAAGGGCTACACCCCCAAGCAAGTGCGCCTGCTGTGCGAGTGGTATTTGCGGGTGCGCAAAAGTTCGTAGGCCCAGCCAATTGGCCGTGGCCGCAACCCATCAACAGGCGGGAGGACGGAGATGGCACTGCAAATCATCGACCGCAGACTCTCGGGCAAGAACAAGTCCGTGGGCAACCGCGAGCGATTCCTGCGCCGCTACAAGGAGCAGATTGGCGACGCAGTGCGCCGGGCGGTGTCCGGGCGGGGCATTCGCGACATGGAGCAGGCCGAGAACATCACCATTCCCAAGAAGGACATTCACGAACCCGTCTTCCAGCACACCAAGGGTGGCATCCGCGACACCGTGCACCCCGGAAACACCGAGCACTTGCGGGGTGACCGCATAGCGCGCCCTCCCGATGGGGGGGGGCGGGGTTCGCAGGCCAGTGATTCTGGCGAGGGCGAGGACGACTTTGTCTTCACCCTGAGCAAGGAGGAGTTCATGCAACTCTTCTTTGAAGACCTGGCCTTGCCGCACCTGATGCGCTCCGCCATTGGCGACAACCCGCAGTGGAAGACCCACCGCGCCGGCTACACCCACGAGGGCACACCCAACAACCTGGCCATCGTGCGTTCCATGCGCGGTGCCCTGGGGCGGCGCATTGCGCTGGGCCGCGCGGCGCGGCGCGAGCTGGAAGACAAGCGCCAACAGCTGGCGGCACTGGTGGCAGTGGAACTGGACGAAGGCCCCGAAATTTTGCGCCTGCGGCTGGAAATTGCGGCGCTGGAGCAGCGCCTGCAGCGCATTGCGTTTCTGGACCCGATTGACCTGCGTTTTCGGGGGCGTGTGCGCATGCCGGTGCCATCCAGCCAGGCCGTCATGTTCTGCCTGATGGATGTCTCCGGCTCCATGGACCAGGAACGCAAGGACCTGTCCAAGCGGTTCTTCATCTTGCTTTATCTGTTCTTGACGCGGCACTACGAAAAAATCGACATCGTGTTCATCCGCCACCACACACAGGCCCAGGAGGTGAGCGAGGACCAGTTCTTTCACGCCACCGAGAGTGGGGGCACCGTGGTCAGCAGCGCGTTGATCTTGATGCACCAGATCATGCTGGAGCGCTATGCCGGCAGCGAATGGAACATCTACGGTGCCCAGGCCAGCGATGGGGACAACTTCAGCAACGACAGCGGCAACTGCCGCCAGTGGCTGGCCGACAAGATACTGCCCCTGGTGCGCTACTTCGCCTACCTGCAGGTGGCCCAGGAGGAGCAGAATCTGTGGACAGAATATGCGCAGTTGCAGGAGGAGTACGCCAACTTTGCCATGCGCAAGGTGTCCGAGGCGAGTGAGATTTACCCCGTGTTTCGGGACCTGTTCAAGCGCGAAGGGGCCACACCATGACCTCCCTGGGACCGGCCAGCCACCCACCTGCCGCTGCGCTGCCACCGGTGCTGGAGCGGCGCGCCACCGAGAACCTGTGGCGTGTGCCCCCCACCGGTGACCGCCGGCCGCTTGCGGTGCTGCAGGCACCCCACGCCGCACCCCCGCGTGCCAGCGAACCGCTGCCCGACCCGAGCGACTGGACGTTCGAATTGATCGAGCGCTACCACGACGCCATTCGCCAGACCGCCCTGCGCTATGGCCTGGACACCTACCCCAACCAGCTCGAAATCATCACGGCCGAGCAGATGATGGATGCCTACGCCAGCGTGGGCATGCCCATCAACTACCGCCACTGGAGCTACGGCAAGGAGTTTCTGGCCACCGAGCGACGCTATCGGCGCGGGCACATGGGCCTGGCCTACGAGATTGTCATCAACTCCAACCCCTGCATCAGCTACCTGATGGAGGAGAACACCACCGCCATGCAGGCCCTGGTGATTGCCCACGCTGCCTACGGGCACAACAGCTTTTTCAAGGGCAACTACCTGTTTCGCATGTGGACCGATGCCTCCACCATCATCGACTACCTGGTCTACGCCCGTCGCTATGTGGCCGAGTGCGAAGAGCGCCATGGGCTGGACGCGGTGGAGGCGACGCTGGACTCCTGCCACGCCTTGGCCAACCAGGGCGTGGACCGTTACCGCCGACCGGCCAAGCGGTCATTGGCGCGTGAGATGTCCGAGCGCAAGGCACGCGAGCAGTACGCGCAGCAACTGGTCAACGAACTGTGGAGCACCGTACCGGTCAAAGAGGAGAAGGCCGGTCCCCAGACCGCCGAGCGATTCCCCAGCGAGCCGCAGGAAAACCTGTTGTACTTCATCGAAAAGCACTCGCCGTTGCTGGAGCCCTGGCAGCGGGAGATTGTGCGCATCGTGCGCAAGATTGCGCAGTACTTTTATCCCCAGCGCCAGACCCAGGTGATGAACGAGGGCTGGGCCACGTTTTGGCACCACCGCCTGCTCAACACCTTGTACGACGACGGTCTTTTGAGCAACGGCATGATGCTGGAGTGGATGGGTTCGCACACCAACGTCATCTTCCAGCCCCCCGCAGGGCACCGCGCCTACAGCGGCATCAACCCCTACGCGCTGGGTTTTGCCATGTACACCGATATCAAGCGCATGTGCGAAGCCCCCACCGACGAAGACCGTGCCTGGTTTCCCGACATCGCCGGTGCGCCCTGGTTGCCCACGCTGGACCACGCCATGCGCAACTTCAAGGACGAGAGCTTCATTGGCCAGTACCTCAGCCCGCGCCTGATGCGTGACATGCGGCTGTTCGCGATCCACGACGATGCCAGCCAGACCGAGCTGGAGGTGGCGGCCATCCACGACGACGCTGGCTACCAAAGGCTGCGCCAGTCGCTTTCGCAGCAGTATGACCTGGGCACGCGCGAGCCCAATATTCAGGTCTGGAACGTCAACCTCCGTGGCGACCGAACCCTGACGCTGCGCCATACGCAGTACCAAAACCGGCCCCTGGGTGACGCCACCATCGAAGTGCTGCGCCACGTGGCGCGGCTGTGGGGCTTTGGCGTGCAGCTGGAGAGTATTGACGGCAAGGGCAACACCACCCAGCAGTGGAGCGTTTCCAGCCCGGCTTCCTGAGGTTGACACGGCGTGTCACCGCAAGGGCCGGATAAATGGCCGGTTTTCCCCCTTCATGAAGCCATGCTCCGGGCAAATTGGGACCAGAGTTGATTGCATCCGATGGCCACTTCAGGAGATCCGCCATGACACAGACCGACTACGAAATCCGCTTCCAGTCCCTGTTCAACACCGGTTGCGCCCTGTGCTTCCCGTGTGACGAAAAGGGCCGCGTGGACCTTGATGACCTGCCCCCGGTGGCTATGGAAAACTACCTCTTTGCCCGGGCCACGGTGGGGCGCGACTTTTCCGCGCCGCGCGTGGTGTTGCACGAGCACGCCTGAGTGCGCACGCAGGGTGAAGGAGGGAGTTGCGTTTTCTTGTCATCAGCGGCAAGATGGGCGCGGTGTTTCGCGTTCGCTCTTTTGAAAGACTGCCATGACTAGTCCAATTGCAAGCCCGCAACAACCCGATGTGTCTGGCCTGGTGGCCGCCATCGCCCATAACGCCGAGCCCGGAGGTCTGGCCCGGCATCTGGAGCCGTTTCGCTGGAAGGTGCTGGCGGATTACGTGCATTCGCTGACCCACCGGCGCGGCGAGCTCCTGATTGCCCAGGGCGACATGGACCGCAAGCTGTATTTCGTGGAGTCGGGTGACCTGAAGGTGGACATGCACGGCCCCAAGGGCATCATCCACCTGGCCATCGTGGGTCCCGGCAGCGTGGTGGGCGAGGGCAGCTTTTTCTCGCACCTGGCGCGTGGTGCCTCGGTCTCGGCCTACTCCGATTGCAAGGTCTGGGTGTTGTCCCCGGCCGACTTTGACAAGCTCTCCCACGACCACCCCCACGTGGCCCTGGCCGTGGCCATGGCCCTGGGCACCTCGCTGGCCACCCGCATGCTGGACATGAGCAAGCGGCTGGCGGTGATTTGACCGCCAGCCCATCCCGCGCCGTCCCTTAAAACGCCCAGCTGGCCACCACATAGGCCTGGCGCTGCACTGGTGCGCGGCGCACGGCGGCGTCGTGCGGGCCACCGTGGGCGCGCAGGCCCGCCTCCAGCGTGACCCGCTCCCCCGTCCACAGGACCGACAAGGTCGTGACGAGGCCCCGGTCTGCCGGGGTGTACAGCACATCCCAAGCCGGCTGCCAGCGCCCCTGCTGCCAGCTCAGGCGCACGAAGGTGTTTTGCGTCGGCAAGGGGGCGGATGCGCCCTGCCAGGTCTCCGCCAGCAGCGTGACCTGGCTCTCCAGCGTCCAGGTGCCACCCACCAGCCATTGGGGGGCGCTATGGCGGGTGCTGCGCACAGAGGCGTGCAGCTCCACCGCGTCGCTGGCCACCCAGGATGCAGCCGCGCCCACGCTGTCGTCGCCGTGTGCGCCGTGGTGGACGAAACCATGCCAATCTACCGCGCCGTCGCGCCAATAGACACGCGCCGCCTGGGCCTCTTCGTGGGCACCGGTGCGATCGCCCCCGGACTGGGGGTTCACCCACACCAGGGAGACTGCGGTGTCCGCGCCAAAGTGCTCGGCCATCAGCAGGGGGTGCCCTTCGAGTGCGCCGGCCACCAGCGTGCGCCGCGCCTCCTGCTGCACCCGGTCATTGGGCCGGAACCCGTAGCCCACGTCCCACGACACGACCTTCTTGCCCGCGCTCCATTGCCACCCCAGGGCGGCTCCGGAGGCATACGCCTCGTTGACGCGGTGGTCCTGGGCGGCGTGGCCGCTGTCACCCAGCTGGCTGTCCAGCGTGGCACTGGCGTGCAGCGCCGTGCCGGCCAGGGTGGTGCTGCCACGCAGGTCGGCCTGGACAGCCCAGGCGGAACCACTGGTCGCGGTGCTGCCGTTGCCCGAGCGAACGATGCGGTAACTGCGCAGCTGGCCGCTGAGGTCGCTGCTGTCGGCGTGGGCAGTCAGCGGTACCAGCGCGGCCAGTGCGCACAGCAGTCCCATTGCGCGCAGGATGCGGGCATGTGCAAATGGGGCCATGTGCTACTCCAGCGTGGCGTTGCGCGCCAGAAACATGGGGTTGAGCCACTCCTGCGGGACCACGCGCTCCTTGCGGGACAGGTACTGGATGCGCGTCTCCTTCTTGTTGCTCAAGCGGTCCACCAGCACCATCTCGGACACGGTGGCGGGACCGGTGGCCTTGTCCATGACAAAGCGGGCCTGCTTGGCCAGCTTGTCGGATTGCACGAACAGGTCGGCGCGCACCGGCTCGTGGCGTGCCTTGCCTATCCACAGCTCGATGCGCTGGTAGGTGACGCCCTTGCGCTCGGCCTGCAGGCTCAAATGCAGGCACAGGGGGGCCTTGGTGTCTGGCTGGCAGGGTTCTTCGCCGACCAGCTGGCCCGAGTAGTCACCCGCCCAGCGCATGGTGGCAATGTCGCCGGTGGAGGCATCGCCCAGCAGTTTTTGCATGGGGGTGATGCGCAGGGGGCGCTGGCTGGCGGGCATCAGCAGCCAGAAGTCGTCACCCAGCATCAGCACCTTCTGGCCCTTTTCAACCGGTGACTGCATCAGCACCAGGGATTTGCGTCCGGCCTGGGCAAAGACGGTGTAGCGGCGCTCCTTGTCGGGGCTGCCGTCGGCGTTGAACACCGTGACCTGGGTGTCCACTTGCAGGTTGTCGGTGCCCATGCGATAGCGGTCGGCATCCTGGAGCAAGGCATTCACGTCTTGCGCCACAGCGGGGGCCAGGGTGGCGGCACACAGGGTGAGCGCGGCCAGGAAGGGGGTGAGTGGGTGCATGGTGGTTCTCTCGGTTTTTATATGAAAAATTGGCCGGTAGCCCTCGTATTCATTGGGATATTTGCTATCAAAATAGGAGTATTTTTGATCGAATGAGGACAGGGATTCGCTCATGTATGCGCCAGCGCATCCACCACCGGCAGGTGCACGGTCTTGCGGGCTACCCAGGCCGATGCCAGCATGGTGAGCAGCACCATGGCAGCCAGGGTGGCGGCGTACAGCGCCGGGTCGATGGAGATATTGAGCGGGTAGCCCACCGAGCGGCCGGGCGGCGGTGGCATATTGACCGGCACCACATACAGCATCAGCGAGATGCCCAGCGACAACAAGGCCCCGGTCACAGCGCCCACGCCCCCCAGCACCATGCCCTCCAGCGCCAGGGTGCGCAGCAGTTGGGCGGGCAGGGTGC
>CAZDDK010000185.1:0-6532 GCA_964504185.1 uncultured Rhodoferax sp. | reverse complement strand
TTACCGTGAACTACAGCGCCAAGGACCACCAGGCCTCCAACTTCACCGACCTGACTTTAATCGGGCGCGGTGGCAAATTCATGCATTAACGCCCCATGACCTACTGCGTCGCCATCAAACTCAACGCCGGTCTGGTGTTTTTGTCGGATTCCCGCACCAATGCCGGGCTGGACCAGATCAGCACCTTCCGCAAGATGATCGTCTACGAGCGCCCTGGCGAGCGCTTCATGGTGCTGCTGTCGGCGGGCAACCTGAGCATTTCGCAATCGGTGCGGGAGATTTTGCAGGTCGAAAAACTCAAGGACCACGATACCGACGAGGGCGTCACCATCTGGAACGCCAAGAGCATGTTCGATGCGGCCCGCGTGCTGGGCTCTGCCATTCGCCGGGTGCAGGAGCGCGACGGCGCGGCACTCAAGGCCGCAGGGGTGGATTTCAACGTGTCGCTGATCTTTGGTGGCCAGATCCAGGGCGAGGGCATGCGCCTGTTCCAGGTGTACTCGGCGGGCAACTTCATCGAGGCCACGCCCGAGACGCCCTACTTCCAGATCGGAGAATCCAAATACGGCAAGCCCGTGCTGGACCGTGTCATCACCCCCGATACGCCCCTGGACGAGGCGGCCAAGTGCGCCCTGGTGTCCATGGACTCCACACTCAAGTCCAATCTGTCGGTGGGGCTGCCGCTGGACATGGTGGTGTATGAGGCCCACCAGTTCCGCACCGACCGGATCGTCTGCATCGACGAGCACAACCCCTATTTCCGGATGCTGCACGACAGCTGGGGCCACAAGCTGCGCGAGGTGTTTGACAGCATCGAAGATCCCATGTGGAACGGCGGTGACACCCCGGTCCCGCTGATGGTGGGTTCCGAGCGCAGCCTGCCCCTGAAAAAAATCACCACACCCCAGGAAAAACTGATTTGAGCACCATCGTCTTCTCCCACGCCAACAGCTTTCCGGCCAGCACCTACCGGGTGCTGTTCAAGGACCTGCGTTCGCGCGGCTTTTCCGTCAAAGCGGTCGAAAAGTTTGGCCACGACCCGCGCTACCCGGTCAGCAACAACTGGCCGCATGTGGTGCAGCAGCTGGTGGACTTCACCCAGACCGTGGTGGCCAAGACCGGAGCACCGGTGTGGCTGGTGGGCCACTCGCTGGGCGGATTCTTGAGCCTGATGGCGGCCTCCCGCCACCCCGAGTTGGCGCGCGGCGTGGTGCTGGTGGACTCGCCCCTGCTGGGTGGCTGGCGCTCCAAGGCGGTGGGGGTCATGAAAACCACGCAGATGTTTGGTTCGCTGTCGCCCGGTGCGGTGAGCCGGCGCCGGCGCAACCAATGGCCCTCGGTGCAGGCCGCCTACGACCATTTCCGTCACAAGAAGGCCTTTGCCAAGTGGGACGATGCGGTGCTGATGGACTATTGCGAGCACGGCACGCTGCAGGCCGATGGCAAGCGCGTGCTGAGTTTTGACCGGCAGGTGGAAACCGACTTCTACAACACCCTGCCCGACAACCTGGAGCGCCTGCTGGCGCGCCACCCGCTCAAGTGCCCGGCCAGCTTCATTGGCGGCCTGGCGTCGGTGGAGATGAAGCAGGTGGGCATGGCCACGACCGAGCGGATCACGCGCGGGCGCATTGCCCTGCTGGACGGCAGCCACCTGTTTCCCATGGAGAAACCGGCTGCCACCGCAGCCGCCATCGAGGCCGCGCTGCGCAACATGGCGGGGAACGACGACCCCAAATAGGCGTTACGCCACCCAGCGCACCGTGTCCGTCCAGGCGGTGGCCAGCACCACGATGCCAAAGGCAATGCGGTACCAGGCAAACCCGACGAAGCTGTGCGTGGCAATAAAGCGCAGCAGCCAGCGCACGCACACCCACGCCGCCAGGAACGACACCACCAGGCCCACCGCAAACATCGGCACATCGGCCAGGCTCAAGAGGGCGCGCTCCTTGTACAGGCTGTACGCCCCGGCCCCGATCAGCGTGGGAATGGCCAGGTAGAACGAAAAATCGGTGGCCGCCTTGCGCGACAGCCCCAGCAGCATGCCGCCAATGATGGTGGCACCGCTGCGGCTGGTCCCCGGCACCATGGCCAGGCACTGGACCAGCCCCACCTTGAGGGCGTCTTTCCAGGTCATGTCATCGGCATCGATCACCCGCACCGCAGTCCCCCCTGCCGCCTGGCGGCGCTCCGCCCACAGGATGATGAACCCGCCCACGATAAAGGTGCTGGCCACCACCACCGGCGTAAACAGGTGCGCCTTGATGGCCTTGCCAAACAGCAACCCCAATATGACGGCGGGCAGAAAACCCATCAGCACGTTCAGCACAAACTGCTGCGCTTTGGCTTGAGTGGGCAGATCGACCAGCGTGGTGCGGATCTTTTGCCAGTACACCAGAATCACCGCAAAGATGGCGCCTGTCTGGATGGCAATGTCAAACACCTTGGCTTTCTCGTCATCAAAACCCAGCAGCGCCCCGGCCACAATCAGGTGCCCGGTGCTGGAGATGGGCAAGAACTCGGTCAGCCCCTCGACCAGCCCCATGGCGGCGGCCTTCATCAGCAATGCAATGTCCAAAACAACTCCTTAAGCAAAATTGGCCTCTAGCCCGCGTATTATCTACTGATTGCGCTCATAAATTCATAGCACACCCCTGCCGCAGGCTCGCCCCGCCGCGCCCAGCCACCCCGCGCGCGTTGGCGCTGGCAACGGCCAGGCAGTACAGTGGTTGCCGCGCATCCTACCAACCCCACTGCGGAGAACCCCATTCATGCAACGCCCCCTTGTTCCCACCCTTCTGGTGCTGGCCCTTTTCTCCAGCGCCCATGCACAGTCCGACGAGCAGCGCAGCACCCTGGCCGACCAGCAGGAGGTGGCGGTGACCATCTACAACGAGAACCTGGCTCTGGTGAAGGACCAGCGCAAGCTGCAACTCAAGCCCGGCGCATCCAGCCTCGCCTTTCGCGATGTCAGCGCGCGCATGCGCCCCGAGACCGCGCTCCTGCGCAGCACCAGCGCGCCGGGCAGCCTGTCCGTGCTGGAGCAGAACTTTGACTTTGACCTGCTCACCCCCCAAAAGCTGCTGGAAAAATACGTGGGCCGCAGCGTGAGCATCATTCGCACCAACCCGGCCACCGGTGCCGAGACCACGGAGCAGGCCGAAGTGCTCTCATCCAACAGCGGCGTGGTGCTCAAGATCGGCCAGCGCATCGAGACCGGCATCCCCGGGCGCATCGTCTATGGCGACGTGCCCCCCAACCTGCGCGACCGCCCCACCCTGGTGATGGCGCTGGACAACAGCGGTGCCACCCAGCAAACCGTGGAACTGAGCTACCTGACCGGCGGCCTGGCCTGGAAGGCCGACTACGTGGTGGAACTCAATGGGGCCGAGGACGCACTGGACATCTCCGGCTGGGTGACGCTGACCAACACCAGCGGTGCCACCTACCGCAAGGCCAAGCTGCAACTGGTGGCCGGTGACGTGAACCAGGTCCGCCCCCAGATGGATGGCCGCGTCATGGCGATGGCCGCACCCGCACCCGCCCGGGCCAAGGCCAGCAACGAAATGGCCGAGGAATCGCTGTTCGAATACCACCTCTACACCCTCAACCGCCCCACCACCATCGCCGAGAACCAGACCAAGCAGGTCGCGCTGCTAAGCGCCTCCAGCGTGCCCGCCCGCAAGGAACTGCTGCTCAAGGGCAACGATTACTACTACCAGAGCAGCCATGGCGAGCTGGGCCAGAAAATGAAGGTGGGCGTGTTCGTCGAGTTTGACAACAAGGAAAGTGCCCGTCTTGGCATGCCCCTGCCCAAGGGCGTCATCCGCGTCTACAAAAAGGACCGCTCGGGCAATGCCCAGTTCATTGGCGAGGACCGGGTGGACCACACCCCCAAGAACCAAACCGTGCGCCTGAAGCTGGGCGACGCCTTTGACGTGACCGCCGACAAGAAGCAGACCGACTTCAAGAAACTCGGTGGCAGCGGCAAATACAACTACATGTTCGAAAGCGCCTACGAGGTGGTGCTGAAAAACGCCAAGAAGGAGGCCGTGACCGTCACCGTGCAGGAGCCCATGCCCGGAGACTGGCAAGTGCTCAGCGAAAGCCACGCCCACACCAAGAGCGCCAGCAACACCGCCGTGTGGAAGGTCAGCGTGCCCGCCGAGGGCAACACCAAACTGGTCTACCGCAGCCTGGTGCGCTACTAGCCACCCCACGCTTGCCACTGCCCCGGCATCGGCGTGCACAGCCGCTGCCGCAAGTGCTGCGCTGCACGACGGCAAAACACATCCCTTTAGACAGCTGCATTTCGCGCCGGGGTGCCAGCGTTTGGCACCCCGGCGCGGACTCTCCATCGCAAGGCGGTAGTCCTGCGGCGGGGAGTAGCGGCACAGTACGGACATCGCCAACCAGTCCCGGAGTTTTTGCCATGTTGATGCCCATTCTGTCCAGCACCCCAAAGTGGGTTTTCGTTCTATTTGCCGCACTGTTGTGGGTGGGCCTGCAGCAGATGCTGCCGCGCCGCGTCAGTCTGAACCGCGCCACCTTGCCATCCCTGGCCATGACCGGTCTGTCGCTGTACGGCGTAGCCACCGCCTTTGGTGATCAGCCCATTGCACTGCTGGCTTGGCTGGCAGGAGCTGCTGTCGCGTTTTTCACGGCCCTGCAAATGCAGTCCAACGCGGGCATTCACTATGACGCAACCAACCGGCGCTTCCAGATACCCGGAAGCGCCGTACCGCTGGCCCTGTTCTTGGGTATCTTCATCACCAAATACACTGTGGGTGCCAGCATCAGCATGCACGCCACCCTGGCGCATAACATCTACTTTGCACTTGCCGTCGGCGCACTGTACGGAATCTTCAGCGGGATTTTCCTGGCCCGTGCCGCGCGCCTGTGGCGCATGGCGCTGCATCAGGTCCACGCCCTGCAAGTGGCCTGAACACACGCGCCCCGCCCCTAGAATCGTGGCCACCATGACCATGCCCCCCCATTCCACCACTCCGATGAGCCCCGAGGAAATCGAGCGCCTGGCGCGCAAGCGCGCCGGGGCCAAGCTGGGCTGGTATTTCCACGCGGCGGTCTACGTGGTGGTCAACCTGTTTGTCTTTGCCATGTCGCACTACGCGTTTGGCAACCGCTCGTGGTCGGTCTATCCGCTGCTGGGATGGGGCCTGGGCCTCGCGCTGCACGGCGCATCGGTCTGGCTGCTGGGGGCGGGTGGCGAGCTGCGCGAGCGCATGGTGCAAACAGAGCGCGAACGCCTGCAGCGCGAGCAAGACCGCCGCAGCAAGCCATGAGGATCGACTGGCTCTCCAAGCTGCGCTCGGGCCTGCAGACCACCGCGTTTTGCCTGGCCATTTCCGGGCTGCACTACGCCTTTCGCCCCCATGTGCCCTATGAGATCGCGGCGGTCTACTCCCTGTGCATCGGCCTGTTGTCCTGGTTTTTCATTGATTTTGGTTCAGCGCTGTTTCCCTCGGCGCAAACCACCGGCTGGCCCACCGGTCCCTGGGGTGCGCTGCTGCCCGTTGTGGGCATTGCGCTGGGGTACGTACTGGGAACCACCCTGGCCGACACCTGGTTTGGCTGGTCCAGCTGGGCGGGCCAATCCCCCAGGCAACTGTTCCTCTCGGGCCTGGTCTCGGCGGTCATTGGCATCGTCGTCACCTATTACTTCTACAGCCGGGGCAAGAGCGCCCATCTGGAGCAAAAAATCGGCGAGGCCAACCGGCTGGCCACCGAGGCCCGTCTCAAGCTGCTGGAGACCCAGCTGGAGCCGCACATGCTGTTCAACACGCTGGCCAACCTGCGCATGCTCATCAGCATCGACGCGGGCCGCGCACAGGACATGCTGGACCACATCATTGCCTACCTGCGCGCCACGCTGGCCGCCTCGCGCGCCAGCAACCACCCGCTGGAACAAGAGTTTGACCGCCTGCACGACTACCTGGAGCTGATGACCGTGCGCATGGGCCCGCGCCTGCGCTACACGCTGGACCTGCCCCCCGAACTGACGGCGCACAGCGTGCCCACCCTGCTGCTGCAGCCGCTGGTGGAGAACAGCATCCAGCATGGCCTGGAACCCAAGGTGGAGGGCGGTAACTTGGCCATCCGCGCACGGCGTGAAGGCGCGTTTCTGGTGCTGGAGGTTGCCGATACCGGCCTGGGCTTTGACCCCGCCGAGGCCGCAAGCCGACCGTCGGCCAGCGGGCGGGGTTTCGGCCTGCAGCAGGTCCGTGAACGCCTGGCGGCGGTCTACGGAACCGCAGCCACTATTGAATTCATAGCATCCCCACAAGCTGGTACGCGGGCTAGCATCCGATTTCCCTATCAAACATGAACGCCATCCCCCCCACCGCCCTGATCGCCGAAGACGAACCCCTGCTGGCCCAGGCCCTGCAGGCCGAGCTGGCACGCGCCTGGCCCGAGCTGCGCATCGTCGCCAGCGTGGGCGATGGGGCCAGCGCCGTGCAACAAACCCTGGCCCTGCTGCCCGACGTGCTGTTTTTTGACATCCGCATGCCCGGCT
>CAZDDK010000184.1:2199-6537 GCA_964504185.1 uncultured Rhodoferax sp. | reverse complement strand
CAAACGCGTACTGCCACAGCCAGTCCACCACCTGCACCACGCTCTGGTCATTGGCGTCGAGCTGCTTGTTGGATTTGCCCAGCTCCACCAACTGCTCAAAACTGGCGGTGTTGTTGACACCCGCCTTGTTGGCCGCCTTGACCGACTTGGCCAGGGCATAAAACTCGGCGGTGTAGCGGTGCACCTCTTGCGGGCTGGCCAGCACGCGGCGCACACTGCGCCGCGATTGGCGCTCCACCTCGGCCACCCAATCGACAATGAACGGCTCGGAGGTGGCCACCGTGATCTCGCTGGCATTGACCACCACCGGCAGGATGCGGTGGCGCTCCGCATAAACCGCGCCCATGGCATCGGCCACCCGGCTCACGTCCACCTTCAGCGGGTCGATGCGCAGATAGTCCATGCCCACCCGCGCGGCCAGCCACTGGGTCAGCATCTCAATGTCCAGCGGCTTGTTGTCGGACACGCGGCGCATGGACACACTGGCCAGGCGCACCAGCGGGTGCTGCACGCTTTCGGCCTGGGCGCAGCGCGCAATGGTGCGCGTGGCCTGCTCCTCGGAAATCACCTTGTCGGCGTGCAACCACTCCACCAGGCGACGCCAGTCCAGCGGGCCGGTGTGGTGTTTGGCGGCGTGCAGGTGTGTGTGTGTGTGTGTAGTCATAAGTTCACCGGTTTGAAAACGCGCACCCATTTGTCGGCCGGCAGGCCCCATTGGCGCTGAATGGTGTCGGCCCGTGCCATGAGCACGGCGCGAGACGGACGGCTGGGCGTGCGCTGTGCCAGCACCACGGTATTGCCCTCGCGCGTGGCCTTGAAGGTCCACAGCGCGTCGTCGCCAAAGGCCATGGCCATGTTGTCCACGCTGCGCTGAAAACTTGACGAGCGGCCAAACAGGTTTACTGTCATGCAGCCCTCGTCGGTCAGCGCCTTGCGGCAGTCGGCATAAAACTCTGCGCTGTCGAGCACCGGGCCGGCGGCCTCCTGGTCGTACAGATCGACCTGCAGCGCATCGACCGCGCCCTGCCAGCGGGGCTGCTTGATCTCTTGTTCAGCGTCCGCCAGGATCACCTGCAGGCGCTGGTCGTCCTGGGGCAACTTGAACCAGCCCCGGCAGGCTGCCACCACCTGGGGGTTGAGTTCAATCACCGCCGTGCGCATGCGCAAGACCTTGTGGCAAAACTTGGTCAGCGAGGCCGCGCCCAACCCCAGTTGCAAGGCCTGGCGCTGGGGCACGCTGGCCGGTTCCACAAACAGCAGCCAGGCCATCATGCGCTGGATGTACTCGTGCACCAGCGCGGTGGGTGCATCCACCCGCATGGAGCCCTGGATCCAGATGCTGTCCAGGTGCAGGTGGCGGATGGGGCCTTCGTCGGAGAAGTTGACTTCGGGCAAGGTGGGGGGGGAATTTTTCAAAGCGTCCGTTCTTTCAATGTCAAACCATCCAGTCTTCCAGCGTCAAACCCGGCACATGGTCGAAATGGCGGGTATTGTGGGTTACCAAAATAAGTTCCTCGGCCTGCGCGTGGGCAGCAATCAGTGTGTCCATGTCGCCAATGGGTGTGCCTTGGGTCTTGAGGGTGTGCCGCAATGCGCCATAGCGGTCCGCTGCGTCGCACCCCCATTCCACGCTCGGAAGTCGCAACAAAAAGCTGTCAATCAGGGGACGGCGGCGGTCCACGGGCGCCATGCCCATTTGTCCGTAGCGCAGCTCCGCGCGGGTGATGACCGAGATGGCAATGCTGCGTTGCCGCAGTGCATCGTTCACCCGTTCTTCCAGCGCTGGCGAGGCCCGGCGCAGGTAATAGCTGACGATGTTGGTATCGAGCAGGTAGCGAATCACACCTCCCACCCCTCAAATGGGCTTGGGCGGGGTGCATCGTTGCGCGGCTGCAAAAACTCTTCGCTGGGCGGCAGGGCGCGCAATTCGGCAAGAAATGCCTCTAGTTCATCCTTCTTGGGCTTGGGCTGAATGGTGAGGATGCCGTCTCGGGATTTGCTGATCCAAACCTCTTCGGTATCGAGCCGAAATGCCTTGGGCAACCGAATGGCCTGGCTGTTGCCCGTGGAGAATACTTTGGCGGTGGCGTGCATGGCGGCCTCCTTCGAATATCTACATTAACGTATCCACTCTAGCACGGAACTTGTCGAACGGTGGCTCCAACAGCAGCCTCGGCAACGCGGCGTGTGCGTTCCGTGTGGTGGCGTCCCGCACCACCTCGACCGGCAAACCACGCAGCTGCGCCAGCACCGCCCCAATGCGCGGCAGCTCGGCGGGTGTGTTGCGCCCCTGCGCCGCACCGGCCAGGCGCTGTTCGGCGGTGGTGTACAGCCAATGCGGGGGCATATCCGGCGCATCGGTTTCCAGCACGATGGCGTCCAAGGGCAGGCTCTGGGCCAAGTGGCGCAGTTGCCGAGCGCGTTCATAGGTCAGCGCGCCACCAAATCCCAGCTTAAAGCCCATGCGGATGAATGCCTGGGCCTGGGCGTCACTGCCGTTGAATGCATGGGCAATGCCGCACCAACGGTAGCCGCCCTGCCCGATTTCGCGCAAGTGCTTGAGCAACCGGTCCGCCGAGCGGCGCACGTGCAGCACGACGGGCAGGCCGAACTGGCGCGCCAGTTTGAGCTGCTCCCGGTAGAAAACCTCCTGCCGTTCGGCCAATGGGCCGGTCTGCAGTTCGGGCACAAAGTAGTCCAGACCGATCTCACCCACGGCGACCAGGCGCGGATCACCTTGGTGCGCCGTCAACTGCGCCTGCAGTGCCTGCAAGTCTTCCTCGGTGGCGGACTTCACGTAGAGCGGGTGGATGCCCAGGCAGTAACTGTCGCCCTCGGCATGGGCCAGCGCGCGCACGGTGCCGAAGTTGGCCACCTCCACGGCAGGCAAGACGCAATGCGCCACGCCCGCCGCGCGGGCCTGGGCCCGCACGGCGGCGCGGTCGGCATCGAACGCAGCCGCGTCCAGGTGGCAGTGGGAGTCGATCCAGGCCATGGCCGATGCCGGCTGTGCAGTGGGACAGCCTTCAGGCCTGCGCCAGCCGCCCCGACACCAGGTGCAGCTGGCGGCTGCAGCGCGCGGCCAGTGCGGCGTCGTGCGTGACCAGCACAAAGGCCGTGCCATTGGCACGGGCCAGCTCCAGCATCAGGTCAAACACACTGTCAGCGGTACTGCGGTCCAGGTTGCCGGTGGGTTCGTCGGCCAGCACGCAGTCGGGCTGCGTGACCAGCGCGCGGGCAATGGCCACACGCTGGCGCTCGCCGCCGGAGAGTTCCGCCGGGCGATGCTGCAGGCGGTGCGCCAAACCGACATTTGCTAGCATTTTTGTAGCTATAAAACTAGATTCTTCGCGGGCTAGACGCCTAATTGTCAATGGCATGGCCACGTTGTCCAGGGCACTGAACTCCGGCAGCAGGTGGTGAAACTGGTAGACAAATCCCAGGTGCTGGTTGCGCAGGCGGCCCTGCTCGGCCGCGCCATGGCGGGCCAGGTCCTGGCCATGCAGCTCCACATGGCCGCTGCTGGGCGCGTCCAGCCCACCCAGCAGGTGCAACAGCGTACTCTTGCCAGAGCCGGAGGCACCGACGATGGCCAGCGTCTCACCGCGGACCACATCCAGGTCCACGCCTTGCAGCACGCTCACATCCAGCCGCCCCTCGGTGAAGCGCTTGGTCAGGCCGCGCGCGCGCAGCACCACCTCACTGCCGGGTGCAGCCACTGTTGGCTCCGGGGCACAGCCCAAACCAGCCACCAGGCGGTACTGGGCTGCAGCCAGGGCGGGGGGAATAGGGGTATCACTCATAGCGCAGGGCCTCTGCAGGGTTCACGCGGCTGGCGCGCCAGCTCGGATACAGCGTGGCCGCAAAGGCCATGGCCAGGGCAATCACCGCAATCGGCAAGATGTCGGCCTGCCGCGGGTCACTGGGCATGCGGCTGATGACGTAGATGTCCTTGGGCAGAAAGCTGGCTCCCAGTGCGTGCTCCAGCGCGGGCACGATGACGTCAATATTGAACGCCACACCCAGGCCCAGGGCCAGACCGGCCAGCGTGCCGATGACGCCCACCATGGCACCCTGCACCACAAAAATGCCCATGATGCTGGCCGGACTCGCCCCCAGCGTGCGCAGGATGGCGATGTCGGCCCGCTTGTCGGTGACCGTCATCACCAGGGTGGACACCAGGTTGAACGCGGCCACGGCGACGATGAGGGTGAGGATGATGAACATCATGCGTTTTTCCACCTGCACTGCCGCAAACCAGGTGCGGTTCTGGCGCGTCCAGTCGCGGATGTAGAGGTCCCCGCTGAGGGTGCGGCCCAGTTCATCGGCCACCTGGCG
>CAZDDK010000184.1:0-2099 GCA_964504185.1 uncultured Rhodoferax sp. | reverse complement strand
CGCGCCTGGTCCAGCGTGCGGCCCACGTCGGGCAGCGCCTGGCCGCCAGCGGCGTACACCTCCACGTGAGAAACCACGCCCAGCATGCGGTCACGCACCTCCTTCTGAAAGCCATTCATGACGCTCAATACAATAATCAGCGCCGCGACTCCCAATGCAATCCCCAGCATGGACACGCCGGAAATGAAGGAAATGAATCCGTTGCGCCGGGTGGTCCGCCCGGCCCGGGTGTAGCGCCAGCCAATGCGCAACTCGTAGGGAAATTTCAACATGGCCCGGATTGTGGCATTCATGCGGGACAATTGACCCATGCACTTGCTTATTTCCCACGCTGCCCCGCCTGGCCCCTTGTGCCAGCAAGCCCTTGCCAAAGTGGCCCTGCCCCGCCTGAATGAACTGCTGACCCTGCTCACGCCCACGCCCCCCATGCTGGGCGCTGCCGAAGCGCTCACCCCCCTGCCCGAACGCATGCGCGCCCACAACCTCGGGCTGCAGGGTGCCGACGGCCTGATTCCCTGGGCCGCCCTGGACGCCCAGCAGCTGGGCCTGACCAAGACCCGGGGCTCCGCCGGGTGGGCCTGGGTGACCCCTTGCCACCTGGACGTGCAGTCCAACCACGTCACCATGCAAGACCCGCGCGAGTTGCAACTGACCAGCGCCGAATGCGAGACCCTGCGCGCCGCCATGCACGACCTGTTTGCCGATGACGGGCTGGAACTGCACCCGCTCTCCGACGGCACCTGGCTGGCCTTTGGCCCGCTGCTGCGCGACCTGCCCACCGCCTCGCTGGAGCGGGTGGCGGGTGCCGCCATCGACACCTGGATGCCCCAACAAGAGCAGGCCAAGCCCCTGCGGCGGCTGCAGAACGAAATGGAAATGCTGCTCTACACCCACCCCCTCAACGACGCCCGCACGGCCCGGGGGGCCAGCACCGTGAACACCTTCTGGGTCAGCGGCACCGGCACGCCCCAGGGCGAAACCCACCCCGCCCCCGAACGGCTGGAGTGCGTGGACGCCCTGCGCCGCAGCGCCCAGCATGACGATGACCAGGCCTGGCTGGCCGCATGGTCCGAACTGGACGCCACCGTGCTGGCCGACCTGGTGCAGCGCGCCAAGGCCAAGAAGCCCGTGCAGCTGACACTGTGCGGCGAGCGCATGGCCGCCACCCTGGAGTTGCAGGACAAGCCCTGGTGGAGCCGCGTGCAACAGCGCTTCTCCACCTCGTCGCCCGCCCAGCTGCTGCAAAGCCTGTGAACCTCCTCACCCGCGACGTTCCACCGCGCAGCGCCTGGGCGCTGGAACAGGCGGGCGTGCACCCCCTGCTGGCGCGCCTGTACGCCGCGCGCGGTGTCAGCAGCCCCGATGAGCTGGACGACGCCCTGGCCAAACTGCTCCCCCCCAGCACCATGAAAGGCCTGCCCGAGGCCGCGCGCCTGTTGGCCGATGCCATGGCGCAAGACCGTTCCCTGTGCGTGGTGGCCGACTACGACTGCGACGGTGCCACCGCCTGCGCCGTGGCCCTGCGCGGCCTGCGCCTCCTGGGTGCGCGCCGGGTGCACTACATCGTGCCCGACCGCGTGCAAGATGGCTACGGCCTGACCGCGCCCATCGCCCAGCGCGTCAAAGACAGCGGTGCCGACGTGCTCATCACCGTGGACAACGGCATTGCCAGCTTCGACGGCGTGGCCTTTGCCCGCCAACTGGGCCTGCAGGTGCTGGTGACCGACCACCACCTGCCCGCCACCGGCCCCGACGGCAGCATCCGCCTGCCGCACGCCGACGTCATCGTCAACCCCAACCAGCCCGGCTGCGCCTTCGAGAGCAAATCCATCGCCGGGGTGGGCGTGATGTTTTACGTGCTGATGGCGCTGCGCTCCGAGTTGCGCACCCGAAACGTATTCACTGCAGCCACACAGCCGAAACTGGATACCTTGCTGCCCCTGGTGGCGCTGGGCACCGTGGCCGACGTAGTCAAGCTCTACGCCAACAACCGCCGCCTCGTGGCCCAAGGGTTAAAACGGGTACGAGCCCGCGCAATGCCTTGTGTTATTTCTAGTCTTTTTGTAGCATACGGGCGCTCGGCCCCTGCGGCCACCACC
>CAZDDK010000183.1:0-6539 GCA_964504185.1 uncultured Rhodoferax sp. | reverse complement strand
ACATGCAGATCACCGACCGCAGCAAGGACGTCATCAAGTCCGGCGGCGAATGGATCAGCTCCATCGACGTGGAAAATGTAGCCATGGCCCACCCAGCCGTGGCCATGGCGGCCTGTATTGGCATGAAACATCCCAAGTGGGATGAGCGGCCCATCATCGCTGTGGTCAGGAAGCCGGGCGCGGAGGTGTCGCGCGAAGAGCTGATGGCCTTCTACGAAGGGAAAACGGCCAAGTGGCAGATCCCAGACGACGTGGTGTTCGTGGATGCCATTCCGCTGGGTGGCACCGGCAAGATGCAAAAAACCAAGCTGCGCGAGCAGCTGCGGGACTACAAATTGCCCGGTGTCTGAGACACCCGCAGCATGGCCGTATCGCCTTGGCGACAGTCACTTTGGTGATACGGTCTAGGGGAAACCCTTGCGTGTTAGTGACCTTATTCTTGTACGCTCACATCAGTCTTTTTCAAGGAGTCTCCCACATGAAGTTCGCTCTGAAATTCGTTGCCGCATCGGTCGCGGTCCTGTGTGCCTCTTCGGCGTTTGCCCAGAAAGGGGAGACCGTAAAAATCGTGCGGATCGATCCCTTGACGGGGCTGTTGGGACCGGTGGGCATCAGCCAGCTCAAGGGGTACCAGTTTTTTGCCGAGAAGTTCAGTGGCACTGGCAACCCGGCTGGCGTGAAGTTTGAGATCACGGGCATTGACAACAAGCTCAGTCCCACGGAAAGCCTGAACGCCTTGAAGGCGGCTATCGACCAGGGCGCGCGGTACATCATCCAGGGCAACGGCTCCTCGGTGGCCCTGGCCCTGAGCGATGCGGTGACCAAGTACAACGAACGCAATCCCGGCAAGGAAGTCATCTACCTGAATGACTCCGCCGTCGATCCCGATCTGACCAACGCCAAGTGCAGCTACTGGCATTTCCGGTTTGACGCAGACACCTCCATGAAAATGGAAGCGATGTCCTCGTTCATGGAAACCCAGAAGGACATCAAGAGCGTCTATATCCTGGGTCAAAACTACTCACACGGTGTGCAGGTCGCCAAATACGCCAAGGAAACCCTGGCCCGCAAGCGCCCGGACATCAAGATCGTGGGTGAAGACCTGCACCCCCTGGCCCAGGTCCGCGACTTTGCGCCCTACATCGCCAAGATCAAGGCATCCGGTGCCGACAGCGTGATCACCGGCAACTGGGGTTCGGACTTGTCGCTGCTGATCAAGGCCGCCAACGAGAACGGCTACACCGGTAAGTTCTTCACCTATTACACCGGTGTGACTGGTACGCCATCAGCCCTGGGCCAAAACGGGGCCGGGCGGGTGTACCAAGTGGCGTACAACCACTACAACATGGGCGGCCAGATGGACAAGTGGATGACCGAGTTCAAGGCCAAGCACAACGACGACTTCTACACCGGTTCCACCATCCGCATTTTCCAGACCCTGGGTGCGGCCATGGCCAAGGCCAAGTCCACCGATCCCGTCAAGGTGGCTGCGGCTCTGGAAGGCCTGAAAGTTGACAGCTTCAATGGTGAAGTCGAGATGCGCAAGGCTGACCACCAGTTGCAGCAGCCGCTCTATGTGACGGTCTGGCAAAAGGCCGACAAAAAGTATTCCTACAGCCCAGAAAACACCGGCATGACGCTGGCGCCGCTGAAGGAGTACCCCAACTACGTCTCCAGCACACCGACCAGCTGCCAGATGAAACGCCCCTCCTGATTTGCCGTTCAGGACACGTGAGCCAGGAGCCCGAGCGGGTGTGCCGTCTCGGGCTTTTTTACTGTTACCGACGAGGAAGGTCTCTCGAACATGGAGTTTTTCATCATCTCGATGTTGAACGGGCTGAGCTACGGCCTGTTGCTTTTCATGCTGAGTTCGGGCTTGACACTGATCTTCAGCATGATGGGTGTGCTGAATTTCGCGCACGCGTCCTTCTACATGTTGGGCGCGTATGTCGGGTACACCATTGCGCAATACGTGGGGTTTTGGCCCGCTTTGCTGCTTGCACCGCTGGCCGTGGGTGCCATGGGGGCGCTGTTTGAGCGGGTGTGCTTGCGCAGGGTCCACAAGTTCGGCCATGTGCCCGAGTTGCTGATCACCTTCGGGCTGTCTTATGTGGTGCTGGAATTGGTCCAGCTGATCTGGGGGCGCATTGCTCTGGAGTTTCGACCACCCGAAGCCCTGCAAGGGCCGGCCTTCACCTTGATCAACCACTCCGTCAACGGCCTGGGAGCGCTGTGGGGTGCCGCACCGCCCGAGATGTGCCAGGCGGCCGATGCGGCGGTGCGCGTGGTGTGCTCCCCGTTTCCGGCCACGCGCGGTTTCATGATGCTGGTGGCCATCATCATGCTGGTGGCGGTTTGGCTGTTGCTGACCCGCACCCGCATCGGGCTGGTCATTCAGTCGGCACTCACGCATCCAGATGCAGTGGAGGCCCTGGGCCACAACGTTCCACGCATCTTCATGCTGGTGTTCGGCGCGGGGGCGGCACTGGCCGGATTGGCGGGCGTCATTGGCGGCAGCACGTTCCTGACGGAACCCGCCATGGCGGCCACCGTGGGGTCGGTCATTTTCGTGGTGGTGGTCGTAGGGGGCATGGGGTCGCTGTCTGGCGCATTTCTGGCGTCGGTACTGATCGGTGTGATCCAGACCTTTGCAGTGGCATTTGACTACTCGGTGGGCTCATTGGCCCAACAAATGGGGCTGCAACTGGGCAGCGCCGCAATGGACAACACCTTCGTCAAGTTGACCCTCTCGCAAGTCGCGCCCATCTTGCCGTATTTGTTCCTGGTGCTGATTCTGATCTTCCGGCCCAAGGGGCTTTTGGGTACCCGGGAAGGATAAGACCATGTCCAATCCAACACTATCGCGTTCATTCAACACTGGCCGCTGGCTGGTCTGGGGCGGTTTTGCCGTGGTGCTGGCCGTTGCACCGCTGCTGTTCACCAGCGGCCTTGGCATGACCGTGCTGTCCCAAATGGGCATTGCCATCATCGCCTGCCTGTCTTACAACATGCTGTTGGGACAGGGCGGCATGCTGAGTTTCGGCCACGCGGTGTACACGGGGCTGGGGGCCTTTGTGGCCATTCATGCCTTGAATGCGGTGTCGGGGGGGAGCCTGCCCATTCCGGTGTCGCTGGTGCCGATTGTTGGCGGCATTGCCGGGATGGGCTTTGCCGTGCTGTTTGGCTATGTCACCACCCGCAAGGCCGGTACCACGTTCGCGATGATCACCATGGGCTTGGGGGAGTTGGTGTTTGCCATGGCGCTGATGGTTCCGGAATTCTTTGGCGGCGAGGGTGGTGTGTCGGGCAACCGGGTGGTTGGTAGCGCGGTCATGGGCATTACTTACGGTCCCGCCGTCCAAGTCTACTACCTGATCGCCATTTATACCTTTTTCTCGGTGGTCGCCATGTTTGCGTTTACAGAGACGCCGCTGGGGCGCATGCTCAACGCGGTGCGCGACAACCCGGAGCGGGTGGAGTTTGTAGGCTACAACACACAGCGCATCCGCTACACGGCCTTCATCATTGCGGGATTTTTTGCCGGCATCTCGGGGGGGCTGGGTGCACTGAACTTTGAGATCGTGACCGCCGAAGTGGTCGGTGCGGCACGCTCGGGGGCCTATTTGCTGTTCACGTTCCTCGGTGGAGCCACCTTTTTCTTCGGGCCCATCATTGGAGCCGTGCTGATGGTGCTGGCCTTCGTGCTGTTCAGCGAATTCACCAAGGCCTGGCTGCTGTACCTCGGTCTGATCTTTTTGTTTATGGTGATGTATGCGCCGGGTGGCATTGCCAGCTTGGTCATGATGAATGTGCGGGTGGCTGCGTTTGGAAAGCTCCGGCAGCTCCTGGGCAACTATCTGGCGATGGGCGTCACGCTGCTGGTGGCATTGGCCGGGGTGGCCGCCCTTGTGGAGATGACTTACCACCTGCAGCTCAATGCCTCGCAAGGGTCGGAACTGGCGTTCCTGGGGGCCACACTCAATGTGGCAACCGCGTCCAGTTGGATTGCGGCGGTGGTGCTGATGTTGGTGGGGCTGGGACTTTTTGAGATGGCGCGCAGACGGTTCGCAGTGAAGTGGAAGGCGATTCAGGAATTCATTGAAAACACGACCAATCCGGAGGCTTCCCCATGAGCGCGGAGCAGACATTTGCGTTGGAACTCAAGGACCTGCGCAAGAGCTTTGGCAAGACCGAGATCATTCGCGGGGTGAACCTGGCCGTGCGCCACGGTGAGCGCGTGGCGGTGATCGGGCCCAACGGGGCGGGCAAGTCCACGCTGTTTAACCTTATCAGCGGGCGCTTCGGTGCCAGCAGCGGCGACGTGCTGCTCAACGGCACCTCTATCCTGGGCAAGAAGCCCTACGAGATCAATCGCCTGGGCCTGTCCCGCAGTTTTCAGATCACCAACATCTTCCCCAAGCTCAGTGTGTTCGAAAACCTGCGCTGCAGCGTGCTGTGGAGCCTGGGCTACCAATACACCTTTTTCAAATTCCTTTCCGGACTGGCAGACGCCAACGCACGCGCCACCGAGTTGATGCAGATGATCAACCTGGACAAAAAGCGCAACGTGCTGGCCATGAACCTCACCTACGCGGAGCAGCGAGCCCTGGAGATTGGTATCACCATCGGGGGCGGTGCCAATGTGATCCTGCTGGATGAACCCACGGCCGGCATGAGCACCAGCGAGACCGCGCGCTTCATCACCCTGATCCGCTCCGTCACCGAAGGCAAGACCCTGCTGACGGTGGAGCACGACATGGGTGTGGTCTTTGGCCTGGCCGACAAGATTGCCGTGGTGGTGTATGGCGAGGTCATTGCCTTTGACACCCCCGATGCGGTCCGTGCCAACCCGAAAGTTCAGGAAGCTTATTTGGGCTCCTCCGTGGCGGATGCCCAGGCAGGAGAAAACCTATGAGTCCCCACGTTCGCCGCTGCAAAGGTCGTTGATTGTGCTGAAACTATCGAATCTGCATGCCTTCTATGGCAAAAGCCACGTGCTGCATGGCGTGGATATGCATGTCCAGGGCGGTGAAATCGTCGCATTGCTGGGGCGCAACGGGTCGGGGCGCTCCACCACGGCCAAATCCATCATGGGTTTGGTGGACTGCAAGGGCTCGATCGCCTGGCAGGGCCAGGAGGCTCTGGGCAAGAAAACGTTTGAAATCGCCCATTTGGGCATTGGCTACGTGCCTGAAAGCCGGGACATTTTTCCCAAGCTCACGGTGCACCAAAACCTGCTGCTGGGGCAAAAGCGGGGCAAGAAGAACCCACGCTGGTCGTTTGACGACATGTACCGGATGTTTCCTCGCCTCAAGGAGCGCGAGCATACCGAGGCTGGCGTGCTGTCGGGCGGTGAACAGCAGATGCTGACCCTGTGCCGCACGCTGATGGGAGACCCTGATCTCATCATCATTGACGAGCCCACCGAAGGCCTTGCACCCAAGATCGTGGAATTGGTGGCCGAGTACCTCAAGGAACTGCGAAAGCGGGGCATTTCGGTGCTGCTGATTGAGCAGAAGCTCACCATTGCCATGCACATCTCCGACCGCTGCCTGGTCATGGGCCACGGCCACATCGTGTTTGAAGGCACGCCGGATGAACTGCGCGCCAACGCCGACATCCGCAAGGAGTGGCTGGAGGTGTAGCCCCGGTCGCCTTTGTCCCTCCCGTGACAAAGCGCCCATGGAGTGGGGGGTGAATTCCCCCTACAATAGAAAAAGAACGATCGTTCTATTTTGGATATTCCAACTTCACTCCGAGGAATGCAAGCATGACCGCGCAATACCAAGTCCAGGGCGACATCGCCATCATCACGCTCAACAACCCCCCCGTGAATGGGCTGGGCCTGTCCACGCGACAAGGCATTGCCGACGGCATGGCTCAGGCCCATGCCGACGCTGCGGTCAAGGCCATTGTCATTACCGGTGCAGGCAAGGCCTTCTCGGGCGGTGCCGACATCAAAGAATTCGGCAAACCTACCGCCTTGCAGGAACCCAATCTGCTCAGCGTAATCGGCGTGCTGGAAAAGTCCAGCAAACCCGTGGTCGCTGCCATCCACACCGTGGCGATGGGCGGAGGCCTTGAACTGGCGCTGGGTTGCCACTACCGCGTGGTCGCGCCTGGCACCGGCGTCGCCCTGCCGGAAGTGAAGCTGGGCCTGCTGCCTGGCGCGGGCGGCACACAGCGCCTGCCCCGTGTGTTGGGTGTGGAGCCCGCATTGAACATGATCGTCAGCGGCGAAACCATCAAGAGCGAGATGCTGGCCATGGCCCCGGGACAAAAGCTGTTCGACAAGATGGCAGCGTCCGCCGAAAGCGTGCTCGAAGAAGCCATCGCCTTCGCCCGCGAAAAGGCCGATGTGCGTCCGCTACCGCTGGTGCGTGACCTCAAGTGCAAGCACCCCCAGGGCGATGCCTACTTCCAGTTCGCCCGCAATATGGTGAAGGGCATGAGCAAGAACTTTCCCGCACCGGCCAAGTGCGTGGATGCGGTGGAAGCAGCCACCAAGAAGAAGTTCGATGAGGGCATGGCCGTCGAGC
>CAZDDK010000182.1:1434-6564 GCA_964504185.1 uncultured Rhodoferax sp. | reverse complement strand
CGGCCATGTAGGCGCCTTCGTAGGTGCGGCTGTCGTAGGTGCGCAGGTTCTCGGCCGTCTTGTAGCCGGTGGCGTGCTCGAACTTCACATCCTTCATGTCCGCAGCGACCTTGAGCATGGGGTCCATGTAGCCAAACGTGGTGCCAAAAATCAGCTTGTTGCCCTGGCTGGCCATGTCGCGGATCACGCGCTCCGCATCTGCGGACTCCGGCACGCTTTCCACAAACGAGGTCTTGATCTTGTCGCCGTACTCTTTCTCCAACTCCTTGCGTGCGTTGTCGTGGGCGAAGGTCCAGCCACCATCCCCCACCGGCCCCACATAGGCAAAGGCGATCTTCAACGGCTCGGCCTTGGGTGCGGGTGCCGACGCAGCGGGCGCTGCCACTGGCACGGGTGCAGGCTCTTCCTTCTTGCCGCAGCCAACCAGTGCCGCGCTGGCCACGGCGGTCAATGCGGCGACTTTCAGGAGAGTGCGTTTGTGCAGATCTGTCATGGGGATTCCTTCAATCAAACGGGAGGTTGCGAAACAAGGGGCCGACGCGGCAACCGCTACGACCCGGGGTAAAACGGTTTTCCGATGGAAGCGGGCATATTAATACGAATCCAGCGCGGGTTGCGCGAGATCAGCGCCAACACCACAATGGTGGCCAGGTAGGGCAGCATGCTCAGGAACTGGCTGGGCAGATCCACCCCAATGCCCTGCAAATGAAACTGCAACATGGTCACACCGCCGAACAGATAGGCCCCCAGCAGCACCCGCGCCGGGCGCCAGGTGGCAAAGGTGGTCAGCGCCAGCGCGATCCAGCCCTTGCCCGAGACCATGCCCTCCACCCACAACGGGGTGTACACAATGGACAGGTAGGCACCCGCCAACCCGCACAGCGCCCCACCCGCCACCACGGCACCCAGGCGAATCCAGCGCACCGGGTAGCCCAGGGCGTGGGCCGATTCCGGGCTCTCGCCCACACTGCGCAAGATCAGCCCGGAGCGGGTGCGGTACAAGAACCCGATCAGCGCCAGCGCAAAGAGCACGGTCAGGTAGACCAGTGGATGCTGGCGAAACAGCGCAGGGCCGACCAGCGGAATGTCGGACAAAAGTGGAATCGCAAAGCTGGGCCGTTCGGGAATTTTTGCCTGCACGTAGCCGATGCCCGCAAAGGCGGAGAAGCCTCCGCCAAACAGGCTCAAGGCCAGTCCGGTGGCGTATTGGTTGGTGTTGAGCCAGATGACCAGCGCGCCGAAGATGGCGGCCATCAGCGCACCCGCGCCCATGCCCGCCAAAAAGCCCACGGTATCGCTGCCGGTGTGCACCACGGTGGCAAAACCGGCAATGGCCGCGCACAGCATCATGCCCTCGGCCCCCAGGTTGACGATGCCGGCCTTCTCGTTGATCACAAGGCCCAGCGCGGCAATGGCCAGCACGGTCCCCGCATTCAATGTGGCGGCAACGAGCAGCGCATAGGATTCCATTATTTTCTCCCCCAGCGCAGACGGTAGTTGACCAGCGTGTCGCAACCCAGCAGCGTGAACAGCAACAGCCCCTGGAACACCCCGGTCAGTGACTTGGGCAGCCCCAGGCGCGACTGGGCCAGCTCCCCGCCAATGTAGAACATGCTCATCAACAGGGCCGAGAACACCATGCCCACTGGATGCAGCCGCCCTACAAAGGCCACGATGATGGCCGCAAACCCATAGCCCGCAGGCACATAGGGGGTGAGCTGGCCAATGGGTCCTGCCACTTCCAGCGCACCCGCCAGCCCTGCCGTTGCACCCGACACCAGCAATGCCAGCCACAGCGCCCGGCGCGCGGGGAACCCCGCATAGCGCGATGCCGCCGGTGCCAACCCGCCGACCTGCTGCGCAAAACCGGCGCGTGTGCGAAACAGAAACACCCAGACCCCCGCCACGCCCAGCAGCGCAAAGAGCACGCCGACGCTGACGCGCGAGCCGTCGAACAGGCGCGGAATGCGGGTCACCGCCTCGAAACTCTTGGTTTGCGGGAAGTTGTAGCCATTGGGGTCTTTCCACGGGCCGAACACCAGGTAGCCCAGCACCTGCACCGCCACGTAGACCAGCATCAGGCTGACCAGAATTTCGTTGGCGTTGAACTTGTCGCGCAAGAGCGCGGTCAAGCCCGCCCAGGCCATGCCGCCCAGCACGCCGGTCAGCAGCAGCGCCGGCACAATCCAGCCGCCGGTGGTCTTGTCGGCGACCAGGGCCACGCCGCTGGCGGCAATGGCCCCCAGAATGTATTGGCCCTCGGCACCGATGTTCCACACGTTGGAACGAAAGCACACCGCCAGCCCCAGCGCGATCAGCAGCAACGGCGTGGCCTTGACCACCAGTTCACCCACGGCATAGCCGCTTTTGATGGGTTCCCAGAAAAACACCTGCAGGCCGCGCACCGGGTCCTTGCCCAGCAGCGCAAACAGGATTACGCCGATCACCACCGTGCACAGCAGGGCCAGCAGCGGCGAGCCATAACTCCAGAATTGCGAGGGTTGGGGCCTCGCCTCCAGCCTAAGCCGCACCATGCTGCACCTCCGCAACCGCTGCCGCCTCGCTGTGGTCCCACAGTCCACTCATCCACTCGCCAATTTTTTCCACCGAGGCCTGCGCAATAGGCACCGAGGGCGACAGTTTGCCGCGCGCAATCACCTGCATGCGGTCACACACTTCAAACAGTTCATCCAGTTCCTCACTCACGACCAGCACCGCGCAACCCGCGTCGCGCAGGGCCAGAATTTCACCCCGAATCTGCGCCGCCGCACCCACGTCCACACCCCAGGTGGGCTGCGACACGATCAGCAGTTTGGGGTTGGCATCAATCTCGCGGCCCACGATGAATTTTTGCAGATTGCCGCCCGACAGTGAGCGCGCAGCCGCCGCAGGGCCGTTGGCCTTGACCTTGTATTCCTGGATCAGCCGCGCTGCGTGGGCTTCGAGCTGGCGAACCCGGATCCAGCCACCGGCAAAACGCGGCATCGCGATGGACTCGGTGCGGGTCAGCAGCAGGTTGTGCGCCAGGCTCAGCGTGGGCACGGCACCGCGCCCCAGGCGCTCCTCGGGCACAAAGTGCAGCCCCATCTTGCGGCGACGCCCCGGGTGCATGTGCGAGACATCGACCTCGCCCATGTGAATGCTGCCGCGCGGCGAGCGGCAGTCTTCGCCCGACAGCGCGTACAGCAATTCCTTCTGGCCGTTGCCGGACACACCGGCAATGCCCACCACCTCGCCAGCGCGCACGTGCAGGTGTATGCCATCCAGGTCCACGCCGAACTGGTCCTCACGCGCCAGAGACAGGCCCTTGACCGCCATCACCGCGGAACCGACCGACCTGGCTGCACGCTCCAAAATGGGCGGCTCGGCCCCAATCATCAGCCGCGACAGCGAGGCGTTGGACTCTTGCTGCGGGTTGCACACTCCGGTGACCTTGCCCCCGCGCAGCACGGTGCAGGCAGTGCAGAGTTCGCGGATTTCATGCAACTTGTGGCTGATGTAGAGAATGCTGCAGCCCTCGCTGGACAGCTTTTTCAGCACCACGAACAGCTTTTCCACGGCCTGCGGCGTCAGCACCGAGGTGGGCTCGTCCAGTATGAGCAGCTCCGGGCGGGTGAGCAGCGCGCGGATGATTTCGACCCGCTGCATTTCGCCCACGCTTAACGTATGCACCGGGCGTGCCGGGTCGATGTCGAGCCCGTATTCAGTGGCCTTGCCGATGATGGCCGAGGTGACCTGTTCCAGCGTGGTGCGGTTCAGGCCCAACCACACATTTTCGGCCACCGTCATGGTGTCAAACAGGTTGAAATGCTGGAACACCATGCTGATGCCGTTCGCACGTGCATCCTTGGGGTTGCGGATCTGGATGGCCTGGCCATTGATACGCACCTCGCCCGCATCGGGCTTGACCGCACCAAAAATGATTTTCATCAGGGTGGACTTGCCCGCGCCGTTCTCGCCCAGCACGGCATGGATTTCACCGGGCATCACGGTCAGCGACACGTCGCTATTGGCCACCACGCCGGGGTAGGCCTTGGTGATGCCGCTTAACTGGAGTCGGGGAATGGACATGCGCCCACTTTACACGTTCGGATGGCCCACAACGGATTTGCAGCCCCCCCAACAACTTGCCCTATGCTCACCCCCATGACGACCAAACCCCTGCAATTTGTACGCCGCGGCAAGCGGGTGACACTGCCCGGCGTGGATGCCAGCAGCACCCTGCTGGAGGTGCTGCGCGACGATCTCCACTGCACCGGCACCAAGGAGGGCTGCGCCGAGGGCGACTGCGGTGCATGCGCCGTGGTCGTGGGCGAGGCAGTGGATGGCCAGATGCGCTACCGCACCATCAACAGCTGCATACGGCTGGCGCACTCCATCGACGGCATGGCGCTGTGGACAGTCGAGGATATTGCCCCCACCGAGGGTCAGCCCACAACCGGGACTCCGGTCCCACTGCACCCCGCCCAGCAGGCCCTGGTGAACTGCCACGGTTCGCAATGCGGTTTTTGCACGCCGGGCATCGTCATGAGCCTGTTTGGCTTGTACCAGTCCGCCCGGGGCGAGCCGGTTTCACGCCAGCAGGCGCAGGCCGCGCTGTCCGGCAACCTGTGTCGCTGCACGGGCTACCGCCCCATCCTGGACGCCGCGCAGGCCATGCACGCCCTGCCACACAGCCCCATTGACGAAGCCAATTTGCTACCACTTTTAGAGCAACATAGTGTTATTCCACGCGGGCTAGATGCCAATTTTGCCTATATGGCTCCCACCACACTGGCCGCGCTGCTGGCGCTGCGCGCGCGCTTTGCGGGGGCACAGATCGTGGCCGGCTGCACCGACGTGGGCCTGTGGGTGACCAAGCACCACCGCCAGTTCGACCAGGTGCTGGACCTGACCCGCGTGGCCGAACTGCGCCGCGTGGAAGACTACCCGCACCACATTGCCATCGGTGCCGCCGTCACCCTCACCGACGCCTTCGCCGTCCTGGTGGCGGACCGGCCACAGCTGGCCGAGTTTGCCCACCGCTTTGCCGGCCTGCCAGTGCGCAATAGCGGTACGCTGGGTGGCAATGTGGCCAACGGCTCTCCGATTGGCGACTCCATGCCGCTCTTGATCGCCCTGGGGGCCAGC
>CAZDDK010000182.1:0-1424 GCA_964504185.1 uncultured Rhodoferax sp. | reverse complement strand
ATGCGCCACGGTGCCCAGGGCCCGGTGCACCGCGAGCTGGCGCTGGAAGACCTGTACACCGGCTACCGCCAGAACGTGATAGCCCCGGACGAGGTGCTGGCCTGGATCAAGGTCCCCAAGGCCACACCCACCGAGCGAACGCGGGTTTACAAGATTTCCAAACGCTTTGAAGACGACATCTCGGCCGTGTGCCTGGGGCTGAACCTGCACATCCGCAATGGCCGTGTGCGCCAGGCGTCCATCGGTGTGGGCGGTGTCGCGGCCACACCGGTGCGGGCGCGCAAGACTGAAGGCGCACTGCGCGGCAAGCCCTGGAGCCAGACCTCCATTGACCAGGCGATGCGCACGCTGCGCGCCGAGTTTGCACCCATCTCCGACATGCGGGCATCGAGCACCTACCGCAGCACGGTGCTGGGCAATTTGCTGCAACGCTTTTGGCTGGAGAGCCAGGGTAGCGCAACAACCGACCTGCGCCAGCTGGCCCCCACGGGTGACGGCGAGGTGACCGCATGAACGCCGCAGCCACGCCCCGCCTGCGTGCCATGGGAGCCGCGCAGGCGCACGAAAGCGCGGTGGCGCAGGTTACCGGCGCAGCGACCTACGTGGACGACATTCCCGAAATGCGTGGCACCGTGTTTGCCGCACCCATCCTCTCAGGCGTAGCCCATGGCCGCCTGCTGGAGGTGGACACCGCCGCCGCCCGCGCCATGCCCGGCGTGGTGGGCGTGGTACTGGCCCGCGACATTCCCGGCGACCCCATGCTGGCCGCCTTTGCCGGCGACGAACCTATCTTTGCCCGTGACAGCGTACAGTTTGTGGGCCAGGTCATCGGCCTGGTGGTCGCCACGTCGGTGATGCAAGCCCGGCGTGCCGCACGCAAGGTCACGCTCAACATTGAGGCCCTGCCCGCCGTGCTGACGGTGCAGCAAGCGCTGAAGGCCCAAAGCTATGTGCTGCCCCCGGTCTTTGTGCGCCGGGGCGATGCCGACGCCGCACTGGCCGCAGCACCGCACCGACTGGACGGCACGCTGGAAGTCGGCGGCCAGGAACACTTCTACCTGGAGGGGCAAATCGCCTACGCTGTGCCACAGGAGCAAAACCAGTGGCTGGTTTACAGCAGCACCCAGCACCCCGGCGAGGTGCAGCACTGGGTGGCCCATGCCCTGGGCCTGGACAGCCACGCGGTGCGCGTGGAATGCCGCCGCCTGGGGGGCGGCTTTGGCGGCAAGGAAACGCAGGGCGGGCACCTGGCGGTGTGGGCCGCCATCGCCGCGCACCGGTTCAAACGCCCCGTCAAGCTGCGCCTGGACCGCGACGACGACTTCCTGATCACCGGCAAACGCCACCCCTTTTCCTCTGAATACAGCTCCGGCTTTGACGGCAGAGGACGCCTGACCGCGCTCAAATTGCAGATGGCGGAGACA
>CAZDDK010000181.1:0-6616 GCA_964504185.1 uncultured Rhodoferax sp. | reverse complement strand
CTAAAAAATCCCTCAAGCGCACCTTGATTGGCAAGGTGGTCAGCGACAAGCGTGCCAAGACAGTGACCGTGCTGATCGAGCGCCGTGTCAAACACGAGCTCTACGGCAAGATCGTTGGCAAGTCCAGCAAGTACCACGCCCACGATGAAAAGGGCGAGTACCACATGGGTGATGTGATTGAAATCACGGAAAGCCGACCGATTTCCAAGACCAAAAACTGGGTCGCGACCCGTTTGGTGCAAAAGGCCATCGAAGTCTAAGGGCTTGTCCCCAAGGCTTACAGCCTTTCTATTTGCGGCCCACAATTGTGGGCCGTTTTCATTGGTGCAGCGCATTAGTCGCACCGCCCCGCGAACCATCCAGGAGTACACATTCATGATCAAAGTAGGTGACACACTTCCCGCAACCGTATTGATGGAATACGTGGAGGTTGAAGGGGAAGGTTGCAGCATCGGCCCTAACCCGGTGGACGTAAGCAAAGCCTCCAGCGGAAAGACGATCGCGGTATTTGCCTTGCCAGGCGCGTTCACCCCCACTTGTTCCGCCAAACACGTGCCCGGCTATGTCGAGCATGCCGCCGCGCTTCAGGCCGCCGGGGTAGATGAAATTTGGTGTCTGAGTGTCAATGACGCATTTGTAATGGGTGCCTGGGCCCGAGATCAAAAGACTGCGGGCAAGGTGCGCATGCTGGCGGATGGAAGTGCCGCATTTGCGCAAGCGACGGGTTTGACCTTGGACTTGACCACCAAGGGCATGGGTTTGCGCAGTAACCGCTACTCGATGTTGGTCAAGGACGGCAAGGTGGTCACGCTCAACGTGGAAGGGCCGGGCAAGTTTGAGGTCAGTGACGCAGCCACATTGTTGGCCCAGGCACGGACGTAGCCAGATGTAGATGCCCGCGCCTGCGGGCTATAACTCTGCCTTCAAATAGTGCGCTCCCGGGATTGGGTTGTAGTAGTACGGGGGGATTTCCTCGAAACCCAGTTCCTGGTACAACGCACGCGCGGATTCCATGTCGTTGAGGGTGTCCAGCAAAATGCTGGCATACCCATACAAGCGAGACGCTTCCAGGATATGTTCTGCCAACAGTCGCCCTAGTCCCAGGCCGCGATGGGTGGGACGCACATAGAGTCGCTTCATCTCACAGGCATTGGGGTAGTCCACACTGTCCAATGGCCGCATGGCGCAACACCCTGCGAGTTGTCCATCCACCGTGGCCACTACGAGGGAGCCCCGGGGGCTGCGATATTCACCAGGAAGCCCTGTCAATTCGTCATTGAAATTTTGAAAGCACAGGTCTACGTTCAACGAGGCCGCGTATTCGGTAAACAAGGTGCGGACACCATCCAGTTCCTCCATGGAAATGGGGTTCCATAGTTGTGTATTTGATTTGCGCATCGCAGCTCTCGTGTGGAATGGGTCTATAGGATCGGCTGCACTAAGCCAGGCACCAGTGGAAGATCTGTGTGGGAAGGGCCCAAACCCGGACCCGATGCAGCGCAACGTCCCAATTGATAACCTATATGTGATGGCTCGGCGCACGATTTTGCGCAAAATTTGTCCATTGGCCAACTGTACTTGAACCCCATCGATGCGCAGGCAGAGGTTTGTTCGGGGAATCAGCTGCCACTTCTCGCGACATGTCTCTGTATGAACCGCCATAATAAACCTACTCGTCGGATCGGAACATTTCATGGATAGACGCCAATTTCAATCAGCCGCTGCGGTCTTCGGCCTCCTGACTCTCGCCTCCATGCGGCACGCCTATGCGCTGACGTTGGCGGATATGAGCAACGCCGATGCCACCAAGGGCCTCAAGACGGCGCTGGAGAAGGGCGCGTTGTCAGCCATCGGAATTCTGGGTGTGCAGGATGGATTCCTGGGCAATAGCAAGGTCCGAATCGGGTTGCCCCCTTCGCTGAACGATGCTGCCAATCTTCTTCGCACCCTGGGCCAGGGCGCACATGTAGATGAACTGGTGACCGCCATGAACCGGGGTGCCGAGGCGGCGGTCCCCATGGCCAGGGATCTTTTGCTTCAGGCCGTGCAGACCATGAACGTTGGCGATGCAAAAGGGATTCTTGACGGGGGAGAAACGGCAGTAACCCAGTTCTTTGCCAGCAAAACCCGAACGCCGCTGGCCGCGCGATTTTTGCCCCACATCATCCAGGCAACGGAACGGGTGGATTTGGCTGCCAAGTACAACGCCTTGGCTGGCAAGGCCGCAGACATGGGGTTGCTAAAGCGGGAGGACGCCAACATCCAGCACTACGTGACCGCACGGGCGTTGGATGGCTTGTTCTTCATGATTGCTGAGGAAGAAAGACGAATTCGCCAGAATCCTGTGGGCTATGGCAGCGCCATTCTGACCAAGGTTTTCGGGGCGATCAGGTGAACGCTGATGCAACCATGAACACCGGCATTTTGATCGTCGCACACGCCCCGCTGGCCAGTGCCCTGCGGGAATGTGTGCTGCATGTGTACCCGGAAGTCGCAGAGGGGGTCTTGGCGCTGGACGTGCAGCCCCAGGCATCGCCCGAAGTGTCGATCCAGTCAGCGCGGGCATTGTTGAACCAGTTGGGGGTACCCAACACACTGGTATTGACCGACGTGTTTGGTGCCACACCGTGTAACGTAGCGCAGAAGGTGGTGGACGGAACGCACGCCAAGCTGGTGGCGGGTGTCAATCTGCCCATGCTGCTGCGCACCGTCAATTACCGCCACGAATCGCTTGATGGGCTGGTTGCACGTGCGCTGTCGGGCGGAGCCCAGTGCATCATGCAGGTGGCCGTAACCGCACCCCAAAACCAGACTAGAAAAACGCATGATCAAAACCACCACGACCATCACCAATAAACTGGGATTGCACGCCCGGGCATCGGCCAAATTGACCAAACTGGCAGGAAGCTTTCCGTGTGAAATCTGGATCGCCAAAGGGGAGCGCCGTGTCAACGCCAAGAGCATCATGGGTGTCATGATGCTGGCTGCGGGCGTCGGCTCGGAAATCAGCATCGACACCGATGGCGACGGGGCGCAGCAAGCCATGGACGCCATCCTTGCTTTGATTGTCGATAAGTTCGGCGAGGGCGAGTGAACCCATGGCCTTTGCGATTCACGGTCTGAATGTTTCCCGTGGCGTGGCCATTGGGCGCGCCGTGCTGGTCGCATCCAGCCGCGTCGATGTGGCGCACTACTTTGTGCGGGCAGAGGAGGTGGCCTCCGAGATCGACCGCCTGCGCAAGGGGCGCAACGCCGTCATCGACGAAATCCACCGTTTGCAGGCCAGCATCACCCACATGGGGCCCAAGGAAACCCCGCACGAGCTTAGCGCGCTGCTCGACGTGCACTTGATGCTGTTGCAAGACGAGGAACTGGTCGAGGGCGTCAAGCACTGGATTAGCGAGCGCTTGTACAACGCCGAATGGGCACTCACCACCCAGCTTGAAATCATCGCGCGCCAGTTCGACGAAATGGAGGACGAGTACCTGCGCGAGCGCAAGGCCGACCTGGAACAAATCGTGGAACGCGTGCTGCGCGCCATGAAAGGGGGCCAGTCGCCAGTGGCCGAGCAGCCACGACGCGCCGCGCGCCACGCATCCCAGCAGGATCTGTTGCTGGACGACACGGTGGACGTGCCGCTGATTTTGATCGCCCACGACCTGTCGCCCGCCGACATGCTGCAGTTCAAGCAGAGTGTGTTTGCGGGCTTCATCACCGACGTGGGCGGCAAGACCTCGCACACGGCCATTGTGGCGCGCAGCATGGACATACCCGCGGTCGTGGGCGCACGCCTGGCCAGCCAGCTGGTGCGCCAGGACGACTGGGTCATCATTGACGGGGATGCGGGCGTTGTCATTGTTGATCCGTCACCCATCATCCTGGCGGAGTACGGGTTCAAGCAGCGCCAGCGCGAACTGGAGCGCGGGCGTCTGCAGCGCCTGTTGCACACCCCATCGGTCACCATGGACGGAGAGCGCGTGGAGTTGCTGGCCAATATCGAGATGCCGGACGACGCTCCCGTGGCCCTGAAGGCCGGGGCCGTGGGGGTAGGGCTGTTTCGCAGCGAATTTTTGTTCATGGGCCGCCAGGGCCGTCTTCCGGGTGAAGAAGAACAGTACCAGGCCTATAGGCGCGCGGTAGAGGGAATGCAGGGCCTGCCCGTCACGATCCGGACGGTGGATGTGGGGGCGGACAAACCGCTGGACGACTCCCTGCGTGACGATGCGCACCTGAATCCGGCATTGGGGTTGCGGGCGATCCGTTGGAGCCTTGCCGACCCCGCGATGTTTCTGACCCAGTTGCGCGCCATTTTGCGGGCCGCCGCGCACGGCCAGGTGCACATGCTGGTGCCTATGCTGGCGCATGCCAGCGAGATTCGCCAGACGCTGGCCCACCTTGACCAGGCACGGGCCATGCTGGACAGCCGTGGCGTGGCCTACGGCACGGTCAAATTGGGGGCCATGATCGAAATTCCCGCCGCGGCATTAAGCCTGCGCATGTTTCTCAAACACTTCGACTTCCTGTCGATTGGTACCAACGACTTGATTCAATACACCCTGGCCATCGACCGTGCGGATGAATCCGTCGCACACCTGTACGACCCGCTGCACCCGGCCGTACTGCGCCTGGTGGCCGACACCATCGCGGAGTGCCATGCCCAGGGCAAAGGGGTGAGTGTGTGCGGTGAGATGGCCGGGGACGTGGCGCTGACACGCCTGCTCCTCGGTTTGGGGCTGCGCAGCTTCTCCATGCATCCGGCACAAATACTGGTGGTCAAACAGGAAATCCTGCGCTCCGATACCACCAAGCTGGTGCCCTGGGCGCGGCGGGTATTGGACGCCGATGACCCTGCGCAGGCATTGTCCGCACCGCTGTCGCTATCAAATGTATAGCTAACTAACTACATATTACGCGGGATAGAGGGCTTTTTTATTCATATGGTTGGCGCAACGATGCGATGGATGGCCTCCCTACTTCCCCCGGTGCGCAGGGCGGGGATGCACACGCATGTGGCGGCCGTGTTGGGCGTTCTGTTGTCCGCATGGCTTGCGGTGGCCTGCGCGCCGGTGGACGTGGCCTGGTCCGACACCGAGCTTGCGGGGCAGCAGGCTCTCAAACCGGCACCCAGTGTGCCACCCCGCAAACGGCCCCGTCCGGCACCGCCGCCGCCTGACCCCGCCCGCCTGACCGGAATCGACGTCTGGCTGTATGTGTCGCTGTCCTCGCAGGCACAACTGATGGCGTGGGGTGCCGACCCCACCACCGGACTGCGCATATGGGAAAACTATTTGCGCACCCACAACATCCCTTTTTCCCGCATCACCGGGGCGCACGACCTGAACCGTATTGACGCGAAGGGAATCCTGTTGCTGGCATCGACCGTGGTACTGAGCGACGCGGAAAAGCAGGCCGTTGCGCAGTGGCGCAACCGGGGGGGATCGGTCCTGTCCACGTGGCTGACGGCCTCCCATTCGGAGAGTGGTGCGGCCCAGGGCGATGCCTTCATGCGCGACGTACTCGATGTCCGCGTCGCAGGCAATACCCAGGACGAGGTGGACGACACCTTCATGATCGTGCACGGCGACAACCCGGTCACGCACCAGCTGCCCGCCGGCAGCCGTGTATGGCTGGAGCGGGTGCCAAAGCAGCTGCCCCTGCGCCTAGTGGGGCAGCAGGAAGCGGCGCAAATCATGAGCTGGTCACGCACCTACGACGCACAAAAACCGTCCGGCCTTCTTGCCTACAACGAGCGGCAGATGCCGTCGGGCCAGTATTCCCGCACGGTGACGCTGGGCTACCCGGAGCAAAACTGGCTGCGCTCCGACCCCCGCCACCTCCACGCGGTAGCCAGTGGCATCTTGCACTGGTTGTGGCACCGCCCGGACGCCTACCTGGCGGCCTGGCCGCACCCCTACCGCAGTGGGTTCTTGTTCGCCATGCAGGCAGGAGAGATGTTGGCAGACATGGATGTCGCAATAGGCAAGACCGTAGCGGCCATGGGTGGGCGAGGCACGTTCTACGTGCACAGTGGCAACGCGGGCAAGGCCTTGTCGGCCATCCAGGCCATCAAGGCACAGGGGCACGACGTGGGCTACTTTAGTGACCGTTTTGAAGGATTTCAGGGCCAGCCGCTGGCAACCCAGAGTGGCCGACTGGACACCATGCATACGCAATTGGCCGACGCCCGGGTGCCGGTTTCCTCTCCGGCCAGTTTTTCAGCTCCCATGGATTCGTACGACCAGGTCACCCAGCGGTTATTGGTGGAGCGTCGGTTTGACAGCTACCTCGCCTTTATGGAGGTCAGCGACAGCACCCTTCCCTTCATCGCCAACCGATCGGCCACGGGGGGCGTGCCCACTGTGGTGCTGCCCCGAACCTTGATCGGACCTGAGGAAACCCTAGACTCAGACGACCCGGAGGCGGGACTGACCAGCTACCTCAAGCTGCTGGGCATCTCCGTGGACATGGGGGGATTGGTGGTGATGCGCATGCCCTCGCAGACCCTGCTCACCGCCGAGCAGCGCAAGCAGGTCTTTGATGCTGTTGCTGCGCTGCGCCCGCGCATCTGGATGGCATCGGCCAACCAGATTGCGCAGTGGTGGCGCAGCCGAGAGCA
>CAZDDK010000180.1:0-6644 GCA_964504185.1 uncultured Rhodoferax sp. | reverse complement strand
GTCACCGCGCGAGATGAAGCTGGCGTTGCCCGTGGCCAGTTTCTTCAGCGCCTCCACCACGTCCTTGCCACGGGTCTTGGCCGGGTCGGATTGCGGGCCAACCAGCACAAAGTCGTTGTACATCACCGGCATCCGCTTGACGGCAAAGCCATCGGCAACGATCGTCTCTTCGGCCACCTGGTCGTGCACGAACAGCACATCGGCGTCCCCACGGCGGCCCATGTCCAGCGCCTGGCCCGTGCCCAAAGCCACCACCTTGACGTCAATGCCGCTGGCCTTTTTGAACGCGGGCAACAGATGGGCAAACAGGCCCGACTGCTCGGTGGATGTGGTGGAGGCGACGACGATGCTCTGCGCCTGCAGGGCAGTGGATGCTATCAAACATATAGCTATACCAATAGATTTCACGCGGGCTAGATGCCATTTTTTATGATGGTTTTTCATGCAGACTCTCCTTTGACAAACACATGGGCGGCCGGATACTGGCTTTGCAGCCGGTCACCGGAAAAGAAATCCTCCACCGGGAGATCGGCCAGCACGCGGCCCTGCTCCAGGTAGATGACGCGGCTGGCCAGGCGCTTGACCTGGCCCAGGTTGTGGCTGGCAAACACCAGGGTCATGTCCGGGCTCTGATGGGCGAATTCGTGAATCAACCCCTCCACCTCGCGCTTGGCGTGTGGGTCCAGGCTGGCGGTGGGCTCGTCCAGCAGCAACACCTGGGGCGACAGGGCCCAGGCCCGCGCCAGCGCCACACGCTGCTGCTGCCCACCGGACAGCGTGCGCGCATTGCGCGGTGCCAGCTCGGCCAGTCCCACCCGCTCCAGCGCGGTACGGGCTCGCGCGGCGGCGGCGCGCCACGGCACACCGCGCAGCCACAGTCCCAGCATGACGTTGCCCAGCACCGGCATGCGCATCAGGTGCGGGCGCTGGAACAGCATGGCCTGGCACGCCTGGGGGTTGCGCAGCACCTGGCCCTCCGTGGGTGCCAGCAGGCCGTGCAGCACCCGCAGCAGGGTGCTCTTGCCACTGCCGTTGGCTCCCACCAGGGCGATGCGCTCGCCCGCGCGCACGGTCAGGGTCACGCCATGGAGCGCGCGCACGCCACGCTCGGCGTGGCCAAAGTGCAGGCTGGCCTGGTCCAGGCCGAATACCGGGGTCACGACAGGCCTCCCAGGGTGGCGGCACGCAACCCGCCGCCCCGGGCGTCGTGCTCGCGCCAATAGCGCAGGCCCGTGACCAGCGCATTGAGCACCAGCACCACGCCCAGCAGCACCAGGCCCAGGCCCAGTGCCAGGGGCAAGTCCCCCTTGCTGGTTTCCAGCGCGATGGCGGTGGTCATGACGCGGGTAAAGCCATCAATATTGCCGCCCACGATCATCACCGCACCCACCTCCGACACCGCGCGGCCAAAGGAGGCGATCACCACGGTCAACAGCGCGTAGCGTTCGTCCCAGGCCAGCAGCAGGCTGCGCACCAGCGGCCCGGCTCCCAACGAGCGCAGTTGCTCACCGTGGGAGTTCTCGGCGTCTTCCACCACCTGACGCGTCAGCGCCATCACCACCGGCAGCACCAGCAGCGCCTGGGCCAGCACCATGGCCTTGAAGGAAAACAGCCACCCCAGAAAGCCCAACGGCCCGGAACGAGACAGCAGCAGATAGACCACCAACCCCACCACCACAGACGGAACAGCCAACAAGGTGTTGAGCAGTGCCAGCACCGCCGTGCGCCCCGCGAAACGCGCCACACCCAGCCATGCACCGCCCAGCAGCCCCACCGTGCAGGCGATGGCGCAGGCAGTGGCGCTGACGGACAAGGAGCGGACCACAATGGCCAGCAAGGTCGGGTCCGGGGTGACGATGAGGTGCAGTGCCGTTGCGGCGCTTTCGGTGAGACTGGACATGCTTGGGGTATCGTAGCCACCCCACCAATCTCCATCCATATGAAATGCCATGCATAGGCTCCAGTTTCACTACACCCTTTCGCGCGACAGCAGTCCGGCCTTGGTGCGCAATCCCCTGATGGACCTGCTGCAGGCGGTGGCCAGCCAGGGCTCGATCTCCGCAGGCGCGCGGGCGTTGGGCCTGTCCTACCGCCACGTGTGGGGCGAGCTCAAGCGCTGGGAAAACGAGCTGGGCAATGAGTTGATCGTGTGGGAGAAGGGCCAGTCGGCACGCCTGACCGAATTCGGTGCCAAGCTGATGTGGGCCGAGCGCCAGGCCCAGGCGCGCCTGGCCCCGCAGATTGAGGCGCTGCGCGCCGACCTGGAGCGCGCCTTTGCCGTGGCCTTTGACGCCAACGCCCACGTGGTCACGTTGTATGCCAGCCACGACGAGGCGCTGGCCGCACTGCGCGAACAGGCGCTGGACCCGGCCCAGGTGCACCTGGATATTCGCTTTTGCGGCAGCGTGGACGCCATTCGTGGCCTGAATGAAGGCCGCTGCGTGATGGCCGGCTTTCACACCCTGCAGCACCCGGCACCGGGATCGTTGGCCGAGCGCGTCTACAAGCCGCTGCTGCAGCCGGGGCTGCACAAGATCATCGGATTTGCCCAGCGCAGCCAGGGCCTGATGGTGGCGCCGGGCAATCCCTTGCAGTTGCACAGTCTGAAGGATGCGGCAACGCGCAGCGCCCGCTTCATCAACCGGGCGCTGGGCACGGGCACCCGCATCGTCATCGACGAGCTGTTGGCGCAGCAGGGCCTGTCGGGCGCGGACCTGCAGGGCTTTGAGCACACCGAGCCATCGCACACCGCCGTGGCCCACGCGATTGCCGCCGGAACCGCCGACGCGGGAGTCGGCATCGAGGCGGCGGCCCGCGCCCAGGGCCTGGACTTTGTGCCCTTGGTTCAAGAGAACTACCACCTGGTGTGCCTGAAATCGGCCCTGGAGGACCCGGCCATCGTGGCCCTGCGCTCGGTGCTGCGCAGTGCCGAATGGCAGCAGCAATTGGCGCGCATCGTGGGGCACGCACCCGCACAGTGCGGCGAGGTGCTCTCGCTGCGCTCCGTGTTGCCATGGTGGAGCTTCCCCGGCAAAAAGGCGCGCCCCACCCGCGCGCAATAGCAGGCTTAAAACACCCCTGGCACCAGCCACCAGGTGCGCCGCTTGTAGGCGGCCCACTGCGGGTAACGCGACATGCTGGCCTCTTTCAGGGCCATGTTGGGCGCAAACACGCACAGCCAGACCCAGGCCAGCACCAGCACGGGAAACCAGTGCCACACCAGCATGGCAAAGCTGGCGTAGAGCAGCATTTCGCCCGCGTAGTTGGGGTGGCGCACGTAGGCGTGCACGCCGTCGGTGATCAGGCCGCGCTGCAGGCGCAGGGTGAAAAACTTTTGCGCATCAGCGGCAATCATCAGCACCGACCCAAACATGCACAGTGTGGTGCACAGGGCAAACCAGGCGTAGTCCGGCAACGGGTACACCGGGCGCGCGGTGCCCGAAATCAGCAACCAACCAAAGGCCCAATAGGGGCCCAACACGAACAGAAAGGCGTTGACGCCGCCCAGAAGCGTCACGCGCTTTTGCCAGTTGGGGTCGGGAAAGGCCATGTCCTTGAGCAGCCACACCAGGCCGTAGGTCCCATGCAGGGCCAGATACACCCAGGCTGCCACCGACGTGTTGCCGTACCAGGCCATCAACGCGCCCAAAAAGAAAAAAGTGCCGCATTTCTGGAAATTGACCACCCAGGCCAGTTTCCAGGGACGCGGTCCGCCGCCCATGTCCTGCGAGACCCAGTTGGTCAGGCGGCGCAGGGCCAAGGCCCAGGCCGGGGCCGCCGTGGCGGTGGCAGTGAGAGTGTTCATGCAAGGCTCCTGGAGCTGCCGCATCCTGCGGCGCGCGCCAGTGTAGGGCGCGCCGGAGCCGGTGTATAGGTGACGTGGATTGCGACTGGGTTCAGGGTTTCACCAGCGGCCAGCCGCGGCGCGACCATTCGCTCATGCCACCCTGCACAAAACGCACATTGGTGTACCCCTTTTCCCGCAAGAATTTCAGGGTGGCACTGGAGCGATTCTGGGTACGGCAGATCAACAGCACCGGGGTCTTGCTGTCACGCGGGATTTCGGACAGGCGCGCCGCCAGCTGGCGCATGGGCAGCAGGCGGGCACCCTGTGCCACGCCATCGGCGTGTTCCTGCGGTTCACGCACATCAAACAGCGTGGCCCGTCCACTGCCCACCTCAGAACGGGCGGCCTCCAGTGTCACGGAATCGGCATCTGTGGCGGCCTGGCCGTGGGCGGTCAGACTCAATGTACCCAGCGCCAGGGTGGCCAGCACGGCGCGGCGGTTGAAAGTGGTGGAGTTCATTGGGGTGCCATGCTATCCCACGCCTTGACGGCTTCGGCGGCGTACATCAGCGCCGGGCCACCCCCCATGTACACGCACACGCTGAGCATTTCCTCCAGCTCGGCGCGGGTGCACTGCAGCTTGTGCAAGGCCTTGACGTGAAAGCCAATGCAGCCCGAGCAGTGCTGCGTGATGCCGATGGCCAGCGCAATCAGCTCCTTGTGCTTGGCGCTGAGGGCCCCCTCCTTCATGGCGGCAGTGGCCAACTGGCCGAATGCCTGCAGCGCGTCGGGCTGCGCCTTGCGCAAGGGGGCCAGGTTGGCGTTGATGTCCTTGATCAGGCCGGTGTGGTCAAAGGTGCTCATGGGTGTCCTTTCAGTACGGATAGGGGTGTGGGGCAAAGTTGCCGCACACAGGTCCATATACTACACGGGGTATGCAAACCCTGCACGAAATCCGTGATTTTTGCCGGCTACCCCCCACCCCGCTGCATATACAAGTCAAAGCGCCGCATGAAGACCTGGCGCTGCGCGCTGTCCACGTCGGCAAACCGAAAGTGCACCAGCAGGCGCGGCAGACGCACCAGGGCGATCACGCGCGGCGCGCCCACCTGCCACGCCAGGTCCAGGGTGCCGTCGCCAATGCGCACACCGGCGGCGCGTACCCGCAGCGTCCAAGGGTTGTCGCCGAGGGCGGCGGGAAGCCAGCGCAGCCAGTCCGCCTCGGTACAGGCCATCTCGCGCTCGAACACCTCCTGATAAAAAGACTGCATGAGGGAGACGGGACTAGCCCCCCGCAATCGGCGGCCAGATGGCAAGGACGTCGTCCGCTTGCAGGGCGTGGGTGGCGCGATCCGGCGGGGCGATGTAGCGGCCATTCACCAAGACCAGGTGCACCAGGGCCGACGGCAAGGCATAGGGGGCAATCACCTCGGTGATGGAGGCACCATCCGCCACCTCCAGTTCCACGACGTTGGTGTACTTGGAGGCGGGCGGCAGGTAGTCGGTGAGCGAGGCAAAGAGCTTGAGCGTGATGTGCATGGACGGGACTTTAGCGCCGGCGTGCGTCCTGTGCGCCCGCCCACTGGCCCTGGCCCTGTGCGCAGGCCAGGTAGGCCTCCATCAGCCGAGTGGGGTCGTTCTTCAGCGTGTCCTTCCAGGCACCCAGAGGCACCTGCCCTTCCACCAGGCCGCGCATCACGCCCACGTGCTCGGTCCAGCCCACGGAGTTGCAGCCCACCAGCACATCGCCCTGGAACTGCAGGCTCAGGTGGCGACCGGAATTGGCATCGGTCAGCTCCACGTGTTCACCACCGGGGCGGCCCTGCCAGTCGCCAAAGCTGGCTGAAATCAGGCCCAGGGTATCGAGCACATTGATCTGCGTGACGCCCTTGAGGTGGGACTGCGGCTGTGCGCCACGGGCAAAGGCCACCATATTGGCCGCCGCCACGCGGGCCTGTTCGGCCGCGTTGGGCTGAATGGCGCTGACGATGGTCTTGCCCGACACCTTGTCAAAGGCTTCGGCACAGTCGCCTGCGGCATAAACCCCGGGCACATTGGTTTGCAGGTGCTCATCCGTCAGCACGCCCAAAAGGCACTGAATGCCCGAATCTTTGAGGAAGCCAATGGCCGGGCGCACACCGGCGGCGCTGATGACCAGGTCCGCCTCCACCGTCTGGCCGTTGGACAGCGCGACCTGCAGCGGCGCACCGGGCGTGATGCGTTCCACCTTGGTACTGGTGAAGACTCTCACTCCCTTGGCCTCGCACCAATCGCGGATCATGCCCCCGGCGGTGGGACCCATCATGCGCGGCACCATGCGGTCGCCCATTTCCACCACGCTCAGCGCCACGCCGCGTGCGGCCAACGCCTCCATGATGATGCAGCCGATGAATCCTGCCCCCAGTTGCAACACGCGGGCACCCTGCGTGGCACGCTGCGCAATGGCCCGGGCATCGGCCAGTGTCCAGCAGGTTTGCACGCCTTCGCTGTCGATACCGGGCACCGGCGGGTGCACCGGGTGGGAACCGGTGGCGACCAGCAGGGTATCGAACCCGGCGGTGCTGCCATTGTCAAATGCTACTGTTTTTGTAGCAACATCAACAGCATTTACGCGGGCTAGAACCACATTTACTCTCAGATCCTGAAAGTGCGAAGGGCTTTTGCGCAGGTAGGTGCCCGGCTCACCGATGTTGCCCATCAGCAGGTAGGGAATCGCCATGCGTGAATAGGCCGGTTCGGGCTCATCACCAACGATGGTGATACTGTCCTGGGGTGCCAGTGTGCGAATGGTTTCGGCGGCGATGACGCCGGCGGGGCCGGCACCTAGAATAAGGTGGTGGGTCATGGGAGTCTCCAG
>CAZDDK010000179.1:0-6681 GCA_964504185.1 uncultured Rhodoferax sp. | reverse complement strand
TGGCCGCCATGGGCTTGGAGAAGATCGACTTCATCTGGTACATGAAACGCATCAGTTGGCTGGCCTTGATTGGCTACGCTGCGGGTGCGGGTGCCTACATTCTCCAATTCAAACTGCTGCATTAATCCAGCATGGACCCAATTGGGTCCACACTGCATTCACAGCTCCGACGCGTCCTTCATATTCCGAGTTTTATATACCACCCTGGTTATGCAGTCATCGACAGTCAGGGAAAGATGCAGCGATATATCCACAGTATCCGTGTTGAATGCAGCAGATTGTGTCGTTGCCCCATCGCTTTCAAACTTGCCCAACGCCTGGGTTGTTCCGTAGGTTTTTGCCAGCTCGTCCAAAGCCGACTCGAACGGGATTTTCTGCATGCATTGGACTTTGGATGCGGTACTGACAAGCTCGATTCGGGCCACCTGATTCGCTGCGATGAAGTAGGTGACAGCATAGGACTGGGTGGCAAAAACCATCTCTGGCAGCATCCATTTCCCGCGCGCATTGCGAGGACCCAAAGTTGGCTTAACAACTCGCTGTAGTTCTGGAACGGTTGCAATGAGAACCTGCTCAGACTGGCCAAGCAGAGACTCGGCATTGGCGCAGGTCGCTCCGCATCGTTGCCCCATTGCGGAGGATGAGTAGGCGGCCATTGACAGAATCAGCCATACCATCCAATTGTTTGCGTCAGTCATTCGTCTCTTTCCATCTACGCTCCGCACGTTCCGCACGCCTCTGCCGTTCGCCAACCCAATCCCGAGTGCGTTCAGCGAATCCACTCTCCAAGTTCGAGTCTGTATCACGGCAAACCAGCACAGGAACGGAGGCCACGGAAATCAATCCTGAAACAATGCAACCATTCAAAAACTGCATGAAGGAGCTCTTTTCTGTCTCGGCCCCCACCACAATGAAATGACAACGCTTTCTCTTCGCAATATTGGACACGCATTGTGCGCCGTCGATGCCAGATTCCAAGGTACAAAAGCTCTGAATACCCGCTTGCTCCGCACGATCGACAGCGGTGGCCAATAGCTTTTGCGCATGCGCTGTTGCCTCGTTGTGCCAATCGGTATGCGGAAATTCCGTCGTAGTAAGAATGTCCAGACCCAAAACACCCGGGTTGGGAATAATGCAATAGAAATGGATGTCGGCCCGAATGGCATGCGCCAACTCGATCGCCTGGCGAATGGCCGTCTGAGTGACCAGTCGATCGTCTACGACGACCAAAATCCGTTTATGCATCTCAGTTTTTTCCCCATGCCACCGCACAGACGTCACTCTCATGCATGGCGATTACTTCTCAACGCTCCGGTTGCCAGACTCAACCACATTCTTGATTCGCAACAATTGCAGTTCCGCAAGTGACGGATACAGGGGTGCGCTGATAAGTCTGGAAACGCTGCTGGCCACCATGGCGCTGGCCATCAGGCTCAGGACCAATGCGTGCCCGTCCACCATCTCCATGACAATGATGCAGGCGGTCAAGGGGGCTTGGGTCACTGCAGCAAGAAAGCCCGCCATGCCCAGTGCGATAAGAGTCGGTGCGTCGCCGTAGCCGGTAAGCTGGGCAATATCATTTCCCAGCGCCCCACCAATGGCCAGGGACGGAGCAAACACCCCAGCCGGTACACCCGCCCATGTCGAAAGCCATGTGGCAACAAATTTCAGCAACACATAAAGCGGTGACGTATCGCTGGCGTTTTCAAGCATGGCGCGATTGTGGGCATATCCGCTTCCGTAGGTTTCTCCATTGCTGACGATACCCACGATGGCGACACCCACCGCACAACCTGCGGCAAAAACAATGGGCCATTTTCGACGGAACTGGCTAAACCAGTCAGTACTGCTTGCAGATAACGACACAACCAATAGCCGAGAGAAAAGCCCACCGGCGAGCCCACAGCACAGGGCTGCCACAACTCCCGGAAAGAGCAGAGCCCAACCGAAACTGTCCACGCGAATGATGCCGAAATAGCTGGCATTGCCATACGCAGAAACACCCATGAGGCCCGCAACCACAATCGCCACCAGAATCAGGCTGTTGCTGCGCTGTTCCGTGCTTTTCGACAATTCTTCTATGGCAAACATCACCCCTCCGAGTGGCGTGTTGAATGCGGCAGCTATTCCGGCCGCACCGCCAGCAATCAGCAAGCTATGGTCCGAAACCTGTGCGTGCTTTGGCATCCATCGTCTGGCGTGGTGCATCACTCCCGCTGCAATTTGGACAGAAGGCCCCTCCCTGCCAATAGACAACCCCGCCAGCAAACCCCATGTCGTCAGCAGAATTTTGGCCATCGTAAGTTTGATTGACACAAATAGTCTCCGGACGCTGCCATTGGCTTGTGGCTCCAATGCAGCAATGACCTGCGGAATGCCGGAGCCCGCAACACCGGGCGCAAATCGCAAGGTCAACCATACGATGGCAATGGTTGAGAAGGGAGTCCACAGCAAAGGGCCCCACCAAAAGGCGTTTTGAAACAGAAAGAACTGCGCCAGCGCATGGTCAGCCAGCCACGTGAACGCCACCACGGTCAAGCCCGCCAACGCCGCGAAGGCGATCACTACACCACGTCCGATCCACCTGTGCCAGTCAGAGAGCTCCCGTTTGAATGCCGTGGGAATATGGGGGTGCGGACGCATGAAAACTCTGATCGAGGTGCACGAAAAGGGGATAGGCGATTTGTATCATACATTGGAACAAATGTATCTGGTACATTGCATCAAATGTACTTTTCAATCGCGCGGAACAACCGGAAGGAAATTGCACCATGATCAAACTGGGGCTTATCGGGTACGGCAAAGCAGGATGTGCAGTGGCGAGCGTGTTAAGTGCAGATCCACGATTTGATTTGCGCTGGGTTGCGCGGCGCACCGCCTGTGTCGAGGGGCAGAAGCTTGAAGGCAGTAACACGGCGCTAATCGGCTTGGAGGCCCTCGACTTTTCTCGTTGGCTGGATGCAAACCCGGTGGATGCGCTAGTGGACTTTTCGGTTCCGGAGTCGCTGGCTCAGTATGGACCTGAATTGCAAAGCAGAGGAATGATGCTGGTCAGTGCCATATCGGCCTATACCGAGGAGCAGCTGGCCTATGCCCGCTCACTGGGTGCGCACACCCGCATACTATGCTCCCCAAACATCACTTTGGGAATCAACTTTTTGATCATGGCTGCCAAGCTGCTGAGGAACATTGCACCGTTTGCGGATGTTGAAATACTAGAGCAGCACTTCAAGGAGAAGCCGGAGGTCTCCGGCACCGCAAAGAAAATTGCTGAAAGCCTGGAACTGGGTTCGGAGAAAATTACCTCATTGCGGCTCGGTGGTATTGTGGGACACCATGAAGTGATTTTTGGCTTTCCGTACCAAACGGTGCGGCTCACCCACGACTCCATCCGGCGAGAGGCATTTGGTACCGGGGCCGCATTCGCGCTGGGTGAATTGGCGCTGTGCGACAAGGGCTTTTACAACTTTGAAGACCTGTTGATGAAAAAGTTGCGGGAACAATTGGCGATCCGCTGAGACAACAATATGAAGACCGCTGCACTCTCGTCCGTTGAATCAGCCACCCCCGCCAAGGTTTTACGCCGATTTCGGGTGGTGTTCAATGCAGTGCGCACCCATTTCCGCCACATGGAAAAGCAAGCGGGTCTGGGCGGTGCCCAGGTTTGGGCGTTGAGCCTGATAAAGACAAAGCCTGGCATCGGCATGGGCGAGATTGCTGCAAGCATGGAAATACACCAGTCCACCGCCAGCAATTTGATCAAGGTTTTGCTCAACAAAGAACTGATCCGTGCAGAAAAATCACCCCATGACCGGCGCAATGTGCAGCTGACCATCTTGCCCGCAGGATCACGGCTACTGAAAAAAGTACCGGGGCCGTTTGAAGGCGTGCTGCCACAGGCGTTGGCCAATTTGAGTGGCGAGACCTTGCAACGCCTGGACGAGGATTTGCGTCAACTGATCGTTTTGCTCAACGCGGATGAAGCGGCCGAAGAAACGCCATTGGCGCAATTGTGATTTCGTTGGCAAGGGCGAGCGCACTAAGGGATAGCAGCATGAATCTGGATTCTCTGCGCAAGCGCTTCCATGCCCGTTTTGACCTGCAGCCCGATCAGGCCGACACGTCCGAGATTGACCAGACCTTTCGCAGCGGAGTCGAATTTCGCGGTACCGCTCTCTGGGTGTTGATTTTTGCGATCTTCATCGCATCCATTGGGCTGAACGTCAATTCCACGGCGGTGATCATCGGCGCAATGCTGATATCGCCCCTGATGGGTCCCATCATGGCCCTGGGCTATGGGGCCGGCATCAACGACTCCGCGTTGATGCGCTCATCGCTCTTCAATCTGGGGCTGGCGACTGTACTGAGCCTGCTCGCTTCAACCGCGTACTTCCTGATCACTCCATTGTCGCAGGCCCATTCAGAGTTGTTGGCGCGCACCACGCCGACGATATGGGACGTGCTGATTGCATTCTTCGGTGGCTTGGCGGGCGTCATCGGAGCGACCCGGCGCATCAAATCCAATCTGATTCCCGGAGTGGCCATCGCCACTGCCTTGATGCCGCCCCTCTGCACGGCCGGCTATGGGTTGGCAGTCGGCAATTTTCAGTACTTTGGTGGTGCGATTTACCTGTTCGCCATCAATTGCGTCTTCATCGCCATCGCAACCCGGGTGATGGTACGGTTGATGCGCCTGCCCAGTATCAAGTTGCTCGAAGACCGTTCACGCGTCAAACGGCGGACCATTATTGGTGTGGTGGTAGTGTCCACTTTGGTTCCAAGCCTATACCTGGCGTTCAATCTGGTTCAGAAGGAATGGTTTGACATGAACAGCCGCCGGTATGTGCAGGAGGTTGTTCGCTCCCATCCGAGTATTCTGGTGCTTTCACACAGCGCCGACCACCACACCCGGCAAATCCGGGTCACCCTTGCCGGTGAACGGCTATCGGATGCGGAGGTCAAAGCCATGGAGCAGCGGCTGGCCGAGTACGGGTTCAGCAACACCGAGTTGGTGGTGGCGCAGTCCGGGCAGGTGATGCCCGACATCAATGCCGTGAAGAGGGACATTCTTAAGGACTTCATTCAATCCAATCAGACCGAAATCGTTGAACGCGAAACGCGGATTGCCGCGCTCCAAAAAGAATTAGGTGAATTGCGCAGGGCGGCTGCGTCCCAACTTCCGTTGCACGACATCTACCGAGAGATCTCGGCACAGTTTCCGCAGGCCTTGCATGTTGCTGTGAGCGCAGGTTACCAGACTGCTGCAAGCCCGGCGGGCGCATCAGAAATACCTGTGTCCGAGCGACCACTGTTGCTAGTGCAACTCCAGCTGTCCAAACCCCTGGGCATACCCGAAATGCAGCGTTTGCGGGTGGGCCTGGCTGTGCGTGCGGGCTTGAATAGCGCGGATGGTGTTCGGCTAGATGTGTCACCAGCGCCCACCCCGACCCACAAATCGAAGGCTACCAAGCGATGACCTGCGCAACCCATGAATCCCCATGCAAACGGTAGGCACCATCTGGTTGCAGTTCTTCGTCTGCTCCGCACTCATTGGCAGCGCGGGTTATTGGCTTTCACGCTACGGTGATGTCATTGCGCAACGCACCGGTCTGACCGGTAGTTGGGTTGGTGTGGCAATGCTGGCCACCGTGACATCGCTCCCCGAACTGGCAACGGGCATCACCAGCGTGACCATCGCGCAGGCACCCAATCTGGCGGTGGGAGATGCCCTGGGAAGTTGCGTAGTCAATTTGTTTTTTTTGGTTGTAATTGACCTTTTTTTCCGCAGGGAGCCACTCTGGTGTCGGGCCAGCCAGGGACACGTTTTGGCCGGTGCCTTTGGAGTTGTACTGCTGGGTTTTGTGCTGATTGGCTTGCTGATGAACCAGATCAAGCCTCCACACGGAACAACCGCCGCAACCGCCTCGGCGCAGTGGTCATTCGGCTGGATCACGCCCGTGGTGCTGGGTCTTTATATGGTGGCGATGCGTGCCGTATTTGTCTACGAACGCACACATGGTCTGCCCACGTCCGAACCGTGCGGTGCACAAACACCCACGCTGCGTGACGCCACATTGCGGTTTGCCCTGGCAGCGACCGTGGTGGCAGGTGCAGGCATGTGGCTGCCGTTCGTCGCCACAGACCTGGCGCAGGCGATGGCCTGGAACAAGTCATTTGTAGGAAGCCTATTTGTGGCCATGGCCACTTCGTTGCCAGAGCTGGTTGTCACCGTGTCGGCGTTGCGCATGGGCGCACTGGACATGGCCATTGGCAATTTGCTGGGTAGCAATTTATTCAATGTAATGATCATTGGTCTGGATGACTTGTTGTTTCGACCGGGTGACTTGCTGTCCAGTGTATCGCCCGTGCACGCCGTCACTGCCGGATCTGCTATCACCATGACGGGGTTGGCCATGGTGGGGCTCTTCTTCAGGCCCGAATCGCGCATTTTGCGAGCGGTTGGCTGGGTAAGCCTGGGATTGATGGCCACCTACCTGCTCAACACGTACACCCTGTATCTGTACGGCGAGTGATCAATGCGTGAGGACGCCGAAGGGTGTACCAGCGTACAAAGTTCACAAAAAAACCCGCCGAAGCGGGTTTTGTAGGGAATCGGGCGCAGGCCTGATTACAGCTTTTGCGACTGCATGAAGCTGTCGAAACGCGCTTCGGTAAAGCGGA
>CAZDDK010000178.1:0-6758 GCA_964504185.1 uncultured Rhodoferax sp. | reverse complement strand
AACCTGCTGGACCAGAAGCTGTGGAACCAGAACCCCGATTTTTTCAGCTACACCCTGTCCAAGGCCGCGCTGGAAGCCGCCAACACCATGCTGGCGCTGGCCCTGAGCCCGCTGGTGCGGGTGGTGGGCGTGGCACCGGGCCTGACCCTGACCAGCCACATGCTCAGCGACGCCAAATTCGAGGCCCTGCACAAGCTCTCTCCGCTGGGGCGCTCGTCTACCCCGCAGGATGTGGCCTCCACCGTGCTTTTTGCGCTGCAAAACCAGTCCATCACCGGCACCACGCTGCTGGTGGACGGTGGCCAGCACCTGATGCGCTTCGAGCGCGATTTCTCCCTGATGTGACAGCCCCAACACGACCACTCACCCATGCAACACACCACGGGAACCCAGACCCTGACCCTGACCGGCCTGCGTTTTGACGCCAACCTGGGGATTCTGGAGTCCGAAAAACTCGCCCCCCAGCCCATCCAGGTGGATGCCGAACTCAGCCTGGGACCCCAGCCCCCGCTGCCGCACGACGATGACATCCACCATGTGCTGGACTACCGCAAGGTGCGGCAAATCATCATCAACGAATGCACCGCCGAGCATGTGAACCTGCTGGAAAGCCTGATTGGCAAGCTGGCCCACCGCCTGATGCTGCTGCCCGGCGTGCTGGGCGTGCGGGTCAAAATTGCCAAACTGGAAATTTTTGACGACTGCGAAGTCGCAATCCGCGTGGAAGCGGGTCAGTGGTGACAGAAAATACCCCCTTAGCCCGCCAACATTTGATTGGCACCTGGAGCATTGAATGAGCGCAGTCTGGATAGAAAACGAAGTGGTCCCCGTGGCCAAAGAGCCCAAGATCGAACGGGAAACCCACAAACTGGAAAAACGCCTGTGCCGCCAGGTTGGGCAGGCCATTGTGGACTTCAACATGATCGAGGAGGGAGACCGTGTGATGGTGTGCCTGTCCGGCGGCAAAGACAGCTTCACCATGCTCGACATCCTGATGAAGATGCAGCAGCGTGCCCCAGTGCGCTTCGAGCTGATCGCCGTCAACCTGGACCAGAAGCAGCCCGGTTTTCCCGATCACATCCTGCCCGATTACCTCAAGGGCCTGAACATCCCCTTTCACATTGAAACGCAGGACACCTACAGCATCGTCAAGAAGGTAGTGCCCGAGGGCAAGACCATGTGCAGCCTGTGTTCGCGCCTGCGCCGTGGCATCCTGTACCGCGTGGCCGACGAACTGAAGATCACCAAGATCGCCCTGGGCCACCACCGCGACGACATGCTGCAGACGCTGTTTCTGAACATGTTCTTTGGCGGCAAGTTGAAAGGCATGCCGCCCAAGCTGGTAAGCGATGATGGGGGCCACGTGGTGATTCGGCCCCTGGCCAATGTGGCCGAGAAGGACATCATCCGCTGGGCGGCACACCGCCAGTTCCCCATCATTCCCTGCAACCTGTGCGGAAGCCAGGAGAACCTGCAACGCAAGCAGGTCGGCAACATGCTGCGGGAATGGGACAAGAAGTTCCCCGGACGCTTGGAGACCATGTTCACAGCGCTGCAGAATGTGGTCCCATCGCACCTGATGGACCACCGTCAGTTCGACTTCAAGGCGGTGCGCGCCACCGGCGTGGCAGATGAAAACGGCGACAAGGCCTTTGACGAAGAAGAGTTTCCGACTGCGGCCCTGCCGGGACTGCAGGTCGTCACGCTGGAATAGATTCCGATGGGCACTTCCACCCGCATCATTGCCATTCGCCACGGCGAAACCGCATGGAACGTGGATACCCGCCTGCAAGGCCACCTGGACATTGCGCTCAACGCACGCGGCCAGTGGCAGGCGCAGCGTGTGGGGTTGGCCCTGGCAGACGAGGACATCGGGGCTGTCTATAGCAGCGACCTGTCCCGTGCCTTCCAGACCGCGCAGGCCATCGCCAGGCACAGCAAAGACCCGGCCGCGCTGTCAGTGCGGCCCCACCCTGGCTTGCGTGAGCGGGGTTTCGGGATATTTGAGGGTCAGACCTATGCCCAGATCGGCTTGGATTGGCCGGAAGAATCGCGCCGCTGGCGCCAACGCGACCCGCATTTCGCCCCGCAGGGCGGAGAAACGCTGGTTCAGTTGCGCGAACGCATTCGCCACACAGTCAACTCCCTGGCCGAACAGCACCAGGGGGAACAAATCGTTTTGGTGGCCCACGGTGGCGTCATGGACGCCCTGTACCGCCTGGCCACCCGCCAGGAAATCGAGGCCCCTCGCACCTGGGAATTGGGCAACGCAGCCATCAACCGCCTGCTATGGACCCCCGATGGTTTGACCCTCATCGGATGGGGAGATGTGCGGCACCTGGATGATGCGGTGCTGGATGAGGCCAGTGCCTAAGCAGCCCCGATAGCGCTGCGCCGAAACAGGGGAACACACGGTTTGGTACCGACCAAACCGTGTCGATCCGAGTCGAGACTACGCCAGCTTTCCGTGGCAGTGCTTGAACTTCTTTCCACTGCCGCACGGACAGGGATCGTTGCGTCCCACGCGCATGAAGACATCGGATCCTGGCGCGGCAGCAGACTGAACGGTTTGCGGGTCCACCACTGTTTGCACTTCGCCCGTTTCGGTGGGGGCACTGTAAGTGACGTTGGCAAGACTCTCGCCCCGGCTTTCCATGGCCTCCGCTGCCTCTTCGAGCTGCTCGTTGGACTGAACCTTGACCGTCATCAGCACCTGGGTCACCTCGTTCTTGACGGAGTCCAGTAACTGCCCAAACAGCTCAAACGCCTCGCGCTTGTACTCTTGTTTGGGTTGCTTTTGGGCATAACCCCGCAAATGAATGCCCTGGCGCAAATAATCCAGTGAGCTCAAATGGTCACGCCAGTGGGTATCAATGCTCTGCAACAGCACCATGCGCTCAAACTGCGTAAAGTTTTCCGTACCCACCAGCTCCAACTTGGCGTTGAATGCGGCATGGGCCGCCTCGGTCACAGAATGCAACAGGTCCTCGTCCGTGATCGCGCTGGCTTGCTGAACCTGCTTTTGCAAATCCAGAACAATTTGCCACTCGTTTGCCAGGACGGTTTGCAAAGTGGCAATGTCCCATTGTTCCTCCACTGACTCAGCAGGGATGTACTGGCGAACCAAGTCAGTGAAACAGCCTTCGCGCAGGGAGGCAATCTGGGCACTCAAATCCTGTGCATCCAGGATGGCGTTGCGCTGCTGGTAGATCACCTTGCGCTGGTCATTGGATACATCGTCGTATTCCAGCAATTGCTTGCGTATATCAAAATTGCGCGCTTCTACCTTGCGCTGCGCGCTTTCAATGCTGCGTGTCACAATGCCAGCTTCAATGGCTTCTCCCTCGGGCATTTTCAGCCGGTCCATGATCGCCTTGACCCGGTCTCCTGCAAAGATGCGCATCAACGCATCATCCAAACTGAGATAGAAGCGGGAGGAGCCAGGATCGCCCTGACGACCGGAACGCCCCCGCAACTGGTTGTCAATGCGACGGGACTCGTGGCGTTCTGTGGCAATGATGCGCAAACCACCCAAAGCCTTGATCTGCTCGTGATCGTTTTTCCACTGCGCACGCAAAGAGTCAATTTGCTGCTGTTTGGCGTTGCCGTCCAGGGAACCGTCCGCTTCGATCGCCTCAATCGCCTTGCCAATGCTGCCACCCAAAACAATGTCGGTGCCCCGCCCTGCCATATTGGTGGCAATGGTGATCATCCTGGCCCGACCCGCCTGGGCAACGATGTCCGCTTCGCGTGCGTGCTGCTTGGCGTTCAGAACCTGATGAGGCAGTTTCTCCTTGTCCAACAGCTGGGAAATGATCTCTGAATTCTCAATCGACGTGGTACCGACCAACACCGGCTGGCCACGCTCATGGCACTCCCGGATATCGGCTATGGCCGCGTTGTACTTTTCGCGCGTCGTCTTGTAAATGCGATCAAGCTGGTCCTCGCGCCGACTCACCCGGTTTGGGGGAATCACAATTGTCTCCAGGCCATAGATTTCCTGGAATTCATAGGCCTCTGTATCGGCGGTACCGGTCATGCCGGCCAGCTTGCCATACAGGCGGAAGTAGTTCTGGAAGGTAATGGATGCCAGCGTCTGGTTTTCTGCCTGAATGGCAACGCCCTCCTTGGCCTCGACCGCCTGGTGCAGTCCATCGCTCCAACGGCGACCGGTCATCAACCGCCCGGTGAACTCGTCCACGATGACGATTTCCCCTTGCTGCACCACATAGTGCTGATCGCGGTGGTAGAGGTTGTTGGCGCGCAGCGCTGCGTACAGATGGTGGACGAGCGTGATGTTGGCGGGGTCGTACAACGAGGCCCCTGGAGGGATGAGCCCCATCTCGGCAAAAATGCGCTCGGCGCTTTCGTGCCCCTGCTCCGTCAAGAAGACCTGGTGGCTCTTTTCGTCGAGCGTGAAGTCACCGGGCTTTGTGACCCCCTCACCGGTACGGGGGTCGGCCTCCCCTTCCTGTCGTTGCAGCTGCGGTGCCGCTTTGTTGATAGCCAGATACAGGTCGGTGTGGTCCTCTGCCTGCCCGCTGATGATCAAGGGAGTGCGCGCCTCGTCGATCAGAATGGAGTCCACTTCATCCACGATCGCGTAGCTCAGACCCCGTTGAACACGATCCGCTACTTCGTAGACCATGTTGTCACGCAGATAGTCGAACCCGAATTCATTGTTGGTGCCGTACGTGATGTCCGCACGGTAGGCCGCCTGCTTTTCCTCGCGCGGCATCTGCGGCAGGTTAACCCCCACCGTGAGTCCCAGAAAATTGTAGAGTCGCCCCATCCATTGGGCGTCACGGCTGGCAAGATAGTCGTTCACTGTCACAACGTGAACGCCATGGCCCGTAAGCGCATTCAAATACACCGGCAGTGTTGCAGTCAGGGTTTTGCCCTCACCCGTTCCCATTTCGGAGATCTTGCCGAAGTGCAGAGACATGCCCCCCAGCAGCTGCACATCAAAGTGCCGCATTTTCATGACCCGCTTGGAACCCTCTCGCACCACGGCAAACGCCTCGGGGAGGAGTGAGTCCAATGACGCACCACCGGCAATCCGGTCCCTGAACTCCTGCGTTTTGGCCTTCAGCTCATCGTCCGAGAGCCTTTCATACTGGGGTTCCAGCGCGTTGATGCGGCCCACCCCAGTGCGATATTGCTTGAGCAGGCGGTCGTTGCGACTGCCAAAGAGTTTGGTAAGGATATTGATGGCCATGAATGCAAGACTGGCCTGGACCCACCATGGGTTCGCAGCGCAGCGCAGTCCTTTTTCTAATCAGGATGAAGTGGAGACGTTTCGGCGAAATGCAACCACGGTGGCGTGATCAGCCTGACGACCAGAAACTAAAAGTGCTGATTTTAGCGTTGCACGGAAGTCGGCTTTGCGGGACTCTGCTGGGGCGGCGTACTGGCCAGGTTGCGTCCGGCGTTGAGAAACTTTTGCGGATCCTGGGGGATGCCTTGCACCAGCACCTCAAAGTGCAGATGTGGCCCCGTAGAACGGCCAGTGCTGCCCACCTCTGCAATCTTTTGGCCGCGCTTGATCAGATCGCCCTTTTTGACGGCCACTTTCGACATGTGGGCATAGCGGGAAATCAAATCGTTTCCATGGTCCACCTCAACCAGATTGCCATATTCCACTTGGTATTCCTGCGTCACCACCACGCCACCGGCGGCTGCATGAATGGGAGTACCCGGTGTTGCAGGAAAATCCAGGCCAGTGTGCAAGGCGGATCGCCCCGTAATCGGATCAATGCGCCAGCCAAACACGGATCCGAGATTGGCATTGGGCACCGGGGTCTGCGTTGGCACCATCAATTTCTTGATCTTCTGCTCGAAAAGCCGGGACTCCAGAACCGCCATCACATCGCTGCGCTGCATGGTTGCCTGGTCCAGTTCCTGCAGGGCCAGATCCAGTTCCGACAGCGTCAAATCTCGGCTGGCAACCAGCCGCCCCCCCTGTCCAGGCTTCATCTTCACGTCAGCAGGGTTGACGCCCGCAAGGCCGGACACACGCTCACCCAGCGATTCAAGTTGCAACAATTTGGCCTGCATTTCACCAAGCTTGCGCGCCATCACTTCGATGTTTTCACGCATGTAGCGATCCTGCTGCGCCACTTCGTCTTTGACGACCATGCGGACCAGCGCCCCAATCACCGGCCAACCTTCACGGGCACCCTTAAGAAAAACCCAGTGATAAAGCCCCGCAGAAACCAGAATCAACACCAAAGAGGCGGCTAACAGCGCAAGAACGAGCTTAGATCCGCTCAGGTGAAACGCTCGGCTTTTGGTTAGCCATGCATCCGTGATAATCAACTGCATTCAGAATTCCTTCGCCTCATGAGGTCATGAACCGTCGTAACCATTCCTACACGCTGCTGCAAGCCTCACAAGACTCGCCAACATTCGCCCACTTGACGAATTTGGTGGCCGACTCTGCTGCCAGGCTCCAATCGATTGAGGTGTTGATACCAACCGCCTTGCGTTCTGCAGTACGGGCCGGACCTATCGAAGGAACTGTCTGGTGCCTGATTCTGGACAACAACGCCATTGCCGCAAAAATCCGCCAACTGCTGCCATCGCTGCAATCCCATCTGCGCGCAAAGGGGTGGGATGTCAGTTCCATACGTCTGAAGGTACAAACGCGCAGCACAAGAAGCTGAGATGCGAGGTGAGAAAATGGTGCCGATTATCGGATTCGAACTGATGACCTACCGCTTACAAGGCGGTTGCTCTACCAACTGAGCTAAATCGGC
>CAZDDK010000177.1:678-6861 GCA_964504185.1 uncultured Rhodoferax sp. | reverse complement strand
GTCGTTGTAGCTTCGCCTTGCCGTGCTACCGCACTGTCTGTGGCTACGTGCCTAGGAGCCTGTCGGACTTTCCCCCTTCTCTTCGGGCGAGATAGCCTGGACAATTGTGGCATCCCGCCAGAATTGGATTACCCCCGATGAGCCGCTTCGTTGCTGTTGACCGAGACACCGCCTACCTACTGCCGCCATCGGTGAACGAATGGCTGCCGGCCAACCACCTGGCGCGCTTCGTGGTGGAAGTCATCGAACAGTTGGACCTGAGCGCGCTGACGCGTCAGTACGGCGGGCGCGGCTCGGCGGCGCACCACCCGGCGGTGCTGCTGGGCCTACTGGTCTACGGCTACGCCAGCGGCGTGCACTCCAGCCGCAAGATTGAGCGCGCGACCTACGACTCGGTGGCGTTTCGCTTCGTGGCCGCCAACACCCACCCCGACCACGACACGCTGGCCACCTTCCGGTGCCGTTTCCTCAAGGAAATCGAGGTCTTGTTCGTGCAGGTACTCGTGCTGGCACGCGAGATGAACCTACTCAAGCTTGGGGCCATCGCGCTGGACGGCACCAAGATCGAGGCCAACGCCAGCAAGCACAAGGCCCTGTCGTGGGCGCACGCCAACAAGATCGAGGCGCAACTGCGCCAGGAAGTGCAGCAACTGCTGGCCCTGGCCGAGAGCAGCGATGCGCAGGCTGCACTCGACGGGATGGACGTGCCCGCAGAGATCGCCCGGCGCGAAGACCGCCTGAGCGCGCTGGTCCAAGCCAAGGCCAAGATCGAGCAACGTGCGGCCGAGCGCCATCAACGCGAGCAACAGGAATTCCAAGCCAAAGAGGCCAAGCTTCGGTGCAGACGCTAATCACCGACAACGGCTACTGCAGCCAGGCCAACGTGCAGGCGTGCGCAGGAGCAGGCATCGAGCCACTGCTGGCCCTCAGGCGAGAGAGCCATCACCAGCCGGTGCTGGAGCGCTTTGCTCCCGATGCGCCTGAGCCCGAAACGACAGACCCGCTCATGCGGATGGCTCACCAGTTGGGCACGCAGGCTGGGCGCGCGTTGTACAAGCTGCGCAAGCAGACGGTGGAGCCGGTGTTCGGGATCATCAAGCGGGTGATGGGCTGGCGGCAGATGAGCATGCGCGGGTTGCACAAAGCGCAGGGCGAGTGGAGTCTGGTGACCATGGCCTGGAACATCAAGCGCATGCATGTGCTGCGAGCGGCGTGACAGGGGCTTTGGGGGTCGAAATGCACGCCAAAACGCAAGCTCAGAGGCGTTCTGAGGCCTTCCACGGCACCCGAAGCTGCCCCGACCGCCCGCATCGGCGCTTCAAGCGCTCCAATTGCTCCGGTGATTCGCCAACCTCGGGGCGGTCTGACTCAAGTCCGACAGACTCCTAGAGTGTTCTTTTGTGGTGTCCTGATTTGTTCTGCTGTTCTCCCGCACAAAACCTTGAAGCGAAATACGGCACTAGCCCGCGTATATTAACGATTTATTGCTATATATGTTGTAGCAATTTGCCTGCTTGGGAGTAGCGCATGCGCCGCCTGACCCGCGCGGTAACATTCGCCCATGGAAAACACGGACACCCTGCCGCGCGACGCACAGAGCATTCTGGAGCTGGCGGCGCGCTCCATGTTCGATCTGTTTGCCAACGCCAGCGAGGGCATGATGTTGGTGGACCGCGCGGCCCGTGTGGTCTGGATCAACGACCAGTACAAGCGTTTTTTGCCGGCCCTGGGATTTGAACGCGAGGAAGACTTTGTGGGCCATTCGGTTTCGCAGGTGGTGCAGAACACCCAGTTGCACCAGGTGCTGGAGACCGGCAAGCCCATCCTGATCGACTTGTTGACCAACCGCGCCGGCACCTTTGTGGTCAGCCGCATCCCGTTGCGCGATGCGGCGGGGCAGGTGATTGGCGCTTTAGGCATTGTGCTGTTCGACCACCCCGAGACCACGCTGCAGCCGCTGATCGAAAAATTCTCCCTCTTGCAGCGCGATCTCGACGATGCCCGTCGTGAGTTGGCCACGCAGCGCCTGCGCCAGCCGGGGCAGCGCCAGTCCAAGTACACCTTTGCCAGCTTCATCGGCATGAGCGCGGCGGCGGTCGAGGTCAAGCGCCAGGCGCGCCGCGCCGCGCAATCCTCCAGCCCGGTGCTGCTGCTGGGCGAGACCGGTACCGGCAAGGAATTGTTGGCCCACGCCATCCATGCTGCCTCCAACCGGGCGGCCGGTCCCTTCATCAGCGTGAATATTGCGGCGGTGCCGGATACCCTGCTGGAGGCCGAGTTCTTTGGCTTCGCGCCGGGTGCCTTCACCGGGGCCGACCGCAAGGGGCGCGATGGCAAGTTCCGGCTGGCCCACGGTGGCACGCTGTTCCTGGACGAGATTGGAGACATGCCGCTGGGCCTGCAGTCCAAGCTGCTGCGCGCTTTGCAGGAGGGCGAAATCGAGCCGCTGGGCTCCAACAAGCTGATTCCCATTGATGTGCGTGTCATCGCCGCCACCTCGCGCGACTTGCTGCGTCTGGTGCGTGACGGCGGTTTTCGTGAGGACCTGTTTTACCGGCTCAATGTGTTGCCCATTCGCGTGCCGCCGTTGCGTGAACGGCGGGACGACATCGCCGCTTTGCTGGAGGCTTTGGGCGAAGACGTGGCCCTGCGCAGCGGCGTGCCGCCGCCCGAGTTGTCCCCCCAGGCGCTGGCACTGCTGCAGGCCCAACCCTGGCGCGGCAACATCCGAGAGCTGCGCAACGTGTTGGAGCAGGCGGCCATGCGCAGCGACTCCACCCGCATCGAGGTGGCGCAACTGGAGGAGGTGCTGCGGGAATCCGGCGTGCAACGGATAGAGCCTGCCCTGTCCACCATGGTGGCCGATGCGCCCCCCAAGCCCGCCGCTGCTGGCCAGGCGGGGGCCGATGCGCAGGCCTTGCTGGCACCGCTGGCCGAGCAAGTGGCCGACCTGGAGCGCCGCGCCATCCACGCAGCCCTGGCCGCCAACCAGGGCAATAAGGTGGCTGCCGCCAAGATGCTGGGCATTTCCCGCGCCACCCTGTATGCGCGTCTTGGTATTGTCTGAAAATTGGACAATTTGTCTAAAAATAAGACACACTGATATGTCTAATTTGTAGACACATTGTAGGGATTGGCGACGACTGTTCGAAAATTATTCAATGAAATCAACGCACTAGCGAATGGCATGTTTTGTGCTTTATGTCTCGCACCCATTATCACAACAGGAGACACGCATGCACCAACGCCGCTGGGTTATCAAGGCTTCACTGATTGCAACCGGACTGTGCGCCGCACTGGCCGGTGCAACCGCCTTGGCCCAATCGAAAGAAATCAAGATTGCCCATATCTACAGCAAGACCGGCCCGCTGGAAGCCTATGGCAAGCAGACGGCGGTGGGCTTCATGATGGGCCTGGACTACGCGACCCAGGGCACCATGAAGGTGGCGGGCAAGAAAATTGTGGTGATTGAGAAGGACGACCAGGGCAAGCCCGACCAGGGTAAATCGCTGCTGGCCGCCGCTTATGGTGACGACAAGGTGGACCTGGCCGTCGGCCCCACCGCATCGCCCGTGGCACTGGCCATGCTGCCGGTGGCCGAAGAGTACAAGAAGATTTTGCTGGTCGAACCTGCCGTGGCCGACAGCATTACCGGTGACAAATGGAACAAATACGTCTTCCGCACAGGCCGCAACAGCTCGCAGGATGCGATTGCCAACGCCGTGGCACTGGACAAGGCGGGCATCACCATTGCCACCATGGCGCAAGACAGCGCCTTCGGGCGTGACGGCGTGAAGGCGTTCAAAGAGGCGCTCAAGAAAGCCAAGCTGGTGCATGAAGAGTACCTGCCACCAGCCACCACCGACTTCACGGCCGGCGGTCAGCGCCTGATCGACAAGCTCAAGGACCAGCCGGGTCGCAAGGTGATCTTCATCATCTGGGCCGGTGGCAATCCGTTCAAGATCGCTGACATGGATCTGAAGCGTCATGGCATTGAAATCGCCACTGGTGGCAACATCCTGCCCGCCATGACGGCCTACAAGCAGTTCCCCGGCATGGAAGGTGCGGCGTACTACTACTTCGGCATGCCCCGCAACCCGATCAACGACGCCATGGTGTCGCGCCATTACTCCCAGTTCAAGTCGCCTCCTGACTTCTTCACGGCCGGTGGTTTCTCCGCTGCCATGGCGGTTGTGGCGGCACTGAATGCCAGCAACGGCGACACCTCGGCCAACACGCTGATCAAGACCATGGAAGGCATGAGCTTCAACACGCCCAAGGGCAAGATGACCTTCCGCAAGGAAGACCACCAGGCCATGCAGAGCATGTACCACTTCAAGATCAAGGTGGACCCGGCTTTTGCCTGGGGCGTGCCGGAGCTGGTGCGTGAGATTCGTCCGGAAGAGATAGACGTCCCTATCCGCAACAAGCGCTAATTGATTGGGTTCGGCACCTGCGCGCGCCGATGGCGGCGTTGCGCAGTGCCCGAAATCCTCACGTACCGGAGTAGGTTCCGGTTCCTCCGCGCTGGGTGCCTTGCCCTCGACCCGCTCGCTACGCCGCTCCCCCAATCAAGGGAAGCCATAGACCATGTTAGAAACCAAAGAACTCACGATCCGCTTCGGTGGCCACGTGGCGGTCAATGCCGTGTCCTGCGCGTTCCAGCCGGGCACGCTGACGGCCATTGTTGGCCCCAACGGGGCTGGCAAGACCACCTATTTCAACCTGATCTCGGGCCAGCTCAAGGCCAGTGCGGGCGAGGTGTTTCTTCACGGTAACAACCTGACGGCCTTGGGGCCGTCGGCGCGCACACGGGCAGGACTGGGGCGGGCGTTTCAGTTGACCAATCTGTTCCCCCACCTGTCGGTGCTGGAGAACGTGCGCCTGGCCGTGCAGGCGGCGCAACCGGGTGCACACCTGCGGGGCCTGAACCTGTGGAGCATCTGGAGCGACCACGGGGACCTGACCCGCCATGCGCGCGACATCCTGCAGACCGTGGCCATGCTGGACAAGCAGGCCGTGCCGGTGGCCAGCCTGCCGCACGGCGACCAGCGCAAGCTCGAAGTGGCGCTGCTGATGGCGCTGGACCCGGCGGTCTACATGTTTGACGAACCCACTGCGGGTATGAGTGCGGACGAGGCACCGGTCATTCTCAACCTGATTCGTGCCCTGAAGAACGACAAGAGCAAAACCATTCTGCTGGTGGAGCACAAGATGGACGTGGTGCGCGAGCTGGCCGACCGCATCATCGTGCTGACCAACGGCACGCTGGTGGCCGATGGCTTGCCCGCCGAAGTGATTGCCTCGCCTGTGGTGCAAGAGGCCTATCTGGGCGTGGTGCAGACCGATGGGCAAGAGGTGGCCGCATGAGCGCTGCAATGACCGCCAGCTCTGCGCCGCTGCTCGAACTCTCGGGCGTGCACACGCACATTGCGGCGTACCACATCCTGCATGGCGTCCATCTCGTGGTGCCGCGCGGCGAAGTGACCATGCTGCTCGGGCGCAATGGCGCAGGCAAAACGACGACGCTGCGCACCATCATGGGCCTGTGGCGCGCGTCCCAGGGCACGGTGAAGTTTGCGGGGCAGGACATCACGCGCTTTGCCACGCCGCAGATCGCCGGGCTGGGCATCGCCTATGTGCCCGAAACCATGGGCAACTTCGGGGACCTGACGGTCAGGGAAAACATGGTGCTTGCGGCACGCAGCGCGCGCACCGCCGCGCAAATCGACGCCGAGCGCCTGGCCTGGATCTTTCAGCTGTTTCCCGCAGTCGAGAAGTTCTGGAACCACCCGGCCGGCAAGCTCTCGGGCGGGCAAAAGCAGATGCTGGCGGTGGCGCGCGCCATCGTCGAGCCGCGCGAGCTGCTCATCGTGGACGAGCCCAGCAAAGGTCTGGCGCCGGCCATCATCAACAACATGATTGACGCGTTTGACCAGCTCAAAAAGAGCGGCGTGACCATCCTGCTGGTCGAGCAGAACATCAACTTCGCCAAACGCCTGGGCGACAACGTCGCGGTCATGGACAACGGCGTCGTCGTGCACACCGGGCGCATGGCGGCGCTGGCGCAAGACGAGGCGCTGCAGCGCTCGCTGCTGGGGTTGGCATTATGAAATTTAAGTGTTTTAGGCCTCTAGCGCTTATGCAGTATGGGCTGACAGCTATGAAAATAATAGTAAATAG
>CAZDDK010000177.1:0-668 GCA_964504185.1 uncultured Rhodoferax sp. | reverse complement strand
CGCGAGGTGCTGCATGAACTGGCGTGAACTCGACTGGAAGCCGCTCGCCCTGGTGCCCGTGCTGGCGCTGGCGGTACTGCCGTTTATCGGCTCAGCGTCCACCTGGCTCACGCTCACCGTGGCGGGCCTGGCGATGGGCATGATCATTTTCATCATCGCGTCGGGCCTGACGCTGGTCTTCGGCCTGATGGACGTGCTCAACTTTGGCCACGGCGTGTTCATTGCACTGGGCGCTTTCGTCGCCGTCAGCGTGCTGGGCAGCATGTCCGACTGGACCGGTTCGCAGGAGCTGTGGCGCAACCTGGTGGCCGTGATCCCGGCCATGCTGATCGCCATGCTGGTAGCGGGCGCCGTGGGGCTGGCGTTCGAGCGCTTCATCGTGCGGCCGGTGTACGGCCAGCATCTCAAGCAGATCCTCATCACCATGGGCGGCCTGATCGTCGCCGAGCAATTGCTCTATGCCTCGTTCGGTCCGCAGATCAATCCGCTGATCCGGCCCGAGGCCTTCCACGGTTCGATCAACGTGCTCGGCGCGGCGATCGAGAAATACCGCATCCTCGCCGTCGTCGTCGGCGTGATCGTCTTCGTCGGTCTGCAACTCATGCTGACGCGCACCAAGATCGGTCTGCTGATCCTCTTCTTTGGCGTCAGCTTCCTGCTCAAATATG
>CAZDDK010000176.1:0-6903 GCA_964504185.1 uncultured Rhodoferax sp. | reverse complement strand
CGTGGATGGTCCAGGCGCGCACTTCCTTGACGCCGGCGGTGAAGTAGGTCTGCAGACCCAGCAGCGTGTAGGCCGAGCGGATCAGGCGGTTCAGGCCGGGCTCGCTCTGGCCGAGTTCCTCCAGGAACATCTGGCGGTCCTCGTCACTCATCTCGCTCATCTCGGCTTCGAGCTTGGCACAGATGGCCACCACCGGGGCCTTCTGCGCCGTGGCAAAGGCGGTCAGGCGGTCGAGCATGGGGTTGTTGGTAAAACCGTCTTCGGCCACGTTGGCCACAAACATGGCGGGCTTGGCGGTGATGAAGAAAAACTGCTGCAACAACGGCAGCTCTTCCTTCGAGAATTCCAGCGTGCGAACGGGCTTGGCCTCGTTCAACGCGGCCTGGCATTTCTCCAGAATCGCCACCAGCTTGATGGACTCCTTGTCACCGGAACGCGCGGTCTTGGTGACGCGGTGCAAGGCTTTTTCCGCAGCGGCCAAATCGGCCAGGCACAGCTCGGTCTGAATCACTTCGATGTCGGCAATCGGGTCCACCTTGCCGGCCACGTGGATCACGTTGTCGTCTTCAAAGCAGCGCACCACATTGATGGTGGCGTCGGTCTCGCGGATATGCGCCAAGAACTTGTTGCCCAGTCCCTCGCCGGTTGAAGCACCGGCCACCAGGCCGGCAATGTCCACGAATTCCACCACCGCAGGCACCATGCGTTCGGGCTTGACGATCTCGGCCAGCTGCGCCATGCGTGGATCGGGCACTTCGACGATGCCCACATTGGGCTCAATGGTGCAGAAGGGGTAATTCTCAGCTGCGATGCCCGCCTTGGTCAGGGCATTGAACAGGGTGGATTTTCCAACGTTGGGCAGGCCTACAATGCCACACTTCAAACTCATAACAACCTCTAAAAACGGGGGAGACAAGTGTATGCCATCCCTGCTTGCGCGCCTGATGCTGGTGGTTTGGTGCCTGTGCGCCTGGCCGGCCTGGGGCGCAAGCGGCGCGATAAACGGCCCCATTTCCCTGCATGATCACACGCCTGGCCAGCAGATCACCGTCCCGTTGCAGGTCTGGATGGACGTCGGCTCGCACGCCACCCTCGCGGAGGTTGTCAGTGGGGAAGTTCCGTTCGCGGCGGCCGATCCGCTGCACCCTTTTCCGCTCAACCGGTTCGACACGCTGTGGATGAAGTTGCGCGTGCAGCGCGCATCCGGCTCCAGCGCGCGCTGGACCTTGAACCTGCCACTGCCATCTCTGGATTCGGTCACACTGCACCAGACCAACGCCGCCGGCCAATGGACGGCGCAACGCGCGGGCGACACGCTGGCGCAGACCGAGTGGCACCGCCAGGGCTTGTATCCCGACTTCGACCTGGTCCTGCCAAACGGCGCGCCGCAGGACATCTATTTGCAGGTGCGCAACTTCAAGCAAGCGGGCATTCCCATTCGGCTGGCAAGCGCCTCGCTGCGTGAAGGCCAGCGCCAGTTCGAGCTGCTGGGACTGGGGTTGATACTGGGAACCCTGCTGAGCCTGTCGGGCCTGTCGGCGCTGCGCTACCTGGAACACAACAATGTGGTGGACGGCTGGGCCAGCCTGTTTGGCTTGCTGATCACCACGGCGGTTGCCCAAATCACCGGGGTCTTGAATGCGTTTTTGTGGGGGCCCCTGCCCGAATTGGGCAACCTGGCCTCGGGAATGCTCCCGGTGGTGGCCGTGGGCTGCTCCCTGCTATTCATTCGCGGCGTGTTTCCACTGTTTGTGCACTACCGCCGATTCGACCGGTTCGTGTACAGCACGGGCTGGGGCACGGTGACATCGGTCCTGGTCTTTGCGGTGGTGGACCGATTTGTGGCCGACCGCGTGTGCGGCATGGTCATGTTGTTTGCCACGGTGGTGGGCCTGGTGGCCACGTTTCTGAGCTGGCGCGGTGGCTCGCAGATTGCCCGCTGGCTGATGCTGGCCCTGATGCCCCAATTCCTGGGACTGATGTACATGGCGGGGGAGTCCCTGGGCGCGTTGCCACTGCTCTGGGAGCTGCGCTACCTGACCTCCCTGGGCGTGGCGGTGACCGTGCCCATCATGTTGTATGCACTGAGCCAGATCACCCACGACCGCAAGGAGCTGGTGGTGCGCGCCAACCACCTGCCCACCCAGGACGCGCTGACCGGTTTGCTGACGGCCGAAGTCTTCCAGACCCACCTGAACGAAGCGGTGCAGCGTGCCATCGACCACCGGGAACCGTTGGCGCTGGTGATGGTCCAGGTCGTCAACCATCCACAGATTCGGGAAGCCTTCAGCGACACCACGGGTGAGCAATGTCTGCTGCGCGCGGTAATCAAGATTCAGCGCATCCTGCGCGACGTGGACCCCGCCGGACGCGTGGGCACAGCGCAATTTGGCCTGCTGCTCGAAGGCGTGGCCACGCGCCAGGCCCTGACCGAACGCATGGTCAAGCTGATTGCGTCGGGCCTGATTCCGCTGCCGGGTCTGGTGCCCGAAGTGACCCTGCATTTTCAGGCAGCCTGTGTGCTCTTGCACAACAACCCGGTCCCCGCCGAGCGCGTGCTGGACGACCTGCGCGACGTACTGGGTGGCATGTCGCCCAGTACCCGCCGCCCCATCCGGTTCCTGGAAGCCCTGCCCACACAGGTCTCGGCCATCCACCTGGAGCAGGACACGGTCCGACCGTAACCAAGCCTGCTGGCGGGCTTGTCATACCCCGGCTTTTACAATCCCCCGATGACAAGACCGTTTGATATCTGTATCCGGGGGGCCGGCATCGTCGGGCGCACGCTGGCGCTGCACCTGGCTGGCAAACAGCTGCGTGTGGCACTGGTGGCTCCGCCCGTTGCCCCATCTGCGGACACGCCGGTGGCCCCCGACGTGCGGGCCTATGCCATCAACCTGCTGTCGCGCCAATTGCTGGAGGCCGTGCGCTGCTGGCCGGAGCCGCAGGACGCCACGCCCGTGCTGGCCATGCATGTGCATGGAGACGCTGGAGGAGAGGTGGCTTTTGAGGCCGCAGAGACCGGCTCGGATGCACTGAACTGGATCGTCGATGTACCCGCTTTGGAGTCCCGGTTGATGCAGGCGGTGGGATACCAGCCCCTGATCGAGGTGGTGGGCACCCCGCCCCCCGCGACGCTGACCGTAGTGTGCGAAGGCCGCGCCAGCAGCACCCGCCAGGAGTGGGGTGTGGAGTGGGACGTCAAACCCTATGGCCAGTGGGCCCTGGCCACACGCGTGCAGTGTGCCCAGCCCCACGGCCAGATCGCCCGCCAGTGGTTCGAACAGGGCGACATCCTGGCATTTTTGCCACTGGGCGGTGTGCAAGGGAACTTGTGCGCGATTGTGTGGTCTGTCTCTGCGGAACGCGCGCAAGCCTTGCAGTCGCTGGAGGCTGAATCCTTTTGTGCGGCCTTGGAGGCCGCCAGCCACGGGGCGCTGGGATCACTGGGTTTGGCCGGGGAGCGCAAGGTCTGGCCTTTGCAGCAGGCCGTAGCCAGGCGCTGGAGCGGGGCCAACGAAAAAGGGGGATGGGTGTTGGCGGGGGATGCCGCCCACAACATGCATCCCTTGGCCGGTCAAGGGCTGAACGTGGGCCTGGCCGATGTGGACGAGCTGGTGCGCGTGCTGGTGGCAAGGCCGTATTGGCGCAGCGTGGGCGACCCCAAACTGCTGCGGCAGTACGAGCGGGCGCGCAAGGCCGACTTTGCGGTGATGGGGCAGGCCAACGACGCCTTGCAGCAGTTGTTTACCAACCCCCATCCCGCGCTGCAGGCCATGCGCAACTGGGGCATGAACCGATTTGAGCAAAGCGGACCGATTAAACACTGGGTTGCCAGGCGCGCCATGGGCGTGCTGGGGCAACCCGCAACACAAGGCAAGAAGACTCCATGAAAAAATTCCTCCCATCGCTGCTGCTGGGCACCAGTCTGGCTCTGTTGGGCACCAGCGCACTGGCCCAGGAGGCACAAATCCGCAAGGCCATTGGCGAGCGGCTGCCCCAGATCCGCGCCATTGACGAGGTCAGCAAAACCCCCATTGCCGGTCTGTACGAGCTGCGCATCAACGGCAGCGAAATCTATTACACCGACGCCCAGGGCAACTACCTGATCGAGGGCAGCCTGATCGACCTGCGTGCCAAGCGCAACCTGACCGAGGAGCGCGTCACCAAGCTCACCGCCATCCAATTCGACAATTTGCCGCTGAAAGATGCCTTCACCATCGTGCGGGGCAATGGCAAGCGCAGAATGGCCGTGTTTGAGGACCCCAACTGCGGCTATTGCAAACGCTTTGAGCGCGACCTGCAGAAGATCGACAACGTCACCGTCTACCTGTTCCTCTACCCCATCCTGGGTGCGGATTCAACTGAGAAATCCAAGGCCATCTGGTGCGCCAAGGACCAGGCCAAGGCCTGGATGGACTGGATGGTGCGCGACCAGGTGGTACCGGCGGCGGCAGCCAGCTGCGACACCTCGGCGCTGGCCCGCAACGTGGAGCTGGGCCGCAACCACAAGATCACCGGGACGCCCACGCTGGTGTTTGTGGACGGCAACCGCGTGCCGGGTGCCATTGATGCCAAGCAGGTCGAGAAACTGCTGGCCGACAGTACCAAAGGCTGATTGGTGTGAGATGAGCCGCACCCACGCCACACCCGCCGTCCACTACCGGATTGAAGTCGCCAACCTTCACGCCCACCTGTTTGCCGTCACCCTCACCGTGCCACAGCCCGCGCAACAGCAGGTGCTGCGCCTGCCGGTGTGGATTCCGGGCAGCTACCTGGTGCGCGAATTTGCCAAGCACCTGCAAAACATCCAGGCCCGCCAGGGCCGCCGCACGCTGCCGGTGCAGCAGACGGACAAGGCCAGCTGGGTGCTGGACTGCACGCCCGATCTGCCCCTGGAGGTGCGCTACGAGGTCTATGCGTTTGACAACTCAGTGCGCACCGCCTGGCTGGATGCCACCCGGGGGTTTTTCAACGGCACCAGCCTGTGCCTGCAGGTAGACGGCCAGCAGGACCAGGCGCACACGCTGGAGCTGGTTGCCGGCCCCGGCATGGAGGCCTGGTCGGTCGCCACCGGGCTGGAGCCGCAGACACTCGATCCGCAGGGCTTTGGCCGCTACGGTGCCGCCAACTACGACACGCTGGTGGATTGCCCGGTGGAAATGGGACCATTCTGGAGCGCCAGCTTCACCGCCTGCGGAATCCCGCACCGCCTGGTCGTGGCCGGCGCGCCGCCCAGCTTTGACGGGGCCAAGCTGGTGGCCGACACCCAGGCCATCTGTGCGGCGGAAATCCGGTTCTGGCATGGCGATATCGTCAAAAATGATAGCAACAAACGAAGCAAATACGCGGGCCAGAGCCCCATTCCGTTCAAGAACTACGTCTTCATGCTGAACGCCGTGGCCGATGGCTATGGCGGACTGGAACACAAGAACTCCACCGCACTGATCTGCAAGCGGGCCGACCTGCCGCGCCTGCCCCGCACCAACCTCGCATCCACGGCACACAAGCAGCCCGAGGGCTACGCCACGCTGCTGGGGCTGATCAGCCATGAGTACTTTCACACCTGGAACGTCAAGCGCCTGCGCCCCGCCGAGCTGGCCACCTACGACTACACGCAAGAAAACTACACCGAACTACTGTGGTTCTTTGAAGGCTTCACCAGCTACTACGACGACCTGCTGCTGCGCCGCGCCGGCCTGATTGACAACGCCGCCTACCTGAAGCTGCTGACCAAGACGCTCAACGGTGTGGCACAGACGCCGGGGCGCAAGGTCCAAAGCGTCGCCCAATCCAGCTTTGACGCCTGGGTCAAGTACTACCGCCAGGACGAAAACACCCCCAACGCCACGGTGAGCTACTACACCAAAGGCTCGCTGGTGGCGCTGTGCCTGGACCTGCGCTTGCGCCAGGAAGGCAAGACCACGCTGGACGATGTGATGCGCGGGCTGTGGAGCCGCTGCAAGGGGGGCCCCATGACCGAGCAGGATCTGCTGGCGGTGCTGGCCGAACTGGCGGGGCGCTCCTATGCGGCGGAGTTGGCGCACTGGGTGCATGGCACCAAGGACCTGCCGACCACCCCCCTGCTGGAACAGCACGGCATTCAGGTGCACCTGGAGCCTGACCAGGTGGCCCAGCAACTGGGCCTGCGCGTCAAGGAAAGCGGCGGCGTTTTCATCCAGCAGGTGCTGCGTGGCGGCCCGGCCGAAAAAGCCGGATTTGCCAGTGGCGACGAGTGGATTGCCGTGCAGCCCAAGGGCACGGATGCCCATGGTGCCTGGCGCCTGGGCACGCTGGACGACTTCACGCTGTACGCTGGCAACGCCAAGAAGGTCACCGCCCTCATCGCGCGCGACAAGTGCCTGCAGCGCCTGGAGCTCACCCTGCCCAAGCCGCGTGAAGACGCCGTGCGCCTGAGTGTGCGCGAGGCGGCCCGGGTGGACGCCTGGCTGGTTGGCCCGCCGGTTTCGCAATAATGGCCCTTTCAACCCCCAAACCGCACAAGACCATGAACTACGAATGCATCACCACCCGCGTCGAAGGTGACAAGGTTGGCATCATCACCCTCAACCGCCCCAAGGCCCTGAACGCCCTGAACGACCAGCTCATGGACGAGCTGGGCCATGCCTTGAAGGGCTTTGATGCCGATGAATCCATCGGCTGCATGGTGCTCACCGGCAGCGAAAAGGCCTTTGCCGCCGGGGCGGACATCACCGCCATGGCCAAGTTCACTTTTGCCGACGCCTACAAGGGCGACTTCATTACCCGCAATTGGGAAACCATCCGCACCATCCGCAAGCCGGTCATCGCCGCTGTCAGCGGCTTTGCCCTGGGTGGGGGCTGCGAGCTGGCCATGATGTGCGACTTCATCATCGCCGCCGACAACGCCAAGTTTGGCCAGCC
>CAZDDK010000175.1:0-6924 GCA_964504185.1 uncultured Rhodoferax sp. | reverse complement strand
CTCCAGCGGCGAGGAGCGCCAGCAGGCCAAGTTCCGCTTCTTGGACTTGATGTACCCGCACCTGCAGCGCCTGAAAGCCGAGCGCGACTTCATTCTCTGCGGCGACGTCAACATCGCCCACAAGGAGGCCGACCTGAAGAACTGGCGCAGCAACCAAAAGAACAGCGGCTTCCTGCCCGAGGAGCGCGCCTGGATGACCAAACTGACGACGGAAGGTGGCATCATTGACGTCTACCGCCAACTGGAACCCGCCACTACCGACACCTGCTACACCTGGTGGAGCAACCGAGGCCAGGCCTATGCCAACAACGTGGGGTGGCGGCTGGACTACCACCTGGCCACGAAGGCGCTGGCCAACGGCGCGCGCAAGGTCGATATCTACAAGGGTGAGAAGTTTTCCGACCATGCGCCTGTCACGGTTACCTACGACTTCTCTCAATAAGCTACAAAACACATAGCAAAATCCCACGATTTGACGCGGGCCAAGGGTCTAAACGAGCCCTAACGCGCCCGAGCCCGCTCGTACAGCGGCAGCACCTTGGGCAGGTTGGCCTCGATCTCCGCGATGCGGCTCTTGCCGGATGGGTGGGTAGACAGCCACTGGGGCGGAGCGCCCTTGCTCGCAGACCCCATTTTTTGCCACAGCGACACCCCCGCGCGCGGGTCAAACCCGGCGCGGGCGGCCAGCTCCATGCCCACCAGGTCGGCCTCGGACTCGTCCTCGCGGCTGAATTCGAGGGTCAGCAGATGGGCACCGCCACTGGCAATGCTGTCGGTGATGCGCGCATCAATGCCAAAGAAGCTGGCGGCCAGCGCACCACCCAAACGGGCAATACCCTGGGTGGCTGCTGTCTTGCCCATGCGCTCGCGGGCGTGTTCACGCAGGGCATGGGCAATTTCATGTCCCATGACCATGGCCACCTCATCATCCGTCAATTTGAGTTGCTGCAGGATGCCGCTGTAAAACACGATTTTGCCGCCCGGCATGCAAAAGGCGTTGATCTGGTTGGAGCCAATCAGGTTGACCTCCCATTGCCACTGCCGCGCGCGTGGGTTCCAGTCCATGGCAAACGGAATGATCTTGCGGGCGATGGCGCGCAAGCGCTGCAACTCCATGTTGTCTTGGGGTGCCAGGGCCCGTTTGCTATCGGCCTGGGACAGCAATTCTTTGTATTGCAGCTGCGCCGAGCGCTCCACCTGTTCGGCCGGAACCACCTTGGCGAAGACCGAGTTTTCCCCCACATTCACGCCTTCGCGCGCATGGGCCGTGGCCATGGTGAGGGCCAGGGCCAAGCCGCACCCTGTGGTGAATTTGCAGAAAGTGGTGTGCCAGTTCATGCCGGTATTATTCCTCCATGACCACACCAACGCCCGGCATACCCCCATTGGCTGACAAACCCTCGTGGCTTGACACCCTCAAGGTTTACCTGGAGCCGGCCTCGCTGCGCATGCTGTCGCTCGGTTTTGCAGCCGGGTTGCCGCTGCTGCTGGTGTTTGGCACCCTGAGCTTCTGGCTGCGCGAAGCCGGTGTGAACCGCAGCACCATCGGGTTTCTGAGTTGGGTCGGGCTGGCCTATGCCTTCAAATGGGTGTGGTCGCCGCTGGTGGACCGGATGCCCATTCCGGTGCTGACCCGGCTTCTGGGGCGGCGGCGCAGCTGGCTGCTGCTGGCGCAGGGCCTGGTCATGGGGGGCCTGACGATGATGGCGTTGACCGACCCCACCCAGGCATTGGCACCCATGGTTTGGTGTGCCCTGGCGGTGGCCTTCGGCTCGGCCACCCAGGATATTGCCCTGGACGCATTCCGCATCGAATCCGCCGCCACCGAACGCCAGGCGGCCCTGGCGGCAACCTACCAAGCGGGCTACCGGATGGCCATGATCTGGGCGGGTGCCGGGGCCCTGTGGATTGCGGCCCGCTCCGAAGTCGCCACTGCGGGCGTCGCCATGGCCTACCAGCACGGTGCCTGGCAAACTGCCTACCTGGTCATGGCCGCCAGCATGTTGCCCGGTGTGCTGACCGTGCTGCTGTCCAGCGAACCCGCGCACCGGCCCATTCCCCCGGCCAAAAATGCAGCGGACTGGCTGCGCGGCGCGCTGGTAGAGCCCTTCGCCGAGTTCGTCACCCGCTACCGGGCGCAGGCAGTGCTGATCCTGGCCCTGATTGCCACTTACCGCATCAGTGACGTGGTCATGGGCATCATGGCCAACCCGTTTTATGTGGACATGGGCTTCACCAAGGACGAGGTGGCCGCCGTGACCAAAATCTATGGCGTCATCATGACCCTGGTGGGGGCCTTCGTGGGGGGTGCCATGGCCCTGCGCATGGGCGTTATGCGGGTACTGATGCTGGGCGCGGCGCTGAGTGCAGCATCCAACCTGCTGTTTGCCTGGCTCGCGGGCGTGGGCCACAACGTGCAGGCCCTCATTTTCGTGGTCTCCGCAGACAACCTGGCCAGCGGCATTGCCTCCGCTGCATTCATTGCCTACTTGTCATCGCTGACCAACGTGAACTACTCCGCCACCCAGTACGCCATGTTCAGCTCCATGATGCTGCTCTTGCCGAAATTCACGGCGGGCTACTCGGGGGTCTATGTGGACCACTTTGGCTACCCGCACTTCTTTACCGCGACGGCCATGCTGGGCGTGCCGGTGCTGGGCCTGGTGTGGCTGGCTTCAAAGACAAAAACACCTTCCAGCCCGCGTATTCACTAGCGTTATAGCTACTATAATCATAGCGATCTAATCCTGCCCGGATTGTCTGCACGCCATCGTTTACCAAACTTTACGGTGGCGACAGCGGCCACTCACACACCGCCAGGGTCCGCAGGATAGACTGCGGGCCATGAGCCAACACCTGCTAATGATCGAGGACGACGCCCGCCTGGCCGCCATGGTGCGCCAGTACCTGGAGCAGTCCGGATTCACCGTCAGTTGTGCGGGGGACGGACAGACAGGCCTGAACCTGCTGGCCAGCGGGCCGCGCGACTCCCTGGCGGATCTGGTGATTCTGGACTTGATGTTGCCCGACATCGACGGCCTGGAGGTTTGTCGGCGCATCCGGTCCCTGGCCCCTCCGCTGTCTCAGGTTCCCGTGCTCATGCTGACCGCCAAAGGCGATGCCATGGACCGCATCATCGGCCTGGAAATTGGCGCGGACGACTATCTGCCCAAACCCTTTGAACCGCGCGAGCTGCTGGCACGCATCCGGGCCGTGCTGCGCCGACGGGGTGAGGCTCCCGCCGCCGACAAGATGACTCTGCGCTTTGGCGCACTGGAAATCGACCGCGATGCCCGCTGCGTCACCGTCAGCGACGCGCCCTGTGAGCTGACTTCCTACCAGTTTGACCTGCTGGTGGCACTGGCCGAACGTGCCGGGCGGGTGCTGACCCGCGACCAGATCATGGAAGCCGTGCGCGGTCGCGAATTGGACGCCTTTGATCGCTCCATTGATGTCCACATGGGGCGCATCCGCGCCGCCATCGAGACCGACCCCAAAGCCCCCAAGCGCATCTTGACCGTGCGCGGCGTGGGCTATGTGTTTGCCCGCCAACAAGACTGACGGTGCCCCTGCGCCCGCGCACCCGCCCTTGCCATGAACCGACTGTACTTGCGCATCTGGCTGGCCGTGGTACTGGCCGTGGCGGTACTCACCTTGCTAGTGGGCTGGGCCTGGCGCATGGCGTCCGACGCGCCGCTGCGTGAAGTGGTGGCCCGCAACCAGGCCGGGGAGGTGATAGGACACGGCCAGGCGCGCATGGGCCGCGGCCCCGGCGCACCGGGCTGGAGGCAAGCGCCCAAAAGCGGCGGCGCACCCCCACCGCCGCCCCCCGAACCCTACGCGGACACCGAGCATCCCGACGGCGAGGTCCCCCCGCCCGAAGCACGCGGGCGCTTGGGTGCCGGACCTGAGTTCGACGTGCGCATGCAGGACGGGCAAACCATCCACATCCACATGCCCCGTCCGCCCCGCTCCAGCTGGCGGGCACCATTTGGGTTTTTCTGGACCCTGGGCCTGGTCGGCATTGCGGTGGCGCTGGCCACTTACCCCATCGTGCGCCGACTCACGCGACGCCTGGAAGCGCTGCAACACAGCGTGCAGCAATGGGGCGACGGCGACTTGAGCGTGCGCGTGCCGGTGTCTGGCAACGACGAGGTGGGCTTTTTGGCCACCCGCTTCAACCATGCCGCCCAGCAAATTGAAACGCTGGTGAAGACGCGGGACGCCCTGCTGGCGTCACAAAAATCCCTGCTGGCCAATGCCTCCCATGAGCTGCGCTCGCCGCTGACCCGCATCCGCATGGGCCTGGAGTTCATGGCCCCTGCCCACGACGACGCTGCCAGCCGGGCCCGCGACGAGATCGCCCGCAATATCGCCGAACTGGACCAGCTGATTGACGAAATCCTGCTGGCCAGCCGATTGGATGCCCGCGAGATTGACCTGGGCACGGTGGAGCCGATCGATCTGCTGGGCCTTTGCGCCGAGGAATGCGCCCGCACCGACGCCGCGTTGGAAGCGAAGGTTCCCGGCGGGGAATTGATCGTGCCCGGCGTGGCCAAACTGCTGCGCCGGGCCGTACGCAATCTGCTGGAAAACGCGCGCCGCCATGGGGCCGGCCCGGCCACGCTGACCTTGTGCCAGGACGGCGGCATGGCCTGCATTCGCGTCTGTGACCACGGCCCGGGTGTGCCCGAGGCATTTCGGGAGCGCCTATTTGAACCGTTCTACCGTCTCCCCGGCGCATCGGAGCGCGACGGCGGTGTGGGCCTCGGACTGTCCCTGGTGAAATCCATCGCACTGCGGCACGGCGGATCGGTACGGTGCAGCAACCGGGAAGGCGGCGGTGCTTGCTTTGAAATCCTTCTCCCCATGACCCCACGCCCCGCAGCATGAAACTGTCCATCAGGTCAGGAAATATGGACGAATTGTGATATTTTCCGCAAAAAATTCACGCACCTCACACAAACAGGGGATACCGGACATCCCCCTGACCCCCTACAGTTGACCCCACTGCTGTCACAGTTTCGCGCAACAAGAATGGGAGCATGGCCAGCCAATAGGTTCGCTCCCCACGGTTCCAACGACGTCCCCTTCGGGGGATTTTACAAAGCCACCCTCGGGTGGCTTTTTTTTAACTATTCGCCGCCAAGCAGCTCAGCACCCTGTCCGGTTCGATATCCACCAGACAACGGGTGTGCCCCAGCGGGCACTCGCGCGCAAAACAGGGCGAGCAGGCCAATGCAGGCGCATAGTCCAGGTCATTCTTGAGCCACACCACCTGGGCCAATGGGCTCAGCGGCGGCGTATGCAACGGGCTGGATGAGCCAAACAACGCCACCTGCGGAACTCCGAAGGCCGCCGCCACATGCATCAGTCCGGAATCGTTGCTGACCACGCTGTGCGCTGCAGCGATGGCCGCCAACGCGTGGTCCAGCGACGTGCGACCCGACCAATCCAGGCAGTGACCCGCTTGCACGGCGTTCACCGCGTGGGCGATTTCGGCGCAAATGGTGCTGTCCTTGCTGGACCCCAGCAAGACCACGGGCAGCGACAACTGCTCGGCCAACACCGCGAAGTGCCTGGCCGGCCAGCGCTTGGCGGGGCCGTACTCTGCGCCGGGTGCAAACACGTGGTACCCCTTGCGGCGCAGCTGCATTCCCGCCAGCGCCGCGTCGATGCGCACGGCATCCATTTCCAGACGCGGTTGGTCCTGCGCAACGTCCGGCTCGCCACTCAACGCGGAATAAAAAGCCACCATGGGAGAGCGCTCCCCCGCGCGCGGATTGGGCAGACGCTGGGTCAGCACTCCATAGCGCGACTCTCCGTGGTAGCCGATGCGCCGGGGGATGCCAGCCCACCAGGGCAGCAACGCGCTTTTCAGCGAATTGGGGCAGACGTAAGCGGTGTCAAATTGGCCACGCAATCGGCGCGCAACGCCCCGCCGGGCAGCCCACTGCAGCCCGCCATGGGCAAAGGGCAGCTCAATAACGCCAGCGACCTGCGCCATGGCACGGTACACCGGGGCCACCCAAGGCAATGCAGCCACCGTCAAGGTTTCTCCCCGCAAACCCAACCGGCGCAGCAGGGGTTCGGTCATGACCGCATCCCCGATCCATTGGGGCGCAATGACCAGAGAATGTGTCATGGGCCAATTCCGTGCCGCGTGCGTCGCGGCAGTGAAACGGGGGGGCTAGTGGCCACCGCCAGCGAAGTGCTCGCCCGCCTTGAGCTGATAGGCCGTTCCGCAATAAGGGCATTTGGCCGTGCCCGTATGCGCGACGTCCAGATAGACCTTGGGATGGGTGTTCCAGGTTTCCATCTTGGCCAACGGGCTTGGGCAAAACACGCCGCCCTGGTGGTTCAGGTCTTTGGCCAGGAGTTCAATGGTCGCAGTGGTCATGGTGATCCTTCTTCAATCGGTAGGGAGAGGCCGTGCTCAAACTCTGGAGAGCCAATGGGCGTATTTCGGGTTGCGACCGTGGACGATGTCAAAGAAGGCGCTCTGGATTCTCTCGGTGATGGGGCCACGCGAACCTACGTAGTCGTCTTTGCCCAGTTCGATACGGTCCAGCTCGCGAATGGGCGTGACTTCGGCAGCGGTGCCAGTGAAGAAGGCCTCGTCACAGACATACACCTCGTCGCGGGTGATGCGCTTTTGCACCAGTTCCAGCCCCAGGTCTTTGCAGATGTGGAACACCGTGTTGCGGGTGATGCCGTTCAGGGCACCGGCCGACAGGTCGGGCGTGTAAACAACCCCGTTCTTGACGACAAACAGATTTTCTCCCGCGCCTTCGCTTACAAACCCGTTTGCATCCAGCAACATGGCCTCGTCATAGCCATCGTCGGTGGCTTCCATGTTGGCCAGAATGGAGTTGGTGTAGTTGCTCACCGCCTTGGCCTGCGTCATGGTGATGTTGACGTGGT
>CAZDDK010000174.1:0-6935 GCA_964504185.1 uncultured Rhodoferax sp. | reverse complement strand
GTTTCCTCGTAGCGCGAGCGCAGGTCGTCCAGAATCGCGTCGATCTCGTCGAACTGCTCGGACGACACCGCATCCGGCGGGGTGGCATTGGGGGGGGTGGGCTGCATGCGGGCTCTCCGTGCGGGGGTGGATGGGTTTTCACCCGGTTGACCGGGCGTGGCAGGCTGCTATTGTCGGGCCAGAGTCGCGTGATTCCTTGCCCTTGAACACCCACACCATGCTGCACTATCTCAACACCCTGTTCCCGGTTCGCTACACGGTTTTGGGGCTTTGTGCCTTTGCCTGGCTATTGAGTGGATTCAGCCTGGTGGTCTTTGGCGTCGGCCTGCTGCCTTGGCTGGTGTGTACCGCGCTGGTGGGCGTGGGGGTGTACGACCTGCGACAGAGCAAGCGCTCGGTGTTGCGCAACTACCCGGTGATAGGCCACATCCGCTTCATGCTGGAGTATGTGCGCCCCGAAATTCGCCAGTATTTCATTGAGAGCGACAACGAGTCCGCGCCGTTCTCGCGTGCCCAGCGCTCACTGGTGTACCAGCGGGCCAAGGGAGACCCGGACAAGCGCCCCTTTGGCACGCAGCTGGACGTGCACGCCGAGGGTTACGAGTGGATCAACCACTCGCTGGCCCCCACCCGGCTGGCATCGCACGATTTCCGGATCACCGTCGGCGCGGATTGCGCCCAACCCTACAGCATGAGCGTGTTCAACATTTCGGCCATGAGTTTTGGCGCACTCAGTGCCAACGCCATTCTGGCGCTCAACGCGGGGGCCCAGCGCGGCGGCTTTGCCCACGACACGGGCGAAGGCTCCATCTCGCAGCACCACCGGGTCCACGGCGGCGATCTGATCTGGGAAGTGGCCTCGGGCTACTTTGGCTGTCGCAATGACGACGGCAGCTTCAGCCCGGAAAAGTTCGTCGCCAACGCCACCGACCCCCAGGTCAAGCTCATCGAACTCAAACTGAGCCAGGGAGCAAAACCCGGCCACGGCGGCATGCTGCCGGCGGCCAAGGTCACCGCAGAAATTGCCCAGGCCCGTGGCGTGCCCCAGGGCGTGGATTGCATCTCGCCTGCCGCGCACAGTGCATTTGCCACTCCGACTGACATGATGCATTTCATCGCCCGGCTGCGCACCCTGTCCGGTGGCAAACCCACCGGCTTCAAACTGTGCATCGGCCATCCCTGGGAGTGGTTTGCCATCGTCAAGGCCATGCTGGCCACCGGCATCACACCGGACTTCATTGTGGTGGACGGGGCGGAGGGCGGCACCGGTGCCGCACCCAAGGAATTCACCGACCACGTGGGTGCCCCCCTGCAGGAAGGCCTGCTGCTGGTGCACAACACGCTGCGCGGTGTGAACCTGCGGCACCGAATCAAGATCGGTGCCGCTGGCAAGGTCGTCAGCGCCTTTGACATGGTGCGCCTGATGGCCCTGGGGGCCGACTGGTGCAACAGCGCCCGGGGCTTCATGTTTGCCCTGGGCTGCCTGCAGGCCCAGCACTGCCACACCGGCCATTGCCCCACCGGCGTTACCACGCAGGACCCACTGCGCCAACAGTCGCTGGTGGTGCCCGACAAGGCCGAGCGCGTGTACAACTTTCACCAGGAGACGCTGCATGCCCTCAAGGAACTGGTGCAGGCCGCCGGGCTGGACCATCCGCATGCCATCACGCCCCACCACATCGTGCGCCGGGGGGCAGAGCACAAGGTGAAGTCGCTGGCGCAACTGATCCTGACGCAACTGCCCAACGGCGCGCTGCTGCAGGAAAACTTCAGTTCCCTCCCACTGATCTATCAACAGGTTTGGCCTCTGGCCAGCGCCGACAGTTTTGCGTTGCAATCGGCGTGACGCGGATCAAATTGCTCCGTTTTTGATAGCGAATTGAGAAATAAATACGAGCGCTATACGCCAATTTATTTATCAAGCCGCTAACGCGGTCGTCTTGATGTGCTCCAGCACGCCAAACAGTTCATCCACCTGGGCTGATGTAAACAACGCATCCGGCCCCTGCTGCGCGTAACTGGTAAACGGCGGCTCGTAGAGCAGGGCGGGGTCTATGACGCCGCGCTCAGTCAGGTGGGTGACGATCAGATTCACAAACTCCAGTTGGTTGGCGCACACAGTGTCTTGCCCGCCACAAAGCCGTTCAGGGTCAGCGTGGCGGCCTCGCGGAAACCTCTCAACCCCCATGCAAACAGGCCCAGACCATGGGCCTCTTGCCCAGCGCGGGCCACGTCTTCTGCGGTGGCGGTGCCGCTATCGATCTGCAAACGCTCCAGCTCGGCGGCGGTGGGAGGCAGTATCCCGCTACACGCTCCGTAACCTTACTGCGCATTCATTGCCGCTTCACTTTGCCACAAGTTTCTGAATCGCATGTACCAACACATCTACATCCGTTGCCGGGTTGATGCTCCCAGTCGCCAACCCACGCCTGCGCAGGCGCGCCGCATGGGTCAGCGCATCGTCCAGTTTGTCCTTCAACTGGCCATAAGCACCCTTTTTACCTTTGCCGTATTTCGCAAATCCTGGCTTGGTTTTCAAGGCGGAAACGACTTGGTCACCCACTGACTTCTTGCCAACTGCATGAAACGGCTGATCGGTATAGCCAAAGTGCAATAGCAACCAAAACTCAAAGCATGGCGTGGAAGTAATCGCTTCAAACGGCCTTCCCTCCGCACTCAAATTCTTGGTGCGCTGCACGGCAGCATCGAAAGTGGTGTGCTTATCCCGATCGAATACGCAATACACCGTGTCAAAAGCATCACCAGCGACTGCATCCTCTGCATACAGCGCAACAGCATGCGCCACTACACGATCAGGTGATACTCCGTCATTCGGCGCTATGCGTACCACCTGCGGACGAATGCCCAGGTCATCCAACAAATCACGGAAGTAATGAGGCTCGGTCTTCGTCCCTTCACAGACGATCAAATAACGCTTGTTGCGCGCACGTTCGCGTTTTTTCCGTTGCAGCTCCGCACCGGCACGCGCCTTGCGTTTGCGAAACTGATCATCAGACCCCATAGAAGTCCAAGTCTTTCAAAAACGGAATACCACCATAGCGCCCATTCAGGTAGCCACGCTCGATGGCCTCGTTGTCGCGTGGGCTGAAGTCAGACAGGGGGTACAAGCGGGTGGCACTCTTGTCGTCTTTCTCCATGAACCATACTTGGTCACGGCGCAGCAGTTTCTGGCTGAGCAGCGTAGTGTCATGCGTCGTAAAAATGAGCTGCGCCTTGGTGCCCTCGTGGTGCAGGCGCTTGACCAGGTGGTGCACCAGCAAGGGGTGCAAACTGGTATCCAGTTCATCGACCACCAAAACCCGCTCGTTCTCGACCACGTCCAACCAATGTCCAGCAAAAGCAAACAAAGCACGCGTACCGTCTGACTCATCATCTTCATCAAACTCAATTGCCTCATGCGTATTCACGTCTTTGTGGAAAAACAGCGGTTCGACAAACTTTCGGCCCTCCATGTCTTTCAAGAATTCATCCTTGATTGCGGCAGGCATACCCTTGGGCAAGATGTCGGCGGAGAAGACCGTTTCTTTTAGCTGAATATCTGCAATAGAAAGGTCTGCAGAGTTCATGAATGCAACTACCCGCTTGCGATCTTCGTCTTCGCCACAGCGTTGCACGGTGTAGCCCGGACCAAAGCCGCGCCTGGAATCGAACACCCGCAAACGCAACTTGAACCAGTCAAAGGCAGGTTTGAGCTGTTCGTTGTTCAGCTGAATTGCCGTCGAAAAGAACAAGGCATTCGGGCGAGTTTGACTGGCCAAGGTCTGGCGCTGCCGCCCTCCAAGGAATGACGTACTGAACTTGTAGGCATCTTTACCCACTTCAGCATCAAACACCCGGTGAAACCATTTTTGAGCACGTCCCAGCGGGTAGGCAATGAGCCACTCTTCCGTGAAGCGCTCCCGGTTGCAGCAGAAGCCATATTCGTAACGGACCCCTTGCTCCACAAAGGTCACTTCGAACTCGCTGTCCGCCGCTCGGGATGCTGCCGTCAGCTTGAAAGGAACCACATCAATGGCATCGCCCGCCTGACTTTCTTTTTGGGAATTGAGCACTTGCCCTTCAACAAATTGCAGCGCCTGAATCAACGTGCTCTTGCCGGATGCGTTGGGGCCATACAGCACCGTGGAGCGCAGCAGACGGGGCACATCATCATCTTGGTCGGGGATGAAGGTGTTGAGCGACTCCAGCTCTTTGAAATAGGTGGAAGCCGCCATATTAAGCGTCTGGCGCTCTAGGATGGACCGGTAATTGGTGACCGAAAACTCGATAAGCATGGCGCAATACTACACTCTTACGCAATTTTTTGCGCAGCAAATGCAAAAAACCTCCTATATTTTGATTTCAACTCCACCGCAAACGCCCGCTGCTGCAAAGCGGACAGGGCGTCTAGCTGGGCCAGGGCGGCGCGGTGGGCGGCTTTGAGGGCTTGGATGCGGGTGGCGAAGGTTTGTTGGAGGACGAGTGGGGGCAACGGGATAGGTGGAATCGTCCGAGCCCAGGGTGCGCAGAACGGGGAAGACGTGCTCGCCCACGATGACAAACATTTCGCTGGGCGCTTCATTCTTGAAGCGGCTCCAGCGCAAGAAGTCATACGCCCTGCCCCGCGAATCATTGCCCCACCGGCGTTACCACGCAGGACCCACTGCGCCAACAGTCGCTGGTGGTGCCCGACAAGGCCGAGCGCGTGTACAACTTTCACCAGGAGACGCTGCATGCCCTCAAGGAACTGGTGCAGGCCGCCGGGCTGGACCATCCGCATGCCATCACGCCCCACCACATCGTGCGCCGGGGGGCAGAGCACAAGGTGAAGTCGCTGGCGCAACTGATCCTGACGCAACTGCCCAACGGCGCGCTGCTGCAGGAAAACTTCAGCTCGCTCCCCCTGATCTATCAACAGGTTTGGCCTCTGGCCAGCGCCGACAGCTTTGCGTTGCAATCGGCGTGACGCGGATCAAATTGCTCTATTTTTTATAGCGACCTGCACAATAGATTCGTGGGCTAGAAGGCGTTTTGCCATGCAAAGCACCGCCTGATCCTTGCTCAGCAGCAGGCTGTGGTGGGCCACGGCCAGGTCAATGAACTTCTGGTCATCCGCGTCTTTGCAGGTAACCGGGGCCTTGGGGGCAACCGGTTGCAATTGGGCATGGGCGTCAAATTGGGCCAGCACGGCACTGGCTTGCAGCTCGTAGTAGCGCAGGCGTTTGACGATCTGCGGGTAGGTCAGCACACGCTCCAGTTCGTCACGCATGGGCTGGGTGGCCAGCCAGCGCAGCGCACCGATTTGCAGGCCACTCAACAGCGGCTGGGCGGCGGGGTCGTTGAAGACAAAGGCGTCGAGGACGACGTTGGTGTCAATCACGACGTCCCGGCTGCGCCCTGGGGGCACAGCGGTGGAAGCGGGCTGCGGGGACACGGGGTCAGAGCACACGTCAGTTCCGCTGCCGGTGGTCCGACCCCGCGTCCCCTGCACCGGTGTCCCCGGCCCCATTTTTCCGGGCCGTGCCTTTGACCATGTCGAACTTGAACAGCCGGCATTCAATCGGGCCGTTCCACAGGGGGACGCGGCGTGACTCCTTCAGGCGCATTTTGCTGGGCAATTTCAGGTCGGGCGTGAGCACCCAGGCGGTCCAGCCGGAGAAGTTCTTCTTCCAGTGTGTGGCAAGCTGGCTGAAAAACTCACCGCCGTCTTCGGTCTGCGCCACGTCGCGCGCGCCGAAACGCGGCTGCGTGCCCTCGTCGCGTGGGCCGGGTCGTCCGTCTGCGGCAACACCACCCACTGCGATCCGCTCGCCATAGGGCGGGTTCAAGAGCAACACACCGGCAATGTCGGTGGGCGGCATGCGCTGCAGCGCGTCGCCGCCGCGGAACTCCACCACATCAGCAACCCCTGCGCGCTCGGCGTTGCGCTGGGCAAAGTCCACCATGCGGTGCGACACATCGCTGCCGTAGATCAGCGCGCTGTGGCCCACCGGGGGTTTGACCACGGCCTGCGCCGCCTCTTGCTTGATGGCCTGCCAGACGTGGGCCTGGAACGGCAGGTATTTTTCGAACGCAAAGTGGCGCAACGCGCCGGGGGCGATATTGCAGGCAATCTGCGCCGCCTCGATGGCGATGGTGCCGCTGCCACAGCAGGGGTCGTACAAGGGCCGCAGGTCGTCGTCGCCCTCGGCCCAGCCGCTGGCGGCAATCATGGCGGCGGCCAGGGTTTCCTTGAGCGGGGCGTCGCCCTTGTCCTCGCGCCAGCCGCGCTTGAACAGCGGCTCGCCCGAGGTATCGATATAGAGCGAGCAGGTGTCGGTGGTCAGGTGGGCGTAGATGCGCACATCGGGCCATTGGGTATTTACATCGGGGCGCACGCCGTGGGCCTTGGCGCGGAAGCGGTCGCACACGGCGTCCTTGATCTTGAGCGCGGCAAAGTTCAGGCTGTTGAGCGGGCTGTGCTGGGCGGTGACCTCGACCTTGATGCTCTGCCGGGGTGTGAACCAGATTTCCCAGGCCACCTCGCTGGCGGCGCGGTACAGGTCCTGCTCGGTGCGGTACTCGCTGTACGACAGTTGCACCAGCACCCGCTGGGCCAGGCGGCTGTTCAGGTTGAGCCGCATGGCATCCCGCGACGAGGCGCGCGCCATCACGCCGCCACGGCGGGTCAGCAGGTCCTGGCCCATCAGGCCGGTCAGGCCATGGACCTCGGCGGCCAGCAGGTCTTCCACGCCGGCGGCGCAGGGGAGAAAGATTTGGAGTTGCATAGCATCCTCTATTCGGTTGTCCGAACAGAGGGGGTCAGAGCACATGGCTGCGCCCGTGGTCTGAACCGCACCAGTCAGTTGGGGACAGCGCTAGTGATCTGTCCGCCTGGTTTTCACAAAGCCTTCCTCAGCGACGCGGGGGCAATTTTGAGCCCCTCGCGGTATTTG
>CAZDDK010000173.1:5885-6943 GCA_964504185.1 uncultured Rhodoferax sp. | reverse complement strand
AGCTCCACCATGCCGGCCTTCAACGCGGCGGAGATGTCACGCTCCAGCACCGGCATGACCTGCTCGAAGGGTGCCAGCAGACGGTTCAGGCCATAGGCGCGGTTGCGGCCATTGACCTTGCCCAGGTAGAGCGCCATGTCGGCGATCTGCAGGGCTTTTTCCCAGTTGCACTCGGTCTCGCTCAGGCCGGAAAACGGCAGCGCCAGAAAGCCACCGGTCACCGTCACCGAGAGGACGGTGTCGCCCACGGCGATGGGGTGTTCCGCCACGACCTTGAGCACCCGCTGGGCCAGGTTTTTCAGATGTTCGGCGTTGGCCTTGGGGGAAAAAATCAGGAACTCTTCGCCCCCCCAGCGCATGACCATGTCGGTGTCGCGCACGGCGGCGCGCAGGCGCTTGGCCAGCTCCACCAGCACGGCGTCGCCACCGGCATGGCCCAGGCTGTCGTTGATGGCCTTGAAGTGGTCGATGTCGAGCACCAACAGGCCATCGGGCACATCGTCCTCGCGCCGCCCGGCCACGGCGTCCCCCGCCCGTTTGCCCATCAGATCAAAGAATGAGCGCCGGTTGAACAGGCCGGTCAGCGGATCGCGCACGGCATGGAACTGCAGTTGCAGGTTGGCCTCGCGCAGCTTCTGGTTGCTGCGCCGCACCCGCTGGTACAGATGGAACACAAACACGCCGGCCATGAGGGTGACCACCACCCCCAGCAGCGCCACCATTTGCTGCAGGCGCTGGTTGGCGATTTCGGCGTCTTTCAGGCGGTTGGCGCGGGCCAGCAGCTCGATCTGTTTCTCGCGCTGCACGGTATCAAACTGCTCTTGCAGGGCCGCCACGGATTTCTCCCGGTCGGCCCGAAACAGCTGCGCACTGAGCGTTTGCTGCTCGCGGATGGTGGCCACGGCCTCCCGATAAAGCCCGGCTTGCTCGTACATGCGCCCGAGCTCACCCAAAATGGCCTCTTGGTCAGCCTTGGCACCAGACTCCTGGTTTTGGCGCAGGGCGGCGCGGACTTCGGCATCGCCTTCGCGGATCTTGCCCTGGCCCATCAGGGCAAA
>CAZDDK010000173.1:2455-5785 GCA_964504185.1 uncultured Rhodoferax sp. | reverse complement strand
TTGTCCCAGTTGGTCATGGCCATGTAGACGTTGCCCAGCAGGTTGAGTGAGGTCAGGTGCGCGACAGGGGCCCTTTTGGGCATTTCCTTGGCATATTGGAGGCTCTTGAGGGTGTGCTCCAAGGCAATCTCGAAGCGCCCAAGCGTCAGTTGCGCGCTGCCCAGCACAAAATAGAAGCGCCACAGGGTGTGGGGGTCCGCCGTGCGCAGGGCCGCACTCTCCAGAGTCCCAAGTTGGGCAACGGCCGCCTCCGATTTGCCCGCCAGCGCCATGAGGGAGGCAGACTTGGCGGTCGCCAGCACCACCCCCACCACGTCCTGGTGGTCCTGCGCCAACTTCAGCAGCGCAGCAATCGTCTCCTGCGCGGCGTCCAGCTTGGCGGCGTCCACCTGCACGGTCATCAGGGCGTTGAGGTACTCGCGGCGCACCGGGTAGGGGGTGGCCACTCCCAGGGCGGAGCCCAGGGCTTGCAATTGCTCAAGGGATCGCTGGTTGTCCTTTTCGGCCAGACTTTGCAACGCATCGATGCGCTCCATGGCATCCGCCTGGGCGCGCGCAATCCCGTGCAGGCCCAGCACTGCACACACTCCAACGATCCCGTGTCGCCATCTAACCATGATCAATGGTATGGCCAATTTCGGGCCACCGGTGGCGGATAAAAGACCAGGCCAGCAGGCCCACGCCCAGCATGAGCAAAGAGGCCGTGGCCAGAGCCACCGTGGAATGCATCACCAGGGGCGAGACCACACCGGCCACCAGGCCGTTGGCGGTGGAACCCACAAACATCTGCAGGCTCGACGCCATGCCGCGCCGCTCGGGGTGCAGGTCCAGCACCAGCAAGGTGACCACCGGCACCATCAGCGCCCAGCCAAATGAGAAGATGCCCAGTGGCAGCAGGGCCCAGCTGACGTGGGCCTGGAACAGCAGGTTGGCCCCCAAGTTGAGCAAGGCAATGGCCAGCATGATGGAGAAGCCCAGGCGAATCTGGCGTTTGGGCGCGATCTTGCCCGCCATCCGCCCGCTCACCAGGGCACCGCCCATGATGCCGCCAATAGTGATCAAAAAACACCAGAAAAACTGCTGTGGTGCCAGTTGCAGGTGCTCGCCCAGGAACACCGGCGCGCTCAGGATGTACAGGAACATGCCGTTGAAGGGAATGCCACTGGCCAGGGCCAGCAGAAAGAAACGCGGGTCCGACCCCAGTTGCCAGTAACCGGCCATCAGGTTGCGGGGATGGAAATGCTGGCGCTGCGTGGTGTGCAGGGTTTCCGGCAACAGCCGGTAAATGGCCAGCCACAGCACCACGCCCACACCGGTCAGAAACCAGAAAATGCCATGCCAGCTCACGTGTACCAGCATCCAGCCTCCCACCATGGGCGCAATGGCCGGTGCCACGCCAAAGAAGATGGTGACCTGGCTCATGACCTTTTGTGCCTGCGAGGGCGGGAACATGTCACGGATCACCGCGCGCGAGACCACGATACCCGCACCGGTGGACAAGCCCTGCATGGCCCGAAACACGATCAGTTGGCCAATGCTTTGCGATAACGCGCAACCGGCCGATGCCACGGTAAACACCACCAGCCCCCACAGCACCACCGGACGGCGGCCAAAGCTGTCGGAAATAGCCCCATGAAACAGGCTCATGAAGGCAAAACCGAAGAGATAGGCCGACAGGGTCTGCTGCATCTGCACGGGGGAAGCGTCCAGCGACTGGGCGATACCGGCAAAGGCCGGCAGGTAGGTATCGATGGAGAAAGGTCCCAGCATGCCCAGCAAGGCCAGCAGGACGGCAAATGCCCACTGGGGTGCTTGCCAAAGTTTGTGTGCGTCGGGATTCATCGGGTGATTGGAACACGGCTATGCGCTACGATGCGACAGTCAGAAAATACCCCGCCACCCGAGGAGATTTCCATGCAGTTTTCCCGCCTGATGGTTTCCACGTTTTGCGCACTGGGTCTGATCGCCTGCGGTCAATCCAGTGACCCCGGCGTCAGCAGCCTGGCAACACCGGCCAAGCCGGTTTCCGCCGCCAGTGCAGCGGCCCCACCGGCCCACCAGATCGGTCTGGTCATGAAGACCCTGACCAATCCGTTTTTCATTGAAATGGAAAAGGGGGCCCGCAAGGCCGAGAAAGACCTGGGCATCCGCCTGGTCGTCAAAACGGCGGCGCAAGAGACCTCGATTGAGCAACAAATCCAGCTGGTCAACGACCTGATTGCCGCCAAGGTGGACGCCATTGTCATAGCCCCAGGAGACTCCCAGAGCCTGGTCCCTATTCTCAAGAAGGCCGCAGATACCGGCATCAAGGTGGTGAACATTGACAACCGGCTGGATCCGCAAGCCCTTCAGCAGGCGGGGCTGGGCAGCATTCCGTTTGTCAGCGTCGACAACGACGCCGGTGCCTACATGGCCGGGAAATTTCTGGCCGATCGCGCAACGGCACCTTCCAAGGCCGTCATCCTGGAAGGTATTCGCAGCGCCGACAATGCCCGCCAGCGCATGGAGGGTGCCAAGCGGGCACTGAAGGAGAACAAAAACGTCCAGCTGGTGGCATCCGAGACCGCCAACTGGAAGATCGACGAAGCCTACGCCGTGAGCAAGGCATTGCTGCGCAAGCACCCCGACATCCGCTTGCTGTTCGCCGCCAACGACATGATGGCCATGGGTGCGGTCAAGTACCTGCAGGAGACGGGCAACACCACCGTGCAAGTAGTGGGCTACGACGCGCTGGCCGAGGCCATTGTGGAAATCCGCAGTGGGCGCATGCTTGCCACCGTGGACCAGCAAGCGGCCGAACAGGGTTACCAGGGCGTAGCGTTGGCACTGCAACTGATCCAGGGCAAGTCCGTTTCCGCCACGACCCTGGTTGAAACCCGCTTGGTGACCGCCAGCAACCTGCCATAGTCCCACGCCGTCGGCCGTGCCGTGAAGTTGCGCTTCAACATCACCGTCAAGTTGCTGGGCTACCTGCTGGGGGCCGGCATCGTCCCGCTGGTGGTGTTGGGCTTCAGTGCCCTGGAAATTTCCAAGCGCATCGTGCTGGAGCAGGCACAGACGGAGAATGTGCGCGTGCTCGGCGGTTTTGCGTCCTACCTGTCGCTGTACCAGGACCAGATCGAGGATCTGGCCACCAACATCGCGGGCAACGAGGCCATTGGCGAGGCCTTGCGTTTTGCCAACGAACCGTCCAGCAGCGGCTACGACGCACTCAACGTGCGCGCCCAGATTGGTTACACCCTGAACAGCTATGTGCGGGTCAAAGGTCTGGTGTCGCTGGATCTTTTCTCCACCGGGGGAACCCATTTCCATGTGGGCGAGACTTTGCGC
>CAZDDK010000173.1:0-2355 GCA_964504185.1 uncultured Rhodoferax sp. | reverse complement strand
CAAGGCCAGATGCTGATGCTGATTGACGCCGCCGGCCGTGTGGCGCTGCACTCTGACGGTCAGATGGTGGGCCAATTGCTCTCCCCGGCGCTGATGGACAGGCTGCGCGGCCAGAATGGCACCCGGCAGCTCACCGTGGATGGCCAGGAGATGCTGCTGGATGTCAGCGCGGCGGACCGCAGCCATGGTCTTTTGGTCATCATGACGCCGCGCCAGCTGGTCACTGGACGGGTGGCACAGCTCACATTGGCCACTGCCGTGCTGCTCGGCCTGTGCCTGCTGGGGGTGTTGGCCCTGACCTGGCGGTACGCCCGCACGGTAGTGGTCCCCATCCGTGCGGTGTCCGCCGGTTTTCGCCGCCTGCAGGATGCGCCCGCAGAAAACCATGAAGCGCTTCCCACCCTGGACACGCACGATGAAATCGGCCAGTTGGTGGAGGGGTACAACACCCATCTGTTGTCGTTGAATGCGCAGCGCCAGAGTGCCAGCGAGCTGCTGATTGCCGAGGTGGAGCGGGATGCCACCCAGACCACGCTGCTGGCGGCCATGGATGCGCTGGACGAGGCCTTTGCGGTCTTTGATGCCAGCGACCGTTTGCTGTTTTTCAACGAGAAATACCGTGATGTTTACAAGGCATCGGCGCACCTCATTGCTCCGGGCATCACCTTCGAGGCCATCGTGCGGCATGGCGTTGAGCAGGGTCAGTACCCCGACGCCGTAGGCCATGAGGAAACCTGGGTAGCCCAGCGCATGGCCGAGCACAACCAGGGAAACCGGCAGGTCGAACAGCGCCTCAGTGATGGGCGCTGGCTGCGCATCATGGAACGCAAGACGGCACTGGGCCAGACGGTGGGTTTTCGGGTGGACATTACGGAGTTGAAGAATGCCCGCGAGTCAGCGGAGGCGGCCAGCCGCGCCAAGAGCGAGTTCCTGGCCAATATGAGCCACGAAATCCGCACCCCCATGAACGCCATCCTGGGCATGCTCACGCTGCTGCAGAACACCGAGCTGGACGATCGGCAGCGCGACTACGCCGCCAATGCCCACAGCGCGGCCCGCTCGCTGCTGGGTCTGCTCAATGACATCCTGGACTTTTCCAAGGTGGAGGCCGGCAAGATGACGCTGGACCCACGTCCTTTTGACCTGGACAAAATGCTGCGCGATCTGTCGGTGATGTTTTCCACCGGACTGCAGGGCAAGGCGATCGCCTTGCGCTTTGATATCCCCCCCGACATTCCGCGCCAGTTGGTGGGCGATGACATGCGCCTGCAACAGGTGCTCGTCAACCTGGGGGGCAACGCCATCAAATTCACCAGCACCGGCGAAGTGGTGGTGGCGGTGCGCTTGCTGGAGCGCGGCATGCGGGATGCGCGGCTGGAGTTTTCCGTGCGCGACACGGGCATTGGCATCGCGCCGGAAAAGCTCACCCATATTTTCGACGGTTTTTCGCAAGCAGAGTCCAGCACCACGCGGCGCTACGGGGGCACGGGGTTGGGGCTGTCCATCTCCAAGCGCCTGGTGGACCTGATGGGGGGCGACCTGCAGTTGGACAGCACCCTGGGCCAGGGCAGCAATTTCCACTTTGCACTGCGCTTTGCCCTGGCTCCCACAGCCGTCGCACCAGCCAGCCAGGACGCCACTGGGGGCGCAAAGACCAAGCGCCTTCTCGGGCTGCGCCTTTTGGTGGTGGAGGACAACAAGATCAACCAGATGGTGGCACAGGGCCTGCTCAGCCAGGAGGGTGCGGAGGTTCGCTTGGCAGAGAACGGCCAGATCGGCGTGGCGGCAGTGGCCACCGCCCAGCCCGGTTTTGATGCCGTGCTGATGGACTTGCAAATGCCGGTGATGGACGGCTACACCGCCACCCGGGCGATCCGCACCGAACTGGGGCAGACCGACTTGCCCATCATCGCCATGACGGCCAACGCCATGGCATCTGACCGCGCCGCCTGCCTGGAGGCGGGCATGAACGAGCACATCGGCAAGCCCTTTGACCTGGACCACCTGGTCGCCCTGCTGTTGCAATACACCGGGCGCTCGCGCTGAATTTACCTGTGGGGGGGCACGAAAAGCTCAATCCGATTGGGGTACGGACGCGGTGGAAGAGACAGCCAGGGTGCAAACGTAGTCCTGCACCCGCGGACGCAGCCGCCCCGGTCGGTTGGACTGCACCGTGCCCACACTGACAAAACACAGGGCCTGCTCGCCCGCTTGCAACCCCAGCAGCGCACGCAATGCGCCGGATTTCAAGGCCTTGCCGCTGGTCAGCGCCGAGCCGAAGCCCAGGGCAGTTGCCATCAGCAACACATTCTGGACCGCGCACCCCGCCGAGACGATGCGCTCTTGCAGGTCAAT
>CAZDDK010000172.1:0-6949 GCA_964504185.1 uncultured Rhodoferax sp. | reverse complement strand
AGGCACCGGCCAAGGCCACGGCTTCGTGGCTGATGCCTTCCATCAGGCAGCCGTCACCCAAGAACACGTAAGTGTGGTGGTTGACGATCTTGTGGCCTTCTTGGTTGAACTCAGCGGCCAGCATCTTCTCGGCCAGGGCCATGCCCACGGCGTTGGTGATGCCCTGGCCCAGCGGGCCGGTGGTGGTTTCCACGCCGGGAGTGTGGCCCACCTCTGGGTGACCGGCAGTCTTGGAACCCAGCTGGCGGAAATTCTTGAGCTCACCCATGGGCAGCTTGTAGCCTGTGAGGTGCAACAGCGCATAAATCAGCATGGAGCCGTGGCCATTGGACAGCACGAAGCGGTCGCGGTTCAGCCAGTTGGGATTGGCGGGGTTGTGGCGCAGGTGGCCCTGGCCCGCGCCATGGGTGCCAGGCCCCCACAGCGCAACCGCCATGTCGGCCATGCCCATAGGCGCGCCGGGGTGGCCGGAATTGGCTGCCTGAACGGCATCCATTGCAAGGGCGCGAATGGCACTGGCCATCTGTTGGGTGTTGGGGGTGGTGGCCATGGGCTGGGCGACTCCGGGGTAAGGTGAGGGCTGGGGAAAACCCGGTATTTTACTTGGACCCGCCCGCCGGTGATTCTGGGGAAAATTTCCTCTACAGTGGCGGGTATGCAAGGCCTGCACCTCACCGCCGATTTGTTCCACTGCCAATGCGAGGCACCCTGGCTGACCGACGCCGGTCGTTTGCTGTCCCGGTGTGTGCAGGAGGTAGATGCGGTCGGCCTGCAAACGGTCAACCATTTGGCCCACACCTTCCCGGATACCACACACGGCCCAGGTGGCGTAACCGCCACCGTCTTGTTGGCCGAATCCCATTTGTGTGTCCATACCTGGCCCGAGCAGCGTGCGGTGACTTTGGATGTGTACGTCTGCAATTTTGGTGCGGACCACAGCGCCCAGGCCCGTAGGCTGATGGAGGCGTTGGTTCGGATCTTCGCACCGACACAACATCAATTGCACAGCGTATTGCGCGGCCAACGTCCGCCACCGACATGAACCCGTTGCCCAGCGCCGCTGCCTGGACGGGGCATTACCGGCTGCATCCGGGCCACGCACCGGCCATTTCGGGACAGCGCCCCATTTTGGCCCCCGGACAACTTGCCCGATTGCTCCAGGGCCAAACGACTGATCAGGCTGTGCAATCGGTGGGCCAACTGTTTGCCATGTGCGCCCACGCCCACCAGGCGTGCGCCCGCTGGGCGATTGATGCGGCGATGCGCGACGCTGCAGCACCTTCAGCCCAGGGGGATGACACCGTGTTGTGCCTGGATACGGCGCGTGACCATTTGCGTTGCATGGCACTGGATTGGCCGCAGCGCCTGGCGGCGGCAGGAACCGCCCAACCACCCGACCTGCACTGGTTGCGCGGATGCCCCCTGTCACTGTCTACGCCCAAGGCAGGACAGCATCCCCATGCTGCACAGGAATCGCTTCAGGCACTGGCACAGTGGCTGCACACGGCAGTTCTGTTGGAGCCATTGGCGGACTGGCTTTCCAGGTGCCATGAACCGGCAACCCTACTCCAATGGTGCGAGGTTCACGCGCTCCGTCTCGCACCAGCGCGTGCCTTGGCAGGGGCACAGCCGCTGCTGGCCTTGCCCACTCTGCCAATTCGGGTCCTGCACCCCATCGATGCAACGGCCATGCGCGCTCTGGCCCAATCCATGCTGCACACCCCAGGGTTCTGCGAGCGCCCCACGTGGAGCGGTCTTTGTGCCGAAACCGGTGCGTGGGCGCGTTGGCGTGACCAGACGGTCAGGCAGCCAGCGCCCACAGCGGCAGCCTGGACCCGGCTCAGCTCCCGATGGGAGGAGTTGGTAAAAATTGCGCAAGAGGCGCATGCCCGTGTTCAGGTCGGCATGCACCAACCCATGCTGGCCCAAGGAACGTTAGTGCTGGACAAACGGCAGGCCATGGCCTGGTGCGAAATGGCGCGTGGTCTGTTGGTGCATGTCGTCTCTCTTGATGCACGCGGTCGAGTGGACGACTACCGCGTGTTGGCACCAACCGAGTGGAATTTCCACCCGGACAACAGCCTGGGGCAAGCCGTGCGGTCATTGCCAGAAGGCGATTGCGGACATGCCCGCTTATTGGGCGCGGCTTTTGACCCGTGCGTGGCCTGCGAGGTATAGACTCGCCCCAGACTTCTGGCGTGCGTTTTCTGTGGTGAACTCCCAATGACCCTTAATGTGTTGTGGCTCCAATCCGGCGGCTGTGGCGGCTGCAGCATGTCGCTGCTGTGCGCCGACACGCAGGACTTTGCTGCCATGCTGCGCGGCGCGGGCCTGCACCTGCTGTGGCACCCCGCACTGTCGCTGGAAGACGCGCGCGGCCTGCCCGGTGTGCTGGACGACTGCCTGCAGGGCCGCACGCCCCTGGACGTGTTGTGCGTGGAAGGCGCCATGTTGCGCGGCCCGCACGGCAGCGGGCGCTTCCACCAGTTGGCCGGCACGGGGCGCGCCATGATCGACTGGGTGCGCGACCTGGCCCCGCTGGCCCAGCAGGTGCTGGCCATCGGCAGCTGCGCCGCCTGGGGCGGGGTCACGGCCGGGGGCACCAACCCCACCGACGCCTGCGGCCTGCAGTTTGAAGACGACCGCCCCGGCGGCCTGCTGGGCAGCGCCTTTCGCAGCCGCGCCGCGCTACCGGTGGTGAACGTGGCCGGTTGCCCCACGCACCCGGACTGGGTGCTGGAAACGCTCATGTCTATCAGCGCCGGGCTGCTCACACCCAACGAACTGGACAGCCTGGCGCGCCCGCGCTTCTATGCCGACCAGTTGGCCCACCACGGCTGCAACCGCAACGAATACTACGAATACAAGGCCAGCGCCATTCATCCCTCCGACCTGGGCTGCACCATGGAAAACCTGGGCTGCAAGGGCACCCAGGCGCATGCCGACTGCAACACCCGGCTCTGGAATGGCCGGGGCTCCTGCACCCGTGCGGGCTACGCCTGCATCAGTTGCACCGAACCGGGTTTCCAGAACCCCGGCCACGCCTTCCACAGCACGCGCAAGGTGGCGGGCATTCCCGTGGGCCTGCCCACCGACATGCCCAAGGCCTGGTTCGTGGCGCTGGCTTCGCTGTCCAAGAGCGCCACGCCCAAACGCGTCAAACGCAATGCCGAAAGCGACCACCTGGTGCTGCCGCCGGTGGTGCGCAGGACCACGGGCCGACCATGAGTGCAGCGCAGCGTTTGAGCGTGGAGACCGCATGAATACACGCGTGGTACTGGGCCCCTTCAACCGCATCGAAGGCGATCTGGAAGTGCAGCTCGAAGTAGCGAACGGGCGGGTTGCCAATGCGCGCGTCAACGCCCCCATGTTCCGCGGGTTTGAGATGACGCTGGTGGGGCGCGAACCGATGGATGCGCTGACCATCGCGCCGCGCATCTGCGGCATCTGCTCGGTGTCGCAGTCCGTAGCCGCCGCGCGCGCGCTGGCCAGTCTGTCGGGGGTGGCACTGCCCGCCAACGGCCAGTTGGCGCACAACCTCATGCTCGGCTGCGAAAACCTGGCCGACCACCTGACCCACTTCTATACCTTCTTTCTGCCCGACTTCACCCGCTCGCAATACCGTGCGCAACCCTGGTTTGGTGCTGCCCAGCAGCGTTTTGGGGCGGTGCTGGGCGGCACCGGCACTTGTGGCGAACAGGTGCGCGCGGCGCTGGTGGCGCGCGCCCGCTGGCTGGAGCTGATGGGTGCGTTGGGCGGCAAGTGGCCGCACACCGGTGCCATCCTGCCCGGTGGCAGCTCGCGCACGCTCGACACCGCCGAGCGCCTGCACCTGGGTGCGCGCGTGCGCGAGATGCGCGACTTCCTGCAACGCCAGGTCTGGGGCCTTCCGCTGGAAACCGTGCTGGCCTTGACCACCTGGGACGAACTGCAAGCCGCACTGCAGCGCGCGCCCGACAGCGATGTGGCCTGGTGGTTGCGCTTTGCGCAGGATTTGCAACTGGGCACGCTCGGGCCTGGGCCGGGGCGCCTGCTCAGCTACGGGGCCTATCCCACCCTGGACGGCGGCCTGACCTGGGCGCAAGGCCTGGCCGCAGCATCTGCACCGCCCCAGGCGCTGGACCTGGACGCCATTTCGGAAGACGTACACAGCAGCTGGCTGCATCCCGGCGCAGACACCACACCGCGCCACCCCTGGCAGGGCAGCACCGAACCCTGTGCCGACAAGCCCGGTGCCTACACCTGGAACAAGGCCCCGCGCTGGGACGGTGTCGTGGTGGAAACCGGTGCCTTGGCACGCCAGGTGGTGGACGGCCAGCCGCTGCTGCGCGCCGCACATGCGCAGTGGGGTGCGAGTGTGCTCACGCGGGTGCTGGCGCGCCTGGTGGAAATGCCCCGCATCGTGCTGTGCATGGAACAATGGCTGGGTGCCCTGCGCAACCACGAGCCTTTCCACCGCCAGCAGAGCCTGCCTGCACAAGGCAGTGGGGTGGGCTTGTGCGAAGCCGCGCGCGGCGCGCTCGGGCACTGGCTGCGCGTGGAAGACGGGCGCATCAGCCACTACCAGATCATCGCCCCGACCAGCTGGAACTTCTCGCCGCGCGACCAGCACGGCACGCCCGGCGCGCTGGAGGCCGCCCTGGTGGGTGCGCCCATGGACGCTGACGACCCGCAGCAAAGCACGGCCGTGCAGCACATCGTGCGCTCGTTTGACCCGTGCATGGTCTGCACGGTTCACTGAAACTCCCGCCATGAGCACCGCGCCGGGCCGCTTCCCTCAGCAAGCTTGCACCGCAATGCGCGGCACGGATGTACTCCAGTGAGCCAGGAACGCCCGTCCCCTCTGCAGCAGATCGGTGCCGACGCACGCGACGCGCTGGATGACGCCACCTGGCTGGACGTGATCCACAAGATGGACGAGGTCTATTCCAAGCTGGTGAGCGACGAAATCGAGCTGGAAGAAAAAAACGCCCAGTTGGAAGAATCGCAGCGCTTCATCATCAGCCTGCTGTCGGCCATGAACGATGTGCTCATCGCCTGCAACCAGGATGGCGTGATCGAAGAAACCAACGCCGCCCTGTGCGCCCTGGTCGGGCGCAGCGAGGCGGCCCTGCGCGGCACCCCGGTGCTGGAGCTACTGGCCGATGCCCAAAGCGTGCAGCGCATGCAACTGGCCACCTACCACGCGGCCACGCATGAAGGCTCCGTGGTGGAGGTCAAGCTACGCGGTGCCGACGGCCAGCCGGTCGAGGTGGACCTCAACTGCACGCCCCGGCGCGACCACGCCGGGCGCACCGTGGGGCGCGTGCTGGTGGGGCGTCCACTGGGCGAACTCAAGCGCGCGTACCGCCAGTTGCGCGAGGCGCACGAAGCCCTGCAACAAGCGCAACAACAGCTGCTGCATTCCGAGAAGATGGCGTCGTTGGGCCGCCTGGTGGCCGGGGTGGCCCACGAACTCAACAACCCCATCTCCTTCGTGTTCGGCAATATGCATGTGCTGCAGCGCTACGGTGCGCGGCTGCGCCAGTACCTGGACGCCGTGCACGCGCTGGAGCTGCCTGCCGATGTGCAGCAGCTGCGCCAGCAACTGCGCATCGACAACTTGCTGGCCGACCTGCCCTCGCTGGTGGAAGGCACGCTGGAAGGGGCGCAGCGCACCACCGACATCGTGGCCGGCCTCAAACGCTTTGCCGCCGTGGCCCCGGAGGAAATCGCCCCGGTGGAGCTCAACACCGTGGTCGAGCGTGCCATCCACTGGGTGCAAAAAGGCACCGCGCCCGGTTTTGTGGTGCAGTGGCAGCGCGCCGACGACTGCTGGGTGCAGGGCAACGAAGGCCAGCTGCTGCAGGTGATGATGAACCTGATCCAAAACGCCTACGACGCCGCCACGTCCGTGCCCGGCAACACCCCGGCACTGGACATCGCCCTGCACCACGACACCCAGCAGGTGCACCTGGTCTTTGCCGACAACGGCACCGGAATCGCCCCCGAACACCTGGGCCGCATCTTCGACCCCTTCTTCACCACCAAGGAAGTGGGCAAGGGCACCGGGCTGGGCCTGTCCATCAGCTACGGCCTGGTGGAACAACACGGCGGCACCCTGAGCGCGGCCAACCGCGCAGGCGGGGGGGCGGAGTTTTGCTTGAGTTTGCCGGTGGCGGCGCAGCCGCATTGAGCCAGCGCCGCCTGCGTGCTTTCTGCTCTCAAACCCGGCCATCCGGGGAGCGGCAATGCACCAAAATGAATCAGTTGGAACGCAGCCCAGCCGCCACATCCCGGAACGAGGCCAATGCCGCTTCGAGATGATCAATGATCTCCTGCTGCAACACATCCGGCGGCGGCAAGTCGTCGAGGTTGTCCAGGCTGTCATCCTTGAGCCAGAAGATGTCGAGACTGGCCTTGTCGCGAGCCATCAATTCTTCGTAGCTGAAGAGCTTGAACCGTTCGTTAGCCACGCGCTCGTGACGATTTTCCGGGTGGTAGCAGGCGATGAAATCTTGCAAATCGTCCAGCTTGAGGGTGCGTGTCTTCAGCGTGAAGTGCTTGTTGGTGCGCAAGTCGTAAAACCAGACTCCCTTGGTGTGAATCTGCCCGTCCTTGGGTTTGGCGTCGAAGAACACCACATTGGCCTTCACGCCCTGGGCGTAGAAGATGCCGGTGGGCAGGCGCAACACGGTGTGCACATCGCAGTTTTCCAGCAGCTTCTTGCGAATTTTCTCGCCGGCGCCACCTTCAAACAGCACGTTGTCGGGCAACACCACGGCCGCTTTGCCGCCCACCTTGAGCATGCTGACGATGTGCTGCAAAAAATTGAGCTGCTTGTTCGACGTCGTTTCCCAGAAGTCCTGCCGCTCGTAGGTCAGCGCCTCGCGGTCTTCCTCACCCTCTTCGTTAGTGATGGTCATGCTGCTCTTCTTGCCGAAGGGTGGGTTGGCCAGCACGTAATCCA
>CAZDDK010000171.1:6739-7038 GCA_964504185.1 uncultured Rhodoferax sp. | reverse complement strand
AGACGCCCTGCTCTTCGGCCGCCACCACGTAACCGGCCAGCACCGGCAGCACGGCACCATTCATGGTCATGGAGACGCTCACCTTGTCCAGCGGGATCTGGTCGAACAAGATTTTCATATCCTCCACCGAATCAATCGCCACACCGGCCTTGCCCACGTCACCCGTCACGCGGGGGTGGTCGGAGTCGTAGCCCCGGTGCGTGGCCAGGTCAAACGCCACCGACACGCCCTGCCCGCCTGCGGCCAAGGCCTTGCGGTAAAAGGCGTTGGATTCTTCGGCAGTGGAGAAACCCGCATAT
>CAZDDK010000171.1:0-6729 GCA_964504185.1 uncultured Rhodoferax sp. | reverse complement strand
CAGGTAGGGCTCAAAGCCCGGCAGTGTGTTGGCGTGCTTCAAATTCGCGGTGTCCGCCGCCGTGTAGAGCGGCTTGACGGCGATGCCATCGGGCGTGATCCAGTTCAGGGCATCCACATTGCCGCCCGGTGCCGACTTGGCGGCCGCTTTGTTCCAGGCTTCCAACGTGGCAGCTTTGAATTCAGTGTTGTTTTCAGTCATGGCGTGGTCCGGTTGGCCGTTATGGTGACCGTTTTATGATCAACGGGCTAGGGTCTCAGAAAGGTTTTAGTTTACATTATTCATAATTATTGATTCAAAATATTCCTGCCAGCTTACATTCGCTCTTGCACCACCCGATGAATTCCCAGCCTGCCCCCACACCCGATCTGCGCGGTGCCAAATCACTCTCACCCAAGGCCCTGTATGTGGAGGTGGCGGAGTTGCTGCGCCAGCGCATCTTCAGGCGCGAACTGGAGCCGGGCAGCTGGATTGACGAGCTGCGCATTGCCGAGGAATACGGCATCAGCCGCACCCCCTTGCGCGAAGCGCTGAAAGTGCTAGCCGCCGAAGGTCTGGTCACCATGAAGGTGCGCCGTGGTGCCTATGTCACCGAAGTCTCCCGCAGTGACCTGGCCGACGTGTACCACCTGCTCAGCCTGCTGGAGAGCGATGCCGCCGGCGTGGTGGCCGCCAAAGCCACTCCAGCGCAGTTGGCCGAACTGCAGGCGCTGCACGCCGAACTGGAGGCGGCGGCCGTGCCAGGCTCCTCCAATACGGACGCCTTCTTCGCGGTGAACGAGCGCTTCCACATGCGCCTGCTGGAAATCGCCAGCAACCGCTGGCGCGACCAGATGGTGGCCGATCTGCGCAAGGTCATGAAACTCAACCGCCATAACTCCCTGCTCAAGACCGGGCGCATTGGCGAGTCGCTGGTTGAACACCGCGCCATCATGGTCGGCCTGATGGCGCGCGACGCACAGGGCACCGCCCAACGCATGCGTGAACACTTCGCCAGTGGACTGGCAGCGGCGGAATAGCCTTTTGGACCGACTGCAGTAAAATGCGCGGTTGCCCTGTGTTGTACGGGCTCCTACCCGCCAACAACGCCTGCAGTGCGCACGGCCATTGATCGATGAAAGACCATTACGCCGCTTTGGGCCTCAGCAGTGGGGCCACGTTGGCCGATATCAAGAAGGCATTTCGCCAGCAGGCCTCTTTGCACCACCCGGACCGCAATACCGATCCGCAAGCACCGGCGCGGTTTCGGGCCGTGCAGGTGGCATACGACGTGCTGTCCGACGAGCACAAGCGCCTGGCCTACGACGACAACCGCCGCCGCAATCTGCTGGACAGCCCCATCGACACCGCCCGCGAAATCTGGCAGAGCTATTTCAACCGTTTGATCTGAGAGTTTGAACCCGCATGAACCTGTCCCCCTACTTTCGTAACCTGCGTGCGGCCTACTCCGCAGAACTCGACGACCTGACTTTTGACTCCGAGGGCCTGCACATTCTGGACAAGCGCCTGGCGCAACGGCGCAAGGAGATGGAATTTTTGGTCCACATGCTGGAAATCAGTCCCGAAATGGTGGCCGTGGTGTTCCACAAAGGGTTTCGCTTTACCGAACTGGCGGTCATGGACCACCTGGTCAGCCTGGAGCCCGACGAGTTGCCGGATTGGGACAGTCTGCAAGACGCCATCGGACTGGAAGCCTGGACCCGCCCCTTGGTGCAAACCGTGCAAAAGCAGCCTATGGGAGATTGGTTTTTGACCGTGGCGGCCGCCCTGGAATACCTGCACAACAAGCCCGAGCATGCCCACGCGTCCCATGCCGAGGACGAAGATTCCAACCCGGATGAGGACGACCACGACGCTGACACCCAGGCCCGCGAAGAGGCCGGTGCCGACTGGATGGTCGAACAGGGCTTTGACCGCAAGGAGTGAGCCCATGAACAGCCTAGCCCTCATTCAAAAAACCCAAAGCCTGATCGCGGCTGGCGACATCGTGGGTGCAGAGTCCGCCCTGGTGGAGTTGGCCGACACAGAAGGGGACGGCGCGTTGATGGTGGTACTGGAACAGTTGCCGCCCAAGGATATCCTGGCCGTCATCCGTGAATACGACAACTCCCGCGAGTCGGTCATCAACCTGCTGGTGACCCCGGAGATATTTGCCCGTGCCGTCGTCATCGAAAAGCAATACAAGGACCTGACCCGCACCCACCTGCGCGGCATGATGAACTCGGTCATCTTCCGCGACGATGCCGACCCGGTTGAGTTCCTGAACGCCATGGGCGACTTGGAAGGCGGCAGCGAAGCCATGGCCGACTACTTCTCCGAAAAGTGGAGCCGCATCGAAGCCTTCGCCCGCACCGGCACCTTTGACACGGTCGAAGACGATGGCGACATGCTGTCCGAATCCGCCCTGCTGGCCAGCGCGTATGCGCCACCCAAGCTGGAGCTGGATGAAGTGGCCGACCAGGACTGGATGCAAATGGCCTGGCTGCTGCGCTACCAGTGCCCAGACCTGTTCATGGAAACCATCATGGTCTTGCGCGCCAAGGCCCGCGCCCACGATCTGGGCCTGGATGACGACGAAGAAGAAGCCCCGGCCGAGGAAGACGACGGCAAGGTCGAAACCAGCAACACCGACCGCGGCAAGGCCACCCCGGCCGCGCGGGACGATGACGAGGAATCCGCCATCTAGCCCATGCCAACCGCACAGCCGCCCCACTCCCTCTCGCTGTTCGATGCCCGCCCCTTCTTCGAGAAGGCGCTGGCTTACGGTGTGCAAAATGGAATTCTGACCCAGGCCAAACTGGATGCCATCTGCAACGACGCACCCAAGGGCATGGTGCAGATTGCGCGCTACTTCGGCAGTGAATTCTTGCGCCCCGAACTGGAAAAGGCCCGTGACCGCATGGTCAACCTGGTCAGCCTGTACCTGGAGCACAGCACCGGCGGCGACCTGCGCCTGGCGGCAGAGTCCCTGCGCGACCACTCTTTCCTGTCGCGCTCCAAAGGCGGCTCGGACATGCTCAAGACCCTGATCGCCATGCCGCAGAACAGCCACTTCGGCATGCACGAAGGCGGTGGCTTCACCGATGAGCAGATCCCGCTGCTGGCCAAATGGACGCTGCGCACCCTGCCGGAGTACCAGGCCGAGCTGGCCCAGCGCCAACAGGTGGCGCTTCTGGTCGATGCCGCGACCTGGCTGGCCGGCACACTGGGCCTGGAAGCATCCGACCTGGAAGAAGCGGGCAAGGACGCCGAGGCCGTCATCCGCACCGCCTTGCTGGCCCACGCCCTGCGGCGCAGCGACATGCCCGACTGGGTGGCGTTCGAGAAAATGGTCAACGCGCTGCGCAGGAAATATGCAACTGCCGATGGCGCGGCCACCAAAGGTTTCTCACTGCCGCTGCCCAAGAACCTGCCACCGCGCCTTCAGCCGGTGGTCGATGGCGTGCGCCAGTCCGTGCTGGGCGATCTGCCAAAAATCCTGGACGCCACCCAATCCCCGCGCACACTATTCGACCGCACACCGGCGTTTCTGGGCCGCTATTTCTGGCGGGAGGATGGCTTGAGCGAGGTGGACCACCTGGACCACCGCGTTTCTGCCGCCTGGCACAAGGCCACCGCCGGGCACGACGACGACAGCTCCTTGCTGACACTCTTCCTGTGCCTGGCTGCTTCCAGCCCCGCCAAAACCGTCTTGACCGAAAAAGCCGCCGCCACCTTGCTGCGCAAAATTCGCAAGTCCGGGCTGGACGCCCGCCTGGCCCAAGAATTCATCGTTCACCAAGCCCCGGCGCAACACCAGGCGGACTACCTGCACCTGTGGAACTCCTTCCTGGAAGAAGCCGAGCCCACACTGCGCAGCGACCACACGTTTGCCCACCAAGACGCGCTGGCGCTGCTGCGCCGGGAGTGCAATATCAGCCCGTAAGGAGATGCTCCCCCGTCAATTGCGGGGACATGGCGATTCCGCTACAGTGTCTCGGTTGCGCACTACCTGGGAGTTGCCGTGAATCCCCCACCCAAGCCGCCAGCGGCCAAGCCCGCACCCGAGCAAGACCGCTACATGCCAGGAGATCCCATTCCCGTACCCGATGCGGTAGAAGCCAACACGGCGTCTACCTGGGCCCTGTTCTCTGACGTGCCTCCGCCTCCCGAGCCCGACTTTCTGGACACCGTGCCCAACCCGCCCGACCCTACCGATAACTGACACCGCGCATTCCCGGCGCGGCCCCAAGCCCCCCGTATCCATGTCCCTGAATCGCACCCTGCTCACCACCCTGTCCCTGTGCGCCGCCCTGTTGGGTGGCTGCTCCCCACAAGATTCCGCGCAAGCCTCCAAGCCTGCCCGCCAGGAAGTTTCGGTCCAGACCGTGGCGGCCCAGGCCAAGGGATTTACCGTGGGGGCCATGATGAGCGCCCACACGGTGTACGTTTTTTTTGACCCCCAATGCCCGCACTGCGGCCACCTGTGGCAAGCGTCCCTGCCACTGCACAAAAAGGCCAAGTTTCAGTGGATTCCGGTGGCCTGGATCAACGCGTCCAGCCTGCCACAAGGTGCAGCCCTGCTGGGTGCAGCAGACCCACTGGCGCGGATGACGGAGCACGAAGCATCTCTGCTGGGCGGGCGCGGTGGCATTGCCGCTTCCGCCAGCGTGCCCGCAGAGGTAGAGCAATCCATCAAAGCCAACACCCAGCTGCTGGGCAGCTTTGGTGCCGAATCCGTTCCCTATGTGGTGGCCAAAAACATGCGCACCGGCGAAACCCGTGGCCGGGAAGGCGCTCTGACCACGCAGGCGCTGGCTGATTTAATTGGCGTCGATGCCACGCCGTAAGCGCGCTCGCCGCTCTGCGGCCTACCCCACCCAACGTCGGGCGTTGTGCCAGAGCTGCATCCACGGACTGTGGGCGTTGGCGTCCAGGCCATTCCAGCTCATTTGAATATTGCGAAACACCCGCTCCGGGTGCGGCATCATCGCGGTAAAGCGACCGTCAGGAGTGGTCACACCGGTGAGCCCCCCCGGGCTGCCGTTGGGGTTGAAGGGGTAGGCCTCCGTGGCGGCACCCCGGTTGTCCACGAAGCGCATCGCCGCAATGGCCTTGTCTGCATGGCCACGGTACTTGAAGTTGGCAAAGCCCTCCCCGTGGGCGACAGCAATCGGCACACGCATGCCCGCCAGGTCCCTGAAGAACAGCGACGGTGAATCCTGCACTTCCACCATGCTCAGACGCGCCTCGAAACGCTCGCTCTGGTTGGTGGTGAAGCGCGGCCAGTCCTGCGCGCCGGGAATGATGTCGGCCAACTCGGCAAACATCTGGCAGCCATTGCACACGCCCAGGCCAAAAGTGTCGGTGCGGCCGAAAAAGGCCATGAACTGCTCGGCCAAGGCCGGGTTGAACGTGATGGAGCGCGCCCAGCCAATACCAGCGCCCAGGGTGTCGCCGTACGAGAAGCCGCCGCAGGCCACCACGCCCTTGAAGTCGGCCAGTCTGGCGCGGCCGCTTTGCAGGTCGGTCATATGCACGTCAAAGGCCTCGAAACCGGCCTCGGTAAAGGCGTAGGCCATTTCCACGTGGGAGTTGACGCCCTGCTCGCGCAGCACGGCCACCTTGGGGCGGGCAGTCAGAATCGAAGGAGCTACATTTTTGATAGCATCATCGACTGATTCTACGCGGGCTAATGCCATATTTGGTATATGAACATGGAGTCCACTGTCGGCTTCAGCACCAGCCGCCGCATGCTCGGCGTCGGCACAGGCCGGGTTGTCTCGCGTCTGGCAAATCTTCCAGCTCACGCTGTCCCAGACCTGGTGCAGGTCTGCCAACTTGGCACCAAAGACCGACTTGGCATCGCGCCAGACCTGCAGCTCGCCCTTGCCCGCGTCGATCTTGGAGGAGTCGGGGCGGGTCTTGCCGATGAAGTGGCTGTGCTGCGACAGGCCATGCGCACGCAGCACCTGCATCACGTCGCCGCGCTCCAGGGTGCGCACCTGCAGCACCACGCCCAGCTCTTCGCTAAATAGGGCCTTGAGCGTCAGCTCCTCGCGCCGCGCGCTGACCTGGCCAGCCCAGTTCTTGGCGTCGCCCGCGTCCATGCGGCTGTCGGAAATGCCGTCTCCTTCGGTCACCAGCATGTCCACGTTCAGGGTGACGCCGACGCGCCCGGCAAAGGCCATTTCGGCCACGGTGGCCAGTAAGCCACCATCGCTGCGGTCGTGGTAGGCCAGGACCATGCCCTTCTCGCGCAGATAGTTGACCGCCGCCACCAGATTGACCAGGTCCTGCGGATCATCCAGATCGGGCACGGTATCACCGGTCTGGTCCAGTGTTTGCGCCAGAATGCTGCCGGCCATGCGGTTCTTGCCATGGCCCAGATCCACCAGCACCAAAGTAGTGTCTTGCACGTTGTCCAACTGGGGCGTCAGCGTGCCCCGCACATCCTGCAAGGTGGCAAAGGCGCTGACGATCAGGGACACGGGTGAGGTGACCTTTTTATCGCCCTTTTCATCCTTCCACTGGGTGCGCATGGACAGCGAATCCTTGCCGACGGGAATCGACACACCCAAGGCGGGGCACAGCTCCAGCCCCACGGCCTTGACGGTGGCGTAGAGCGCGGCATCCTCACCAGGTTCGCCACAGGCGGCCATCCAGTTGGCGGACAGCTTGACGCGGCCCAGCTCAATGGGCGCAGCCAGCAAGTTGGTGATGGCCTCGGCCACCGCCATGCGGCCCGAT
>CAZDDK010000170.1:0-7110 GCA_964504185.1 uncultured Rhodoferax sp. | reverse complement strand
GGCCTGTTGGACTTTGATCGCGTGGTGATTGAGACCACCGGCGTGGCCGACCCCGGCCCGGTGGCGCAGACCTTCTTCATGGACGATGAGGTCGCAGAATCCTTTTTGCTGGACTCCATCCTGACCCTGGTCGATGCCAAGCATGCCCAGGCGCAGCTCGACGACCGCCAGGAGGCACGCCGCCAAGTGGGGTTTGCCGACCAGATTTTCATCAGCAAGTCCGACCTGGTCAGCCCGCAAGAGCTGGATGCCCTGATGCACCGCCTCAAGCACATGAACCCGCGCGCCCCGCAGAAAGCGGTGCACTTTGGCGAAGTGGCCCTCTCCGAGGTGTTTGACCTGCGCGGCTTCAATCTCAATGCCAAGCTGGACATCGATCCCGATTTCTTGAAAGACGAAGCCCCTGCCCATGCAGACCATGACCACCATCATGGCCACAGCCACGCACCGGGTGAGACCTGCAACCACCCCTCCCACGCACATGGTCACCACCATCACCATGATGACGACGTCAAAAGCTTTGTCTTTAAATCGGATCGCCCCTTTGACCCGGCCAAGCTGGAAGACTTCCTGAGTGCCATCGTCAACATTTATGGCCCACGCATGTTGCGCTACAAAGGGGTGCTGTTCATGAAGGGCACGGATCGCAAGGTGATCTTTCAGGGCGTGCACCAGTTGATGGGCAGCGATCTTGGTCCACAATGGGCCGACGGCGAAACCAGAGGCAGCAAAATGGTGTTCATCGGCATTGACCTGCCCAAGGACATTCTGTTGCAGGGCATGGAGCAGTCGCTGGTGTAAGCGTGGCGTCAGAAGCGGCGTTGGCTGGCCGCGCACGGTGCCAGAGGTCCGTTTTTTTTCAGATTGAAAGCCAAATGATTGTCTCGATTTTGCAACTGATGGGTTTTCCGATGGGGAAGCCTGTACACTCGCGCGCCGGAGAAACCCCGCCGGCCACCACTTCCAATAAACGCGGCGGGACAGCAGGCACCATCGACCATGCGCAGAAGCCCTCTGCCAGGAGACAAGACGTGAAAGCGAAACCGGGAAAAGACAGCAAAGCTCCTCCAGCACCCAGCAAAGCGCCAGCCGCAGCCAAGTCGTCGGGAAAGCCCGCCGCCAAAGCTGTGAGTGCCGCCAAGAAGGTGGAAAAACCGGCCCCCAAGCCGACCGGTAAGCCCGCCTTGAAGCCAGAGCCGACAAAGGCCAGTAAACCGGCCAGTAAATTGGCGGAGCCCGTTAAAAAGGCCGCGCCCATTGCCGCAGCCAAACCCAGGGATTCCAGCGGAGCCAAAGTGCCCGCCAAACCCATTCCGATCCCCGTGACAACCAAAACCAAGCCCGCCGTGGTGCCCTCGCCACCCGTAGAAAAAATGACTTCTGTTCCCGCTGCGCCCACCGCCACCCAACCTGCAAAGGCCGGACGCCCCTCTTCCCGATTGGCCCAATTGACCGTTCCGTCCATGGCGCAAACCGTGGCATCCACTGCGGCCAAGGCCAGCTATACGCAGTCTACGCCCACGCCACCCATTGTTGCGGCGCTGCCCTCATCTATCAAGAAGGACGCCAAGTTGGCTAATAACTGGAAGACCACGCCCGCTGCGGAGCTGACCGACGCGGAATTGATGGCCATGCCCGATGCCGAATACATGAACGCGGTTCAATTGGCCGCGTTCCGGGCCAAGCTGATCAAGCTCAAGACCGACATCCTCAACAGCGCGGGGGAAACCACCGAGCACCTGCGTGAGGACACATCCGTTGTTCCCGATCCCGCGGACCGTGCCACGATCGAAGAAGAGCATGCGTTGGAACTGCGCACCCGCGACCGCGAGCGCAAGCTGCTGAAGAAGATCGAGCAATCCATCGCCCGCATCGATGCCGGTGACTATGGTTACTGCGATGAAACCGGCGAACCCATTGGCGTGGGACGGCTGCTGGCGCGTCCGACCGCAACGCTGTCGCTGGAAGCCCAGCAGCGCCGCGAACTCAAGCAAAAAATGTTTGGGGATTGATGCGGGAATAGTCGTGAAGCTCCGACCCGTTCGATAAACTGCGCGCATGGCCACCAAAAGCGATCGCCCCGGACTGTTGTCCAAGATGGCGCAATTCGTGCGCAACCCGACCAAGGATTGGTCGGAGTTGGAGCGCCCCCAGCCCGAACAGGACAGTGGTTACGACAAGCAGGTGCTCAAGCAGATGATTGAGCGCAAGCGGCAAAACGATTTCATTCGCAAACGCGAGTTCGAACAGTTGCGCAAATTGCGCAGCCGGGGTGTGACCGCCGTGGCCGGTCTGGGACGGCCATCGGTATTCCAGTCCAGCATGGCCACCGACCAGGATGGACGCGCGGTCACGCTCAAAAAGATCGACGAAATCGAAGCCCAGATGTCCAAGCAATGGTGGAAAGGCAAGCAGGATGCGGCCTCCGCCCAGGCACCGGGTGCGTCCCCCGCGAATGAATCCGCGCAGAGTGCGGTCGCCAAAGCCTCGGTCCCTGCTGCGCAGCCGCCTGCGGGACCGGCCGGGCTGTTTGGTTCGACGGAGTTGTCCGATCTGCCAACGGGCGTTTCGGGTGCCGATGCGGCCGAATTCTTGGCCACCGAAATGGGTGACGGCATGGAGCCACCGCCTCCTGCCGCCAAAAAGCCCCGGGTCGGCATGGGGATGGTCCCCACCCTGGGAGTGCTGGCACGGAGTTACGACGGCGGGGAGGTTGGATTCTCGACGTCCAAGTTGTTCGCCATCGATGTCGAGGACATGGCAACCGATCCCGAACTGGAAGAAGCCGCCATTCGCTTTGCCAACGGGGATGACGAAGGTGCACAAACCGGCTTGCTGGAGGCGTTGCGCGGTGCGGCGGTCTCGCACGAGGTGTCCTGTTCCTGGGCCGCCGCTTTGCTGGACCTGTACCGGGCTACCCGCAACCGAGCCGGATTTGACCAGGCTGTTTTGGAGTTTTCCCATTGCTTTGACACCATGCTTCCGGCGTGGTGCGCGATTGGCGAAGCACTTGAGCCGGTTGCCACACAGGCCGTCGCGGAGAGCGCTGAACCGGCGGTGGTGGATTTCGCCCAGGGTGCCATTTGGAGCAGCCCAACTGAACTCCATGCATTGTCCATGGAGGAGTTGCGGGAAGCCATGGCGTCCAATCCCACACCGTGGCACCTGGACTGGTCCCGGTTGGTGCGGATTGACGAAGACGCCATGCCCCTGATGGCCGGTTTGTTCAGCAGCCTGTGCAATGAACCGGTGTCACTGCGGTTCAGCGGAGCCGCCCGCTTGGTGGATACGCTGCGGACCATGATGCCATCTGGCGACGCCAGCGTTAGCCCAGATTGGTGGGCCATGCGATTGAACGCCTTGCGCACGTTGCAGATGCTGGACGATTTCGAGCTGGCTGCGTTGGATTACTGTGTGACCTATGAGGTCTCGCCGCCGCCGTGGGCTCCCGCTCGCTGTCACTACGAAAGCGTGGAGCAGGCGCACGCCGCAGCCATGCCGACACCTGCAGTGCATGTGGAGGCCGCCAGCACCTGGGGATCTGGCTTCAGCCAGATGCCGACGGCCCCCATTGCCTTGGATGGGTCGATGGCGGCCCGGTTGGAACTCAAGGGCGAGGTCTTGGGTGACGCCACCGAGGCGCTGGCCGGGTTCGATTCGTCCGGCCACGCAGGGGAAGGCGTTGTGGTTTCTTGCGCGGGACTGATCCGTGTGGATTTCTCTGCGGCCGGCAGCATTCTCAACTGGGTAGCCATGCGCCAGGCAGAGGGGTGCCATGTGCAGTTCCGCGATGTGCACCGTCTGGTGGCCGCGTTCTTCAATGTGATTGGCATCAACGAACACGCCCGGGTCGTTCCGCGCCCAATTTGAAACTGGTATTTGGGGCGTTCGTCCCGCATCGAGGAAACCATGGAAGCATTTCACGGCACCACCATCATCAGCGTGCGGCGCAAGTCGCCGCAAGGTGACTCGGTGGCGATTGGTGGCGACGGCCAGGTCACGCTGGGCAATATCGTCGTCAAGGGTACCGCACGCAAGGTGCGCAAGCTTTATCACGGAAAAGTGCTGGCCGGATTTGCCGGAGCCACTGCGGATGCCTTCACTTTGTTTGAGCGATTCGAGGCCAAGCTGGAAAAGCACCAGGGCCATCTCGCACGCGCCGCCATCGAGTTGACCAAGGATTGGCGCACCGATCGGGTGTTGCGCCGTCTGGAGGCCATGTTGGCGGTGGCGGACCGGGAATCGTCCTTGATCATCACAGGCAACGGTGACGTGCTGGAGCCGGAAAACGGCATCGTGACCATCGGTTCTGGTGGGGCGTATGCCCAGGCCGCGGCGGTCGCGTTGCTGAACCACACCGAATTGTCGGCTGCAGAGATTGTCAAACGTTCTCTGGAAATCGCGGGCGAGTTGTGCATCTACACCAACATGCAGCACACGGTAGAAGTGCTTGGGGACAATCCACCGCCCGTGCGTTGAGCGGACTTTGCTATTGAATCACCACGTATGAATCCCCAAGAAATCGTATCCGAGCTGGACAAACATATCGTCGGGCAGGCGCAGGCCAAGCGAGCCGTTGCCATTGCGCTGCGCAACCGCTGGCGACGCCAGCAGGTTGAAGGGGAGTTGCGCCGAGAAATCACCCCCAAGAATATTTTGATGATTGGCCCTACGGGTGTGGGAAAGACCGAGATTGCCCGCCGGCTGGCGCGGCTGGCGGATGCGCCTTTCATAAAGGTCGAAGCCACTAAATTCACTGAAGTGGGCTATGTGGGCAAGGATGTGGATTCCATCATCCGCGACTTGGCCGACATTGCCGTCAAACAGACGCGCGAAGCGGAAAAACGCAAGGTTCGAGTGCGCGCCGAAGATGCTGCGGAAGACCGGATTCTGGACATCCTGATCCCCCCTGCGCGTGGTGAATTCGGTGGAACCTCTTCCACGCCCGACCAGCCAGAAAACACCGCCCGGCAGGTGTTCCGCAAAAAATTGCGCGAAGGCCAATTGGCGGATCGTGAGATTGAACTCGAGGTTGCGGCACCGGCTCCGCAATTGGAAGTGATGGGCCCCCCCGGCATGGAGGAAATGACCGAGCAACTGCGCGGCATGTTCGGCCAGATGGGACAGTCCAAGCGGCAGACACGCAAGCTCAAGATCGCCGACGCCCACAAGTTGTTGGTTGATGAAGAGGCGGCCAAACTGATCAACGAAGACGACATCAAGTCACAGGCCGTGCACATGCTGGAGCAGAGCGGAATTGTGTTTATTGACGAGATCGACAAAGTCACTTCGCGCAGTGAAGGCAGTGGTGCCGAGGTGTCACGCCAGGGTGTTCAGCGCGATCTGTTGCCCTTGGTGGAAGGGACCACTGTGTCCACGAAATACGGGGTGGTCAAGACGGACCACATTCTGTTCGTTGCGTCTGGTGCCTTCCATCTGAGCAAGCCCAGCGATCTGATCCCGGAGTTGCAGGGCCGCTTTCCCATTCGGGTGGAGTTGCAGTCGTTATCGGTTCGGGATTTCGAGGCCATTTTGATGCAAACCCACGCATCGCTGGTCAAGCAGTACCAGGCATTGCTGGCCACAGAACAGGTGGCACTGGAATTCACCGCCGAAGGCATTACACGCCTGGCCCAAATTGCATTTGATGTGAATGAGCGCACCGAGAACATTGGTGCCCGCCGTCTGGCAACGGTGATGGAACGCTTGCTCGATGACGTCAGCTTCGATGCGGCGTCGATGACGGGGCAGACGGTGCGCATCGACGCGCACTATGTGGATGCCCGACTGGGTGAACTCAGCCAGAACGAAGACCTGTCGCGTTACATCCTGTGACATCTTGCGGTTGCGCCGCAGGGCCTGCACAGAGGTGTGTTAGTGGGTGATTCGACTTTCATGCGTTACTTTGATTGTCGGTGCTAAGTCCTTCATTTAGAACGATTTTTACCTTGATGATTGCTTAGAAATCGGTTCTAAGTCCTTGATTTCATTGGAAAAAATTCTCGCAAGCCCTCTTGCAAGATTGGCTTTTGCTGCTACAGTGCAAAAAAGTGCAAATAAGTGGTGAAAAGTGCCTGGATTCGGCGTTTTCCAAGTCACCACGCAAAAAAGGTGGTTTTCCGGTGTTTCAAGGGGCCTCGTCTATCAGTCTGGATGCAAAGGGTCGGCTTTCTGTGCCGACTCGGCACCGTGACGTCCTGATTGCGACGGCGGCTGGGCAACTGACGATCACCAAGCATCCCCACGGTTGTCTGATGGTGTTTGCGCGTCCCGAGTGGGAGAAGTTTCGCGAACGCATTGCTGCCTTGCCGATGTCGGCCCAATGGTGGAAGCGGATTTTTTTGGGCAATGCCATGGACGTCGAAATGGATGCAACCGGGCGGGTGCTGGTTTCGCCCGAGTTGCGTCAGGCAGCCGGTATCGCGAAGGACACCATGCTGCTGGGCATGGGCAACCACTTTGAACTGTGGGACAAGGCGAGCTACGACGCCCAGGAGGCCAAGGCCATGCAGGGTGAGATGCCGGATGTCTTCAAGGACTTCTCCTTCTAAGGCCTGCGGTGGAAACTTCATGGACTCACGCCACCGTATTGTTGAATGAGGCGGTGGATGCGCTTTTCGGTAATGTGGACGACCCCGTCGCGCAGCAAGCAGACGGGACCTACGTAGACGCCACTTTCGGGCGCGGGGGGCACTCCCGCCTGATTCTTTCTCGATTGTCTGGACTGGGGCGCTTGATCGCGTTTGATCGCGACCCCGACGCGGTCGCCCAGGCCAATGCCATTGCAGACGCGCGATTTTCCATTCGCCACGAGGGTTTCTCGCACTTGGCCGATCTGCCCGCTGGCAGCGTTGCCGGAGTGCTGATGGATTTGGGTGTCAGTTCCCCTCAGATCGACAATCCGGCACGGGGTTTTAGTTTCCGTTTTGACGGACCGCTGGACATGCGCATGGACACCACGCGTGGAGAGAGTGTGGCGCAGTGGCTGGAAACAGCCGAAACCAATCAAATCGCGGAGGTGATACGTGAATACGGTGAAGAACGGTTTGCTGGCCCCATTGCAAAGGCGATTGTTGCTCGCCGACAGGAACGGGGCCCAATTTCAACCAC
>CAZDDK010000169.1:0-7147 GCA_964504185.1 uncultured Rhodoferax sp. | reverse complement strand
TGCGGCAACCGCCAGCCACGCGCTCCAGTGACTCGCAGGGGAGACTGGTGTGGGTGTTCTGCGCAGGTCAAGGAGGAGCAGACGGCCCTAGGCCGTCGCGGGGGACACGGAGCAGAACATCCACACCAGTCTCCCCTGTGCACGCACCAACGACTTCCCCAAACTCAAAACCCAACGCCCACTGAACACCATGCAAATCGAAACCCCACCCACTGAGAAACCCTACGACAAAGCCGAGGGCGAACGTCGCGGCATTGTCATCGTCAACACTGGCGACGGCAAAGGCAAAAGCACCGCCGCGTTTGGCTTGGCCCTGCGCGCGCATGGCCGTGGCAAAGCGGTCAAGATTTACCAGTTTATGAAAGTGCCCAGCGCCCGTTTTGGCGAACACCGCATGTTTGAGCAAATCGGTATTCCCATTGAAGGGCTGGGCGACGGCTTTAGCTGGAAGAGTCAAGACTTGGAACATTCCGCCCAGCTGGCGCGTGACGGCTGGCAAAAGGCCAAGGCTGCCATTCTGGGTGGCGACTATTTCATGGTGACGCTGGACGAAATCACCTACCCGCTGATCTACGGCTGGCTCCCTTTGGACGATGTGCTGGAAACCCTCAAAACCCGCCCCAGTCATGTGCATGTGGTCCTGACCGGGCGGCGTTGCCCACCCGAGATCATTGAGATTGCAGACACGGTTAGCGACATCCAGATGGTCAAACACGCGTTCAAGGCCGGGATTCCCGCCCAGCGCGGCATTGAAGACTGATACCACTTTCTTGAAAGAAAAATCCCATGATGACCCTGGATCTGATCCTGTTTGAATTGGCCCGCCTGTTCCAGTGGCCCGTGGCCTTGGGCGTGGTGTTTTGTTTTGTGTATGCCGTTTATGTGTTGGGCATGTTTGGCGTGGAGTTTTTGCAGCGCCGACGCAACCCCACCCGGGCACTGCTGCTGCACGCCTATGGCAACAGCCAAGACCAGATGGAACTGGCTGTGCTCAAAGACCTGGAGGGTGTGCGACTGTGCAGCCGCGTCGCGCCCATGCTGGGCCTGATTGCCACCATGATTCCCATGGGCCCGGCTCTGGTGGCGGTGGCCTCTGGCCAGTCCGAAGGGGTGGCCAACAGCCTGGCCCCGGCTTTTGCCAGCGTTATTGTGGCGCTGGCCTCGGCCTCTATCACCTTTGTGGTGTACACCGTGCGCCGTCGTTGGCTGATGCGTGAGCTGGTTATGGTGCTGGATGCGGCGGACGCACCCCTCACCCCGGTCAGCCACGGTGCCCATGTAGCCCCCGCAAGGGCGCAAGTGTCATGAGTCAGCGCAAATTCTCCATTCTTAACAGCCTCGACAACGATGACGACGACCCGGTGCTGTCCACCATCAACCTGATTGACGTGTTCATGGTGGTCATTGGCATGCTGATGATTGCCATCGTCAACAACCCCATGAACCCGTTTGCGCAGGACAAGGTCACCATCATCCGCAATGAAGGCAAGCCCAACATGGAGATCATCACCAAAGAAGGCAGCAAGGTCACCCGATTCAAAGCCAGCGGCACCTCGGGCGAGGGCAATGGCGAGAAAGCCGGCACCGCCTACCGCATGAAGGACGGCACCATGGTCTACGTGCCAGCGAACGAGCCATGACGCTTGGGTTGGCGGTTTGGTTGCGGCGTTGCGCCATTGGGCTGGCCGGGATGCTGTGCGCCACACTTGTGCAGGCGCAAAAGGTGCAGCCCCAGTCTGCGCCGACCTCTGCGGCCCCCGCGCCCGTGGTGTTGCTCACCACCTATGTGGTCTCGCCCGCCCGCCTGGCCAAAGTGGTGGCGGCAGCGCAGCAGGCCGGTGTGCCCTTGAAGGTGGTGTCGGCCGAGCAAAGCAGTCCGCAGGCCTTGCAGCAGGCGCTGCACACGGCGCAACTGCTGGTGGTAGATGCACCGCACAGCAGCGTGGCGCAGGCGGTGGCGGCCAAGTTTGGCGACGGTATCAGCCGGGCCGCCACCCCGTATGTGGTGGTGGGTGAATTTGCCACCGTGGCCAAAAACCAGCCGCCGGTGCTGGCCCCGCTGGCGGCGCAACGCGGCGTGGGCGCGGCATGGGCGCAGCGCCTGCGCGAATACTGGCGCTTTGGCGGCGTGCGCAATCTGGCGCAGGCTTTTGACGCGCTGCAGCAGGGCACCGCGCGCACCTCGGCAGACGCCTTGCCCGCAGCCGTGCAGTTGCCGCTCGCTGGCTTTTACCACCCGGCTTGGCCCCAAGTGGAAGGCAATCTGCAGACGCTGGATACCTTGCCTTTTTATAAGCCAAATTGGCCTCTTGCGCACGTAGAACGTGCGCAAGCAGCTCCTAAAACAGTAGCAATTGCGGTCAATAATGCCCTCTTCACCGCTGACGACACGCCGTGGCTGGACAGCCTGATTGCAGCACTGGAACAGCGTGGCCTGCGGGCCTACGCGTTTTATGGTCCGCGCCAGCAAAAAGATCTGTTCTTCCAAATGACCCATGCGCCAAGCGGCGAGCGGGTGGCCGATGTGCTGATCAACGCGGCACTGGTGTTTAACCCGACTGAGCGCAAGGCCGAGCTGGAGCGCATCGGCATCCCTGTGCTGCAAACCATGCCCGCGCTGGCCATGGACGGCGCGCAGTGGGCGGCCAGCAAAGAGGGCCTAGCCATCAGCGACGTGGCTTACTACTACACACCGGCCGAGTTGTCGGGCATGGTGGACGCCATGCTGATCACCGCCCGCAACCCGGCCACTGGCGCGCTTGAACCCATTGCCGCCCAGATCAACGCCGTGGCCGACAAAGCCGCCGCCCTGGCGCGCCTGCAGCAAACCCCGCCCGCCCAGCGCAAAGTGGCCATGTTGGTCTACAACTACCCGGCGGGCGAGGGCAACTTTGGCGCGTCGTTTTTGAATGTGCCCAAAAGCATACACACCATGCTGGGTGCTATGCAGGGCGCGGGTTACCAGACCTCGGCCCCGGCGGCTGAAGACATCACCCGCCAAGTGCAGGCCACCATGGGCGCGTTTTATAAACCTGAGCTGGCGCAGGGCTTGCTGGCGCAGGGTCTGGCTGACACGTTGGCGCTGTCGGACTACCTGACGTGGTTTCGCACCCTGCCCAAAAACACACAGGCCCGAACCGAAGCCTATTGGGGCCCGCCCGGGAAAGCCGATTTCATCATCCCCCGCGTGCTGCTGGGCAATGTGGTGGTGATGCCCCAGCCCTTGCGTTACGAGGTCACCGCGTCCAACAACACGCTGGAGCAGCGCAAAAAGAAAATCGGTCACCGCTCCGCCGTGCCGCTCAGCCACAACTACCTGGCCACCTACCTGTGGCTTCGCACCCAACTGGGCGCACACGCCTTGGTGCACGTGGGCACCCACGGCACGCTGGAGTGGGCACCGGGCAAAGAGCGCGCCCTGTCCACCCAAGATGACCCTTTGCTGGCGCTGGGCGATGTGCCCAACATTTACCCCTACATCATGGACAACCTGGGCGAGGCCATGACCGCCAAACGCCGGGGCCGCGCGGTGCTGGTCAGCCACAGCACCCCCATGTTTTCACCCGCCGGGTTTCGGCCCAAAGCGCATGAAATGCACGACCTGATGCACGACTGGGAGACGGTTGCCCCCGGCCCCACCAAAGTAGAGCTGGAGTCGCGCCTGATCGACCATTTTGTAGAGCAGCAATACCACCGCGACCTAGGCTGGCCGCAGGAAAAAATCCGCAACGACTTTGCTGGTTTTATGGAGCTGTTGCACCCCTACCTTGACGAGCTGGCGCAGACCGCGCAGCCGCTGGGCTTGGCCACGTTTGGCGAAGTGCCTAGCGCTGAGCGGCGCTTGCTCACCGTGCTGCAAACCCTGCGCAAGCCCTTAATTGATGCACTGGGTGAAGACATCGACGAGGTGTTTTTGCTGGACGCAGCCAAGCTGATGAAGTCGCGCCCGGCACGCTGGCTGCAGGTGGCGTTGACGGATGCAAAAGCTGCCAGCCAGCTCGACTTGCGCGCGGTAGATGCGGCAGCGCTTGCGGCCAAACACACCGCAGGCAGCTCGGTGCCCAACCGCGCCGAGGGCAAGGTGCTCGACCCTAAATTGCTGCTGGCACTGGCCCTAAAAGCCCAGCAATTGGATGCGGCCTTGGCCAAGAACGAAGAAATCAGCGGTTTTCTGGCGGCGCTGGACGGCAAACATTTGGCCGCCAGCTACGGCGGCGACCCGGTGCGCAACCCCGAGAGCCTGCCCACCGGGCGTAACCTGTATGGCTTTGATGCCAGCCGAGTGCCCACCCGCCAGGCTTGGGACACCGCTGTAGCCGCGTTTGATGCGTGGATGGCGCAGCACCGCAAGGACCACCAAGACCAGTGGCCCGAAAAAATCGCCTTCACCCTGTGGGCCGGCGAGACCATGCGCCACCAAGGCGTGATGGAAAGCCAAGTCTTTTACGCGCTGGGGGTGAAGCCGCGCTGGGACGAAGCCGGGCGCGTGTTCGGTATCGACACCTTGCCCGATGCCGATCTCAAACGCCCGCGTATTGATGTGCTGCTCAGCGTCACCGGCTCCTACCGCGACCAGTTTCCCACGGTGATGCGCTGGCTGGACGTGGCGGTGCGCCAAGTGGCTGCCTTGCCGGTGAAAGACAACTTTGTCGCCCGCAACAGCCAGACTGTGGCGCAAAAACTCTTGAGAGAAGGTGCCAGCCCAACGCAGGCGCAGGCCTGGTCCACCACCCGTGTCTTTTCCAACGAGCAGGGCACCTACGGCACCGGTTTGAGCGAAGGTGTAGTGGCCACCGACACTTGGGCCAAGTCTGACAAGGCCGGGGGCGACGCACAACTGGCGCAGCTCTACATCGCCCGCATGGGCCACGGGGTGGTGGACGGGCAGGGCGCTGCCGGGGACGGCATTGCCCGCCAGCAGGCCTATGCCAGCAACCTTGCCCAGGTAGATGCGGCGCTGTTGTCACGCACCACCAACACCTACGGCGTGTTGACCAGCGACGACCCGTTCCAGTACTTGGGCGGCATTGGGCTGGCGGTGAGACAGCTCACCGGGCGCGACCCAGCTTTGTATGTGCAAAACCTGCGTGATGAGTCGGAGATCAAAACCGACAGTGCCGCCATGGCGATCAACAAGGAGATGCAAACACGCTACTTGCATCCGCAGTGGATAAAGGCCCAGCAGGCCGAGGGCTACAGCGGCACGCTGCAGGTGCTGAAAACTGCCAACTTTTTGTGGGGCTGGCAGGTGACGGCGCCCAAAGAGGTGCGGCAAGACCATTGGCAGTCCTTGCACAACGTGTATGTGCGCGACCAGTACCAGCTGGGCACCCGCCAATGGTTAGAAGGAGACAACCGCGCCGCCTTTGCCCAGACGCTGGAGCGTATGTTGGATGCCGTGCGCCTGAACTACTGGCAGCCCGATGACGCCACCCGCAAAGAGCTGGTGCAGGCCTACACCGAGGCGCTGAAGGCCACCGGCCTGCGCGAGAGTAACCTGCAGGTGCAGCGTTTTGCTGCACAGCAAATGCAGGCCAGCGGCGCGTTGTTGCCGGTTTCTCCCCAAATCGCCCCTTCTACCGCAAAGACAAACGAAATGCCACGGCAACTGACTGCCCCCAGTGACCGAGCAGCTTTTACTGAAACTGCTGTCCAGGGCCTTGTTTTGGAGCCGAAAGTGATGGAATTACCCCAACCCGGCCCCGCCCCAGTGGTGATCAGCCTAGCGGGCATGTTGGGCGTGGCTTTGCTGCTGTTGGTGGGAGCTTGGCGTCAGACGCGGCGCGTGCGGGGTTCACATTGACGACTTTTTCCCGTCCAGATCGTCATACTGCCAATCACCTGAATCTGCGAGCCGATTCCCTGTCGGCCCAATATTCATTTGAATCAGGGTATTCGGTATTTCGGTGCTGGCCAGCGGGCACCTGCCGGGTGGCCAAACTGACCGGCTCGCACAAAACATGAATTCAAACGAAGTCATCACCGAGGTCAGGGGGCAGGTCGGCTCCATCACCTTGAACCGGCCCAAGGCGCTCAATGCCTTGTCGCTTTCGATGATCAGAGCGCTGACGCAGTGTCTGCGGTCTTGGCGGGATGATCCGGCGATCGCTGCGGTGGCAATTCGCGGCACCAGCAAAACAGGCCCTTTTGGTGCTTTTTGTGCAGGCGGCGACATCCGCTTTTTTCATCAGGCGGCGCTTGACGGCAATCCCCAGCTGGAAGACTTTTTCACCGAGGAGTACGCGCTAAACCATCTGATACATACCTATACCAAGCCCTGCATTGTTTTTATGGATGGCATCTGCATGGGCGGTGGCATGGGGATCAGCCAAGGGGCAAGCGTGCGCATCGTGACCGAGCGAACCAGCATGGCGATGCCGGAAACCAACATTGGGCTGTTCCCCGATGTAGGGGGTGGCTACTTTCTAAGCCGCTGTCCCGGTCGGGTAGGCGAGTGGCTGGCGCTGACCGGCGAAACCATCGAGGTCGGGCAGGCGCTGGCCTTTGGTTTGGCGGACACCTGCATTGAATCAAGCCATATGGCGTCGGCTTGGGAAGCCCTGGCCGGGTTGAACCTTGAAAACGTGGATGCTCTGCACCACTGGATTGCTATGTTTTCAATAGCTGCTCGCGCAGATTCTACGGGCGCAAGAGGCCAAATTGACCATTATTTCTCGTTGCCCACTGTGTCGGCCATTGTGCAGGCTTTGGAGTCTGACAGCAGCCCTTGGTGCCAGCACACGGCAGTGGTCTTGCGCCAGCGCTCGCCTCTGATGCTGCACGTGGTGCTGGAGCAGATTCGACGGGCTCGCCGCATGACGCTGGCTGACGATCTGCGCATGGAACGCGGCATGGTACGGCATTGCTTTCATACCCACCATCTGGGACGCTCTGGCGCGGCCTGTGAAACGGTGGAGGGCATTCGAGCGCTGGCGGTGGACAAAGACAAGCAGCCCCAGTGGAATCCGCCCCGTATCGAGTTGGTGACGTCGGAGCAGGTCACCCCGTTTTTTGAGTCGCCCTGGCCCGCATGGGCACACCCGCTGCGCGATTTGGTTTAATAGCTTGTTAGCGGTTGCGGCCCTTCATGGCCCGCTCTACCTCACGCTTGCCTTCCCGGTCCTTGATGGTGTCGCGCTTGTCGTGC
>CAZDDK010000168.1:579-7212 GCA_964504185.1 uncultured Rhodoferax sp. | reverse complement strand
TGGCAATGTCGTGGAACAGCGCCGCCACGTAGAGCAGCCAGGGCTTGTCCCAGCCGCTGGCCAGTTGCGAGCAGAACGGGTATTCGTGGGCGTGTTCCACGATGAAGAAGCGGCGCATATTGCGCAGCACCATCAGGATGTGCTGGTCCACCGTGTACACATGGAACAGGTCGTGCTGCATCTGACCCACGATTTTGCGAAACACCCACAGGTAGCGCCCCAGCACCGAGGTCTGGTTCATCAGCCGCATGGCGTGGGTGATGCCCTGGGGTTCCATCAGGATTTTGCGAAAGGTTTCCCGGTTCACCGGGTCGCTGCGAAAACCCGCGTCCATCCGATTGCGGGCGTTGTACAGGGCGCGCAGGGTGCGGGCCGACAGCCCCTTGACGCCCACCGTGGTCTGGTAGACCAGAAAGGTTTCCAGAATGGCGTGGGGTTCGCGTTGGTACAGGTCGTCACTCGCCACATCGATCATGCCGGCCTTGTCGTTGAACCGTGCGTTGATGCGCCGGGGCGCGTGGGTCGAGGGGTTGAGGCGCTCCTCGATGTTGAGCAACAAAATCTGGTTCAGCTGGGCGACGGCCTTGGCCGCCCAGTAGTAGCGCTTCATCAGTGCCTCGCTGGCCCGCACCACTCCCTTGGCACCGGGCGTGGGGGCTGCATTCGTATAACCAAACGACTCCGCCACAGCGGTTTGCATGTCGAAGATCAGGCGGTCTTCGCGCCGGTTGGCCATCAGGTGCAGGCGGGCACGCACCCGCGTCAGGAGCGACTCGTTGCGCCGGATCTGCTGAATTTCAAAGGGGGTGGCCAGGCCGCTGGTGGCCAGGTCATCCCAGTGGCTACCCAAACCCGCCGCCTTGGCCACCCACAGGATGATTTGCAGGTCGCGCAGGCCGCCCGGTGACTCTTTGCAATTGGGCTCCAGCGCGTAGGGTGTGTTTTCGAATTTGGTGTGGCGCTGGCGCATTTCCAGCGTCTTGGCCACAAAGAAGGCCTGCGGGTCCATGGCCGCAAAAAAGGCTTGTTGAAACTGCCGGGCGAGGTCTGTGTTGCCGGCAATGGCGCGGCACTCCAGCAAGGCGGTCTGGATGGTGACGTCGCGCTGGGCCTCGGCCAGGCAACTCGCCAGCGTGCGCACACTGGAGCCAATTTCCAGGCCGGCGTCCCAGCAGCTGCCAATGAACGACTCAATGCGGCCCTTCAGGTCGGAATCGTGGTTGGGGTCAAAGGCATCGGGCAACAGCACCAGCACGTCCACGTCTGAGTGCGGAAACAACTCGCCACGGCCATAGCCCCCGACGGCCAGCAGAGCAAAGGGCGACTGCAGGCCGGCATGGTCCCAAAGGCGCTGTAGCACGCCATCGGCCAGTTGCGCCAGGCGCGCCAAGGTCTTGTGCACGTCCCGGCCATTGGCACCCGAGCGCACGATGCCCTGCAACAGGGACGATTTCTGGCTGCGGTACTCCGCGCGAAGGGCCTGCAGGTCAACCATGGCGGTGGGGGCGCGGGACGGGGCCGCGTTCAGGCCGGGGCTTGGGCCGGCACAAAGGCGGGAACGGGCGGCATGCCGGCAGACACGGTCAGCACCTCATACCCGGTGCGGGTCACCAATATGGTGTGTTCCCACTGGGCCGAGAGGGAGTGGTCCTTGGTGACGATGGTCCAGCCGTCCTTCTCGGGGCCGTCCTTGATATCTTTCTTGCCGGCGTTGATCATGGGCTCGATGGTGAAGGTCATGCCCTCCACCAGTTTTTCCAGTGTGCCGGGGCGGCCGTAGTGCAGCACTTGGGGCTCTTCGTGAAAAATGCGCCCGATGCCGTGGCCGCAAAATTCGCGCACCACGCTAAAACCCTTGCCCTCGGCAAACTGCTGGATGGCGTGGCCAATGTCACCCAGGTGCACACCGGGCCTGACCATCTTGATGCCGTGCCACATGGCGTCGTAGGTGATGGAGCACAGGCGTTTGGCTGCGATGGACGCTTCTCCCACGATATACATCCGGCTGGAGTCGCCATGCCAGCCATCTTTGATGACGGTGACGTCAATGTTGACGATATCGCCCTTCTTGAGCGGCTTGTCGTTGGGAATGCCGTGGCAGACCTGGTGGTTGATGGAGGTGCACACCGACTTGGGGTAGGGCGTGTTGCCACCCCCGGTGTAGTTCAGCGGCGCGGGTATGCCGCCCTGAACGTTCACGATGTAGTCGTGCGCCAGCTTGTCTATTTCGTTGGTCGTGACCCCGGGCTTGACGAAGGGTGTCAGATAGTCCAGAACTTCAGCGGTGAGTCGTCCGGCCAGGCGCATGCCCTGGATGCCCTCGGCGTCTTTGTAGGTAATTGTCATCCGTCAATTATCCCAGAGGGGCACGTCCGCCGCAGCGGTGCGGTTTATACCCCGTGCGGGGCATGCGCAAGGGGATGCGGGTTAGACAGCGTCCCCTAGGGTAAATGACCACTTGGTCGGTAATATCGCGCCCAAAGGAGTTTTCAATGACCGATTCGTATCTGGGTTTTGCCAATTCACCGCTGGGTTCACGCCTGGCATCCATGCTGGGTCTGCCGCAGCCACTTCCGCTGGAGCGCTTTGCGCCGGGCCAGCCCGTCATTCGCGGTGGCGTGTTGGTGGGTGCCGGACCCCAGCCGCAGTTGTTGCATGCACTGGCCGCAGTCTTCAAGGCCATTGGTGCGCAGACCGTGGCACACGCCCAGGTTCCCCAATGGATGGGTATTGCCAATCCCTTGGGGCTCATGACAGGGCGCTGGGGCACCGACGGCAAGCCGGGTGAAAAAGTGAAGGCGCTGGTGTTCGACGCCACCGGTCTGACCGACAGCGACCAATGCGATGCCATCTACCACTTCTTTCACGACGCCGCGCGCTCCGTGCTGCCGTGTGGCCGTGTGGTCGTGCTGGGTCGCCCGCCTGAGGCCTGTGCCAACCCGCGCCAGGCCACCGTCCAGCGTGCGCTGGAAGGCCTGACCCGCTCACTGGCCAAGGAACTCAAGCGCGCCATCGCCGTGCAACTGGTGTACGTGGCCGAAGGTGCCGAAGACCAATTGGAAGGCACACTGCGCTTTCTGTTGTCACCGCGCTCGGCCTATGTGTCAGCGCAAGTGGTGCGACTCACCGTACCGAGCGCATCTGCGGTCGAGGCCATTGATTGGAACCAACCGCTCGCTGGAAAGAAGATTTTGGTGACCGGCGCATCGCGCGGCATAGGTGAATCGATTGCCGAAGTCATGGCGCGCGACGGCGCACAGGTTATTTGCCTGGATGTGCCACAGGCGCAAGAAGGACTGGATGCCGTTGCGCTGCGGCTGGGTGCCAAGGCCCTGGCGCTGGACATCGGTTCTGCCGAAGCGCCGCAGGCCCTGGTGGACGCCGCCCTGGCCGACGGGGGATGGGACGTGGTGGTGCACAACGCAGGCATCACCCGAGACAAGACCATTGCCAATATGAAGGATCACCTGTGGCAGGCGGTGGTCAACGTCAACCTGTCCACGCAGGAACGCATCAACGACGCGCTGGTGGCGTCTGGTGCCCTCAAGGCCGGTGCGCGCATCGTCTGCGTGTCGTCCATCTCCGGCATTGCCGGCAACCTGGGCCAGACCAATTACGCGCTGTCCAAGGCGGGTGTGATCGGCATGGTGCACAGCATGGCACCGGTCCTGGCGGAGAAGGGCATCACCATCAACGCCGTGGCACCGGGCTTTATCGAAACCCAGATGACCGCCGCCGTGCCGTTTGCGATCCGCGAAGCGGGTCGCCGCATGAACTCCATGGGGCAGGGTGGCCAGCCCGTGGATGTGGCGGAAGCCATTGCCTGGTTTGCATCCCCCGCATCCGGTGGCCTGACCGGCAATGTGGTGCGCGTGTGTGGCCAAAGTTTGTTGGGAGCCTGAGCATGACCGCCATGGAAGTGACCGAGACGCCCAGTCTGGCCGCGACTTTTTTCCGTGCCCTGGGAACAGGTGCCAAACGGCCCGGCGAGGTTGATGCCCTGCCGCAGGTGGAGCTGGTGCTGCCCCACGTGGAATTGAACGCGCAGCACATTGGCCAGTATTCGGCCCTGTGCGGTTTCAAGACCGATCAGGGGGTGCCGCTGATTTACCCGCAACTTCTGACTTTTCCGCTGGTCACGGCCTATATGTGCTCGGACGCCTGCCCCTGGCCCGCCATGGGCACGGTGCACCTGGCCAACCGCATTGAGCAGCACGGTGCCCTGCACGCGGGTGACGCGGTACGCATGGAACTGGCCACCGGCGACCTGTTTGCCCATGAAAAAGGCCAGGTGTTTACGCTGAACCTGCGCATTTTGCGCGGCGGGGAACTGGTGTGGAGCGCCACCCAGAGCCTGCTGCGCGTGGGGGTCGCGCAAAAGTCGGGCGCGGCCTATGCCAGCGAGATCGTGGCCGAAGCGCCCCTGTCCTGCCAGGCCGAGTTCTTGGCTCCCGCCGACATGGGACGCCGCTATGGTGCCGTGTCGGGCGACCGCAACCCGATTCACCTGACGGCCATGACCGCAAAGCTCTTTGGCTTTAAGCGCGCCATAGCCCACGGCATGTGGACCCAGGCGCGTGCGCTGTCCTGCTTGCTGCCCCCGCAGCCGCTGGAGCAAGCCAGCCTGGATGTGGAATTCAAGACCCCGCTGTACCTGCCCGGGCGCGCCACGCTGTGGAGTGCGCGTGCGCAAACAGGAGCCCTGTTCGAGGTGCGCGATGCCAAGGGAACCAAGCCCCATCTGCGCGGCCAACTGCGCTATGGACCCTCTTTGATTTGAACGGAACAACACCATGACTACTTCCAACACCATTCGCCGCGTCGCCATCCTGGGCGGCAACCGCATTCCCTTTGCCCGCTCCAACACGGTCTATTCGCAAGCCTCCAACCAGGAGATGCTGACCGCCACGCTGCAAGGCCTGGTGGACCGTTTCAACCTGCATGGCGAACGCATGGGCGACGTGGTGGCCGGCGCGGTGATGAAGCACTCGCGCGACTTCAACCTGGTGCGCGAGTCCGTACTGTCCACCACGCTGGCCCGCGAAACACCGGCCTTCGACTTGCAGCAAGCCTGCGGCACCGGCCTGGAGGCTGCCATGGTGGTTGCCAACAAAATTGCCTTGGGTCATATCGAGTGCGGCATTGCCGGTGGTGTGGACACTACGTCCGACGCGCCCATCGCCCTGAACGAAAAGCTGCGCAAGATTTTGCTGGACCTGTCCCGCGCCAAGACTGCTGCCCAGCGTCTGGCCGTGGCGTCCCGCGTGCGCCCCGCGATGCTGGTCAAGCCGGCGCTGCCCCGCAATGGCGAGCCGCGCACCGGCCTGTCCATGGGCGAGCATGCGGAGCAGATGGCGCGTGAATGGGCCATCCCCCGCGAGGCGCAAGACGAGTTGGCTTTGAAGAGCCACCAGAATCTGGCCCAAGCCTATGAACAGGGCTTCTTCACCGATTTGATGACACCCTTCAAGGGCGTTACCAAGGACAACAACCTGCGTGCCGATCTGAGCATCGAAAAGCTGCGCTCCTTGAAACCCGTGTTCGACAAGAAGGTGGCACCTGGCCAAGGCACGTTGACTGCTGGCAATTCCACACCCCTGACCGATGGCGCATCCGCCGTGCTGCTGGCCAGCGAAGAATGGGCTGCCGCGCACAACCTGCCGGTGCAGGCCTACATCACTTTCAGCGAAGTGGCTGCAGTGGATTTTTTCGGCAAGAAGGAAGGCCAGAACAGCGAGGGCTTATTGATGGCTCCGGCCTACGCCGTGCCGCGCATGCTGGCGCGTGCGGGCCTCACGCTGCAAGACTTTGATTACTACGAGATTCACGAAGCCTTTGCCGCCCAGGTCCTGTGTACTTTGGCCGCCTGGCAGGACAAGGGTTTCTGCAAGGAGCAACTGGGCCTTGCCAAGCCCTTGGGCAAGATCGACATGAAAAAGCTCAACGTCAACGGCAGCTCGCTGGCAGCGGGCCACCCCTTTGCCGCCACCGGCGGGCGCATTGTGGCCACGCTGGCGAAGATGCTGGCGCAAAAGGGCTCGGGCCGTGGCCTGGTTTCCATCTGTGCCGCAGGTGGCCAGGGCGTCGTCGCCATCATCGAAAGGTAATCGGCATGCTGCAATACAAAGCCCCCCTGCGCGACATGCGCTTTTTGATCACTGAGGTGCTGGACTATCCCCAGCACTACAGCAAACTCTCTAACGGTGGGGACGCCACACCCGAGATGGTCGATGCCATCCTGGAAGGCGCGGCCACCCTGTGCGAAGAGGTGCTGGCACCCCTGAACGCGTCGGGCGACAAAGAAGGCTGCCATTTGAGCGATGGTGTGGTGACCACGCCCAAGGGTTTTAAGGAAGCCTATGCCCAGTTCGTGGCGGGCGGTTGGCAGGGCCTGTCCTTCCCCACGGAATTCGGTGGTCAGGGCCTGCCCATGTCCCTGAACCTGATGAAGTCGGAAATGATGGGTGCGGCAAATTGGTCGTTCAACATGTACCCGGGCCTGAGCATTGGCTGCATCAACACGCTGTTGCAATATGGCACCGACGCCATCAAGACGAACTACCTACCCCGCCTGGTGGCCGGTGAGTGGACCGGCACCATGGCCCTCACCGAACCGCAGGCCGGCAGCAGCCT
>CAZDDK010000168.1:0-569 GCA_964504185.1 uncultured Rhodoferax sp. | reverse complement strand
CCAGTGCGGCACCGACCTGGCCCAGGTCAAGACCCGGGCCGAGCCGCAACCCGACGGCACGTACGCGCTGACCGGTACCAAGATCTTCATCTCGGCGGGGGACCATGACCTGGCCGAGAACATCGTCCACGTTGTGCTCGCCCGTCTGCCCGACGCGCCCGCTGGCACGCGCGGTATTTCACTGTTCGTGGTTCCGAAGTTCGCCGTGGCGGCAGACGGCACGGTGGGCGCACGCAACGGTGTCAACACCGGCTCGCTGGAGCACAAGATGGGCATCGCCGCCAATGCGACCGCCGTGCTGAACTTTGACGGTGCCATCGGTACGCTGATTGGTGAACCCAACAAGGGCCTGGAAGCCATGTTCACCTTCATGAACACGGCCCGCATCGGCACCGCCATCCAGGGCGTGGCCCATGCCGAGCTGTCCTTCCAGGGTGCTTTGCCGTATGCGCAAGAGCGCCGCTCCATGCGCGCCCTGTCCGGCAAGAAAGAGCCCGAGCAGGTGGCCGACGCGCTGATCTGGCACCCCGATGTGCGCCGCATGTTGCTCACGCAAAAAGCCATTGCCG
>CAZDDK010000167.1:1999-7287 GCA_964504185.1 uncultured Rhodoferax sp. | reverse complement strand
GTGATCGAAAAGGGGGCCTCCCGCAGCGAAAAATGCCCCAGGTACATCAGCGTGCGGGCCTAGTCGGCTCGACCTGATACACGCTGCCGTCCATCCGGATGACGCGGGCACGGGTGGCATCCATGTCGTCCAGCGCGGCGCGGGTGCGCCGGGTCTGGGCGTCCCAGTCGTCGGCATTGCGAATGATGGTGGGCTTGATCAGCACCACCAGCTCCTTCTTGCGCCCCGAATTGATCTTGTTGCCCAGAATGGAGGACAGGAAGGGCACGTCGGACGTGCCAGGCAGGCCAGACGACTTGCGGCTGGATTCGAGTTGCATCAACCCTCCGATGGCGACGATGTTGCCGTCCTGGATGCGCACCATGGTGTCGGACTCGTTGACCGAGCTGGAAGCCAGTGGCAGTTTGTAATTGCCAATGGAGCCCAAATCGATCTGCTTGGTCTTTTCCGTCACGTTGGTCACCGACGGTCGCACGTGCAGGGTGATGTTGTTGCCGTCGTCAATTTGCGGCGTGACGTCCAGTGCAATGCCGGAGAAAAACTGGGTCAACGTGACCGTGGGCAGCGTCGGTGCGGTGGAACTGGTGGTGGACGTTGACGCCGTCGATGCAGTGCCGCCCGAGACGTTGGTCACGAAAAATTCATCCGTTCCGACCTTGAGCAGGGCCTTCTGGTTGTTCAGGGTGGCAATGCGGGGACTGCTCAGGATCTGAATATCGCCACGCGTTTCCAGAAATCCGAGCACCGCTTGAAAGCCGTCTGTCGCCAGGGCCAGGCCAAACAAGCCGCCCCCGGCACCGGGCAAAGACTGTGTATCGGCCAACACGGCCGCAGCCCCGGTGGGGAAGCCCGGCACATTGTTGGTGACCCCGTTGATCAGCACATTGTTGCTGGTGCCACCGCCTACTGTACCCATCACCCCGGTCTTGTTGCCGGCGTTGCGCAAGGCCGACCAGTCGATGCCGCTCTGGAAGCCGTCGCGCAGTTCCACTTCGACGATCTTGGCCTCCAACATGACCTGGCGCTCCACCGCTACCTGTGCCGCCTTGAGAAACTGGGCCACCTGGCGCAACTCGTCCGGCATGGCACGAACGGCCATGATGCCGGCCTGCGGACTGACAATCACATTGCGCCCGGCACCGCCGCCCAGCATGCCCTTGACCGCGTCGGAGAGTTCGGCCCAAAAGTCGGTACGGGAATTGGTAGACACGCGGCTGTTTTCAATGGGCTGGCTGGTGCCACCTGCCGGGCTGGCTGTGCTGGCCGATGCGTTTCCTCCAGTATTGCCACTGCCTCCCGACGAGCCAGAGGACACCCGCAACTCGCTGGTACCCACCCGCAGCGCGTGCGGATAGTTGATGGTGAACACCCGGGTCTGCAGGGTGGGGGCGTACACGGTGATGCGCCGCCCCTCGATCTTGAAATCGTAACCGTATACATCCCGGATGGCCTCCAGCGCCTCGGTCACGGTCACGCCACGCAGGGTCACCGACAGGGTTCCCGCCACATCCGGGTGCATCAGCATGCTGTAGCGGGTGTCTGCCACGATGGCCAAAAACACTTCGCGGGCCTGCGCGTTGTTGACCAGCAGGTCCAGCCTCGGCTCCGCCGCCACCGCTGGGGCCTTGGGCACCGGCTCGGCCAGCGCGTCGCTCACCTGGGTGGGCACGGCCACCGCCGCTTTGGGCACGGGTGCCGCCAGTTCGGTGCGCACGGTCTCGGTCACGTCGGGCGTGCGCAAGGGCCGGTCTGCGGCACAACCCGACAGCAGGCTGGCTGCCAGAAGGGCGCAGACGCCCACCACCACGGCGCATCGCGCGAATGCCGGCTCCGAGCGCGGGGGGGCAGAAATCGGTTCAATCATGGTGGCGGCTTGGGTCATCATCTGCGTGCATTCACGGTTGGGTATCTTCGCACGGGGCTGCGACGGTATGCGGATTCGATTTGCGGTTGGCGGGCCGGGGCTCGCCCGTGGCGTGCGCGCAACCCGGTTTGGCAACGACTGTGGAGCGCTCAATGCCCGCAAAACGCGGCACCTTGAGCAGGGCACGGCCGTCGTGCAGCCACACCTCGGATTCGGAAATGCGGTCCACCCGCATGGCACCCACCTTGTCGCCCACGGCGTACAGGCGCGTGCCAACCACCAGATAGGGTTTGCCGTCCCGCACCAGCACGGTCATGCCCTCCACCCCCACGGCGGGTGCCTGCACCGCTGCGGTTTCACCGGGTGCCATGGTGGGGTCGCGCCCCTCCTGGGCCGATACTGGCATGCCGCCTCCCAGCGCAACCAACACCAGGCCCATCGTGCGCGCCATCCCCAGATTCACCCGCATCATGGTGCAACTCCCACCACATAGACCTGCAATTCCAATTCGGGCGGTTGCTTGGTGGCATTGAGGTGCAACGTGCCCCAGCGCAGGGTGGGCAAGGCGGTTTCCAGTGTCTGGATATAGCGCACCAGCTCCGCATAGGAGCCCGACACGCTCAACTCCAGAGCGCGGCGGGACAGTGCCGACGCGCCGCCCGTGGCTGCGGCGACGGGCATGTCCCGTTTCGCCGTTCCGGTGTTCAACAGGGTCAACCCCTCCTGGCGGCGCAAAAACTGCACCAGGGCCTGCTCAATCGCCGGCCCCCCTTCGGCCTGTGGGGCAACGGCATGAATGTCTGCATTCACGGCCTCCAGGCGCAGGTCGATCTCCGCGATCTCGTCACGCACGGCCTTTGTGGGGTCCACCAGCTGCGCCATGCCCTGCAGTTCGTCGCGCAGGCGCTTGAGCTCCAGGCCCTGCCCTGCCACACGCTGCGTGGCCTGCCGGTAGGCCATCTGGGCGGGCGACAACCACACGGCATCGGCCAGCGCCAAAACACACACGATGACCACCAGAAACAGGAACACCCGCTCCCGCAGGCTCAAGCCGTCAATGCGGGCAGCCAATTGTTGCCAGCGCTGCTTCATGGTGTGCCCCCCGCTGAGCTGGCCTTGGGCGCGGCCGGTACCGCAGGCTCCACGGCCAGGAGCTGAAACGACCAGACCTGGCGCGCTGGCGCGGCAAGGGCCGATGCCGAAGACACCGGCCCCGCAGTTGCCGCTGCGGTGGCACGCGCCACGGTGCTGGCGTTCTCCACCTTGACGGTAGACAGTTTCAGACCTTGCATCAGCGGGCTGGCCGCCAGTTGGTCCACCCATTCGTTGAGTGCGGCGGGTTCCAGGGTGAACCCCGTGACCTCGAAGCGCGCGCTGTCCAGCCGGATGTCGGTAATCCACACCGGTGCCGGGATGCTGCGTGCCACCCAGGTCAGTCGGTCCGAGTGCCCCCAGCCTGGTCGGAACATGCCTTCCTTCAGTGCCTCGCGCAAGGCTTCCCGCTGCACCAGGGCGTTGCGGCGGGCCTGCAACTGGCCCAGCAGGGCCGGGTCGGCTGGAGCCGCATTGGCCCGGCTTTGCAGAATGGCAACCTTCAGGGTTTCCACCTCACGCGCCTGGCCCGCGCTGGTCTGGTTGAAAGCCGCAACCCCCTGCGCCAGATTCCACACCCACGCACCGCACAAGCCCCCGCCCAGCAGCACGAAGACACCCAGCGCAATGGCCATGGTGTGCGCCGAGAAATAGCGCTTTTGCGTCAGCAGAATCGGCGTGCACAGGTTGATTTGTTGGGCCATGGCAGCAACTCAGAGCTTGCGTGTCTCGGTGCGCAACAGCACGCCCAGCAAGGGCAGGCCATATAGCAGGTCTTGCGCCGACAGATCGTGCAGGCCAGGAAACTGGGTCGCCAGGTCCATGGCAGAAACGCTTTGCCCCATCTCGCGGCCCAGCCAGGCAGCCAGCTCGGCCGAGCGCTCGCCGGCAAAGACCCGCAGCCCGCTCAAGGGCATGGTGGACCAAGTGCGATCCCACAAATCCAGCGAGCGCTGCACTTCCACCAGGAGACGTTGCACGCGCTCGTCATCACCCTGCGCCAGTGCGCCGCTGGCCGTCTGCGCCGCCCCACCCAGGGCATAGTCCGGCACATACTCCTCCACCGGGGTGAAGGCGTCGGCGTCGCTTGGGGTGTCCGTATGCCCGCCACCCCAGTCCATGGCCATAAACCCTTGCGGCAAATCCAGGCGGCGGGTGAAGAAAAGTTCTTCGTTGGCGCTGATGGTCAGCACCGCCTGCTGGTCGCCACAAATCAGCAGAGCGGCATCCGCCCGGTCCAGACGACCCTCCCCTTGCGCCAATAGGCTTTGCAGGTTGCGCTGTGCCGTTTCCTGGATGTCAATGACAGGGATCGTCCAGTGCAAGGCATCCCCCAGGGCCAGTACGTCGCGCACCACCTGGTTGGTTGCGGCGACCACGAACATGTGGTCAGGACCTTTGTGCTGTCCGTCCCCCACCTTCATCACGTCCAGCGTGATGTCGTCAATGTGCACGCTCACCATGTCCCGAATCTGGTAGCGCGCTGCCGAACGCAGCTCTTCCGGAGAAACCGGTGGCGTGTCAATTTGCAGCAGCTGGTACTGCTCGGGGCGCAGCATCACCCGTGCAACCAAGCCCTTGAGCCCCAGCCCCTGCAGGCGTCGCACAAAATCGGCCATGCTGTCCGAACCCAGGCGTTCCACCCCCATCTGCTGCACCGTGAACGTGCCATTGCCATCCGCACGCGCACGCACGTACGCCAAAGTATTGGCCGACCAGGACACAACGAACTGGTCTTTGGACAATGAACTTTTCCACGGCCAACGCATGCTCACGCGTGCTCCCGCGAGGCGGTGGGTCCGTAAGACATCTGGACTGGGATCATGGACAGAGTGGCACCGAAAATGATTGCTCTCATTTTAATAGCTGCTGGCGTCCGCATAGCGGCGATTTGCATTCCTTTTGACCATTGTCCAGCAAATAAGGGCCGCCGGGCTCAATAGTTCTCGCGCCGGTAAATGAGGGGGCTTCTGAAAATGCCGAAGGTCGCCCGACCGGTCGTGCTGGGCAAGTAAATCGGCGCATTCAGGGAAATGTTGGCATTGCCACTCACCATCGGTGCCGCCAGTGTGAAAGCGCGCACGCCGTTCACGACGGCGGCCGTCCCTGGGCTGACCACGGCCACACCGCTGCCGAGTCCATTGACGATGCTGGCCACCACATTGCCTCCCGCGCCTACCAGGTTGGTATTGAAGGCACTCACACTGTCCGTGGCGCTGGTCACCCAATTGGCACCGGCGTTGTAATACTGCACGGTAGCGGTCATGGGAAGTGCCAAACGCTCGGACCCATAGGCGTTGGGTATCTTGATACGCCCACTCACCACCTTGAC
>CAZDDK010000167.1:0-1899 GCA_964504185.1 uncultured Rhodoferax sp. | reverse complement strand
AACGCTCGGACCCATAGGCGTTGGGTATCTTGATACGCCCACTCACCACCTTGACGCCCCCTTCAACCGAGGCGGTTGCGGGTGTGCGCAACGAGGTCACGCTATCGGGGTCGCTCGCACGGACAAAGACACTGGTCGGAATCGTCGGCGCGGTAGCAAATGTAAAAAGTGGTGCCGCCAGTGATGCGGCATTGGTGCCATTGGTAAAGGTTGTGGCGGCAGCACTTCCCGCCATGCTTCCACCCGGCGCTGTTGCTGCAATCGCGGCACCACCACGGGACGCCGCCGCGCTCAAAGCCACGGCCTTGGCGAACGTACCCGTGTAGTTTTGCGTAGTTGTTCCCGCCAGGTTCCTGGCGGTCACTTGGGCGCTGAAGGCCTGGCCGGAGTAGACCATGGCTCCGACCGGACACGCGACAACCGTCAGGCCACTCGCAGTTGGACCGGTATATGCAGTGGATAACGTCAAAGAGGTGGCGCTGGGAACGGAGGAAACGAGATACTCCACCCCGCCTATTTGAACCGTGTTGCCGGGCGCGATGGCCGATAGAAATGCGGTGCCCGTACCGGTCACGGTGCTTGATCCGGACGTCACAGCGATGGTTCCTGTCGTGGCAGCACAGGCCAGCGTGCCGGTTGCGGTCGTATCGAAATGGTCCGGGATAAAGCGCCCCAGCGACGCAGACTCGCTGCCAATGTAGCAACCATAGCGGGCACCGACCAGGTTGGTGGACAGGTTGTTGTTGGACGTGGCGTCGGTCACGCAATCGCAGGTTCCAGCGGCAAGGCAGCCACCGGGCTGATCAACCGCCGTAAAGGTTTCATCCCGGAAAGCACCTGCCGCCAGGTACAGGTATCCCACCTCGTTGTAACTGGCGTTGCCAGTCAACGCGGGGGATGCGTTGACCGCCAGGCTGGCTGGCGTGAAGCTGCCAATCACACCCCCACTGGCAACCGTGCTGTCCTGTGTCGTGGTTTGCGCGGTCAGGCGGCTGCTGTCCAGCGTAACCGTTCCGGTGTAGCCCGCAGTTGCCGCGCCGTTGAGCGCAAAGGCAGTGCCTGCCTTGGTCACCGGTGTAGCGGTCGCCGATGGCGGTGTGGCCATGGCGGGCGCGGCGGTCAGCGTGACGGAGGTCGGGCGAATGGCGAAATTGTCGGTGGAGCAAGCGGGCGTTCCCGCACCCACAGCCATGCGAACCCGCACATTCTTGGCTGCATCGGTATGGGTAAAAGTTGCCGACTGGCGGCCCGCGTTGGCTGCGACAAAGACAAGACTCTGTGCAGTTGTTAGCCCTGCCCCTGTGGGGCAGCTGGCGGACGTGGCATCCACCAGATCGGTCGTCACGGTTCCGGTGTAGCCGGTGTTGACGATGGCGCCTGACAGAGCCAACACATCCACATTGAAAGCCACTCCCGCCATCTTGGTGAGCAGGCGCGTCTTGGGACTGGCCGCAGGCTCCACCGCGTCGAACAGGCAGGATGCCGTGGCAAATGTCATGGAACAGGTCTCGGTGCTGCCGTTGAAGCACCGGGTGCTGTTGGCTGCAGACGGCGTAGCACTCACGGTGCCCAGCGTCACGGTGCCTGCCGTGGCTTTGCTCAACGAGGCCGAGCCAATGCCATTGTTGATGACCACTGTGTCCCCTCCAACCCAGCCGGCGGGAGACAGTTGCACCGTCACATTGCCGGGGAACAAGGTGGTGCAGGCCGCGTTCAGACAGGCTTTGATCGTTACGGTTTCCGGAGTGCAGACCGAACCGTTGCCATCGTGCTCGATCTGGATATGGTCGTAGGTTCCCGAGCAGTTGCGCCCCAGGGTCATGTCGGCTTGGACCTCAGCCACCGTGAGTTCGTAGTTGTAGAGCTTGACTTCGTCAATACGGCCTCGGAAATTGCGGT
>CAZDDK010000166.1:0-7320 GCA_964504185.1 uncultured Rhodoferax sp. | reverse complement strand
CAGGGGCACCTGGAACTGGAAAATGGCTACATCGTGACCCAAGGGGGCCTCAAGGGCTTTGCGACCCAGACATCGGTCCCTGGTGTGTTTGCCGCCGGCGATGTGCAGGACCACGTGTACCGCCAGGCCATTACCAGCGCCGGCACGGGTTGCATGGCCGCGCTGGACGCGCAGCGCTTCCTGGAACAGCACGAGTCCTAACCGCCGCCCCGGGGCAAATTGCCCCAATAGCAGAATTTGGTTATAATCGCAGGCTTTGCTGGATTCCCCAGCGTTCATGGGTTACCGCCACCCTTATGGCGAGGTGAGGCCCCCACTGCTCAGGTGGCGGTCGTATTCAAGAAAGCGAAGTGTCCCTATGGCACGCGTCTGTGACGTTACGGGCAAGAAGCCCATGGTCGGGAACAATGTTTCCCACGCCAACAACAAAACCAAGCGCCGGTTCCTGCCGAACCTGCAGTACCGCCGTTTCTGGGTCGAGTCCGAAAACCGCTGGGTTCGCCTGCGTGTATCCGGCGCTGCCCTGCGTCTGATTGACAAGAACGGTATCGACTCGGTGCTCGCAGACCTGCGCGCACGTGGTCAGGCCTAAGAAAGGACATTCATCATGGCAACCAAAGGCGGACGCGAAAAAATCAAACTGGAATCCACAGCTGGCACCGGTCACTTCTACACCACCAGCAAGAACAAAAAAACCATGCCCGAGAAAATGCTGATCAAGAAATTTGATCCCAAGGCTCGCAAGCACGTGGACTACAAGGAAATGAAGCTCAAATAATGTCGGAGGGACAGATTCGCTCTGTCCCCGCACATCAAAAAGGCTCCTTGCAAAAAAGCCCGCTCGTCAGCGGGCTTTTTTGCGTCTGCACCTCACCCACAAAGCACGCTCTCGCTGTATAGTGAACGCCATTCAGTCAGACAGGAGGCGTGCCCATGCTGTTCTCGTACCTGAAATCCCTGCGCGGGAAAATCGTTGTCGCCAGTGCCGCGCTCACGCTGCTGGGCTTGCTGGTGCTGGCCACCAGCAATGTGGTGACCGCCCGCAACCACGCGCTGGATTCCCTGGCTGCGTCCACGAAAGGGTTGACGCGCTCCCATGCAGACGGCGTGGGCGAGTGGGTCGCCTCGCGCATGCAAGTAGTCAAGTCCTTCGGCTCTGCGGCCAACGAGGCGAATGCCATCAACTACCTTGGACAGGCCAAAATCGCTGGCGACGTGGATACCGCCTACTTCGGCTACGCCGATAAGCGCACCGCATTTTCCAGCCCCCAAAACCTGCCACCAGACTACGACCCCACGTCTCGCCCCTGGTACACCAAGGCCGCTGCGGCAAGCAGCCCCATCATCACCGAGCCGTATATCGATGCGGGCACAAAAAAACTGGTCATCACCATTGCCACGGCCAATCGCAACGGCGGACAGGTCACTTCGGTCAACGCGGTGGACGTATTCATGGATGCGGTGGTGCGCAACGTGACCGCCATACGCCCCACACCCGGTAGCTTTGGCTTCATCGTCTCGCGCGACGGCAAGATTCTGGTCCACGAAGACACCAAGCTGCTGCTCAAGAGCGTGTCGGAAGTATCGCCCGACATGGGGGCTGCCGACATCAACAACCTGGCCAAGGATGGCGCACTCAAGCAATTCACCATCCGGGACAGGCAGTGGTTGCTGTACGCCGAACCGGTGCGCAACACCGACTGGTTGCTGGTTGTTGCCCTGAACCGCGACGAAGCCCTGGCCGGCATCTCACAGATGGTCTGGTCGTCCGTTCTGGGCACGCTGGCAGTCGTGGTGGTGGTGGTGCTGGTCATCGGCATGCTGATTACCAAAGTGCTTGGTCGCTTGGTGGAGCTGCGCAATGCCATGCAGGACATTGGATCGGGTGATGGCGATCTGACCCATCGCATCGCAGCGGGCGGCACGGATGAACTGGCCGTGATCGGTACGGGTTTCAACCAGTTTGTGGAAAAAATCCACCACGTGCTGGTGCAGGTACGTGGCAGCGCCGAAAGCGTTGCCACCTCCAGCTCCGAAATAGCCCAGGGCAACAATGACCTGAGCGCCCGCACCGAGCAACAAGCCAGCGCCCTGCAACAAACGGCGGCCTCCATGGAGCAGCTCAGCTCCACGGTCAAGCAAAACGCCGACAGTGCCCGCCAGGCCAACCAGTTGGCCATGAACGCATCCACCGTGGCGATCAAGGGTGGTGATGTGGTCGGCCAGGTGGTGGACACCATGCGGGGCATCCACGAAGCCTCCACCAAGATATCCGACATCATCAGCGTGATCGATGGGATTGCCTTTCAAACCAATATTCTTGCGCTCAATGCTGCCGTGGAAGCCGCCCGCGCTGGCGAGCAGGGACGCGGCTTTGCCGTGGTGGCCAGCGAGGTGCGCTCCCTGGCTGGGCGCAGCGCCGAGGCGGCCAAGGAGATCAAGACCCTCATCAACACCAGCGTGGAGCGTGTGGCCCATGGCAGCACCTTGGTGGATCAGGCCGGCACCACCATGACCGAAGTGGTGAGCTCTATCCAGCGTGTGACCGACATCATGGGCGAAATCAGCGCAGCCAGTAACGAACAGGCCCTGGGTGTCTCCCAGGTGGGCGAGGCCGTCACCCAAATGGACCAGGCCACCCAACAGAATGCAGCGCTGGTGGAAGAAATGGCGGCGGCGGCCAGCAGCCTCAAGGGCCAGGCCCAGGACCTGGTGCAGGTCGTCTCTATCTTCAAGCTCGACACCGGGCAGCGTGCCCTGCGGTAGCGGTGGTGCGCGGACCTACTTCTTCTCCCACACGGCTGCGAAAAACCCGTCGGTGCCATGGCGGTGTGGCCACAGGCGCAGGTACAGGTGGCCGCTGTCGCCACCACTGCACAGGCTCGCTGCCTGCTCTACCTTCAACCCGGTCAGCACCTCCGCCGCCTGCAGGGGTGTGAAGTCCGCGTTGGCCGCCGAGAACGCATCCGCAATGGCCTCGTTCTCCTGCGGCAACACGCTGCAGGTGGCGTACACCAGACGCCCGCCGGATTTGAGCATGCGCGCGGCACTTTGCAGAATCGCCGCCTGCTTGACCGCCATCTCCTCCACAGCCTGCAGGTTTTGCCGCCACTTTAGGTCCGGGTTGCGCCGCAGCGTGCCCAGGCCTGTGCAGGGCGCATCCACCAGCACCCGGTCCATCTTGCCGGTCAGGCGTTTGACCCGGTCATCGCGCTCGTGTGCAATGGCCGCCGGGTGCACATTGGACAATCCGCTGCGCTTGAGGCGCGACTTGAAGGCATCCAGCCGGTGCGCCGAGGTATCAAACGCATACAGCCGACCGGTGCTGCGCATGGCTGCGCCCAAGGCCAAAGTCTTGCCACCGGCACCGGCACAGAAATCCACGACCATCTCACCGCGCTTGGCATCGAGCAACATCGACAGCAGCTGAGAGCCCTCGTCCTGCACCTCGAAGTCGCCGCGCACGAAAGCCTCATTCTTGTTGAGCGCCGGTTTGCCGGCAATGCGCAAGCCCCAGGGGGAATAAGGCGTGTTGACGGCCTTGATGCCGGCCTGCTGCAGCGCTTTTTGCACGTCGGCGCGCTTGGTCTGGAGAGTGTTGACGCGCAGGTCCAGCCCGGCACCCTGGTTCAGTGTTTCGACCATGGGCCAGAATTCCGCGCCCAACTGGTCCTTGAGCGGCTGCACCAGCCATTCCGGCAGATTGTGGCGGTGGCGCTCCATGAGGTCATCGGGGCTGACTTTTTCACACTGGTCCAGCCAGTTCGTTTCCTGGTCGCTCAACGCACTGCGCAGAAAGTCGCCCGGGCCGTAAAAGCCCAGAATCGCCAGCCGCCGCTCCTTGGGGCCGCTGCCCGACGGTGCCAGGTGGTCAAACAGCAGCTTTTTGCGCAGGACGGTGTACACAGTTTCCGCCATGGTGGCGCGCTCGCGCGGCCCCAATCCACGGTTGTCGCGGAAAAATCGCGAAACGATGGCGTCCGCCGGATGGTCGAATTTGAGGGTGAGCCTGACCAGTTCGGCGCAGGCGTCTAAGAGGGCTTTTGGATGCATGCGGGGATTGTCCCATGCCCCCGCTTGGTGCGTCCGGTTTACGCCGGGTTTACCTGTCTTTATCCACGCGACACCGCCTGCGGCCATAGTTGGCACCTGTTGCAACCCTGTGGAGCTTTGCGCCAACATGAAACCCTATCTTGTCATCCCGGCGGCCTGCGTCATCCTGTCATCCCTGCTGCTGGTACCCGACGTGTATGCGCAGTTTGGCGGTGGCAACATGGGCGGTGGCGCAGGCATGGGCGGCCCCCGCCCTGGCGAACGCGGCAAAGGCTGCGGTGATAAGCCCGAAGGGGCACCGCCCGCCGCCGGACAAGCGCCCCAAATGATGGGACGTGACCAACTCGAATACCGTCTGAGCACACTCCAGGTCGATCTGCGCCTGGCCGCCGAGCAAGCGCCACTGTGGCAGGCATTTGCCAACCGGGTCCTGGCACTCGAAGGGGATTTGGCCCGCGAACGCAATCGCACCACGCCCGTGCATGCATCTGCGCTCTCGGCTCCCGGCGGGGGGATCAAGCCCATCGCTGCGGCGGTGGACAAGGTCCGCAACCGCCTTACCGCATTGGAAGACATTGAGGCCGCCAGCAAAGCGCTGTACCAGGCCTTGAATGCCGAACAGAAAACCATGGCCGACGTGCGCATGGGCGAATTCCTTACCCCCCTGTTGCGCGGGTAAGTCAGCGCGGCAGGATGAGCTCGGAGACCGGGGGTCCAAAAGGACGCAAGGGCAATGCCTGATCCGATGGCGGAAAGTCTGAACAAAACGCCAATTAGCCCGCGTATTTACTATCGATATAGCTATATTTTTTGTAGCAAATTACAGACTGCCCGGGGGTAGATCACATGCTCCTGGGTCAGCACACGCGCCGCCAGCGTGTCCGCCGTGTCGCCCGCCAGCACCGGGACCACGGCCTGTTCCAGGATAGGGCCATGGTCCAGCTCGGCGGTCACCTGGTGCACGGTGGCACCGGCAAACTGGCAACCCGCATCAATTGCACGCTGGTGCGTGTGCAGGCCCGCAAAGGCCGGCAACAGCGAGGGGTGGATATTGACCAGCCTCCCGGCATAGCGGGCCACAAAACCGGGCGTCAAAATGCGCATGAAACCGGCCAGCACCACCAGCACCGGCGCACCGGGCGCTTCAAAGCGGTCAATCAGCCCCGCCAGGGCTGCGTCGAAATCCTCTCGTGCCGCAAAGGCTTTGTGGTCCAGCACTTCGGTGGCAATGCCCTGTTCGCGGGCGAACACCAGGCCCTTGGCGTCAAGCTTGTTGCTGATCACGGCTGCAACCTGGGCACCGAAACGTTCGCGCCAACCTTCACGCTGTGCGGTCTTGACTATGGCCGCCATGTTGGAGCCGCCGCCTGAGATCAAAATAACGATGTTTTTCATTGCCCCCAATTATGACTTTGCCTACCTCCCCCAAACCCATCACCCTAACCTCCATCTAAGCCCGCGTACTCGCCACCCTGATGGAAAAGGCCCGCACCGTGCCCGACAGCTACCCTTTGTCACTCAACACACTGCTGCTGGGATGCAACCAGAAAAGCAGCCGCGACCCGGTCATGGAGCTCAGCGAGGCCGACATCGCCACGGCGCTGGACGCGTTGCGAGACGGGAACCTGGTGCGCGAGACCAGCGGCAGCCGGGTAGCCCGCTACGAGCACAACTTCCAACGCGGCATCGGCGTACCCGAACAATCCGCTGTGCTGCTGGGTCTTTTGATGCTGCGTGGCGCACAAACCGCGGGTGAGCTGCGCCTGAACGCCGAACGCTGGTACCGCTTTGCCGACATCTCGTCGGTGGAAGCCTTTTTGGAAGAACTACAAGTCCGCTCGGCCGAAAAGGGGGGCCCCCTGGTGGTGAAGCTGCCGCGCGCGCCGGGTGCGCGTGAACAGCGCTGGGCGCACTTGCTGTGCGGGGCGGTGGATGCAGAGGCCGTGGCCGGTGGCGGTGCTGCTTCGGTCGGGGCGCAGTCGTCTGCTGCGCTGATCGAACAACGGGTAGCGCACCTGGAGCAAGAGGTGACAGCATTGCGCGAGACGGTGGTGATGCTGTGCAAGGAGCTGGGGGTGGCGCAGTCACAATAGCCCGAAGCGGCTCCTGCGTGTCGTGTTCTACTGGATTTGGAGCAACAAATGACCGCACCCATTCAATCCGAACCTTTCCAGCACCTGGCCGTGGAATTGAGAGAAAGCGGCTTCGTGGACCACAGCAACCGCCTGCAAAGCGTGCTGGATGGCGTCTGGACCACGTCGACGGAACGCGTGGGGGAACTCGGCATCGTGGTCCTGGCGGTTCGCAAGGAATGCCGACCTCTGAGCCCCCGGCTGAAGCAACGAACCCAGGAGTGCCTGCGTGAGGTCCGCAAAGCCTGGCCCGGTTTTGGCTTCTTCAGCGCTTTCACCCCCTCGCCCAGGGCTACTCCCCGCGCGCAACCCTGCATCTATTGCGAGCAATGGAATCGAGAGTATCCCGACGCGCCCCCCAGGGTCTCGTGCGGACCCTGTGTCGAATGCCAGGCACCGGGCCACCTGCGCGCGCATCCGCGCCAACCTACCAGCTTGTGCCTTTGCCGCCACCATGAGAGCACGCTGTCGGCACCGGGCTACCACTTTGAGCTGTACCACCTGATCTACGTGGTCGTCATTGGCATTGCGGCTGTTCAGGTGGCCCGGGCGATTGCGCCATTCTGGGGCGGATAGTCGCTGTCGCAACCCGGACAGCCCCAATCGAACGACCGTGCTAAAAACCGAGGTGTCTACTTGGAGATCTATCGATGGACTTGGCATTTACCCCTGAAGAGCAGCAATTCCGCGAAACCATTCGCACCTGGGTCGCGGCAAACCTGCCCGCCGATATCGCCCACAAAGTGCACAACGCACTGGAATTGACCCGCGACGACCTGCAGCGCTGGGCCAAAATTCTGGGCAGCAAGGGCTGGCTGGGCCATGCCTGGCCCACGGAATTTGGCGGCCCCGGCTGGAACGCCGTGCAAAAGCACCTGTTTGAAGAAGAGTGCGCCCTGGCTGGCGCACCGCGCATCATTCCGTTTGGCCCCGTCATGGTGGCCCCGGTGATCATGGCCTTTGGCAATCCAGAGCAGCAAAAACGCTTTCTACCCGGCATCGCCAGCGGCGAAGTGTGGTGGAGCCAGGGCTACAGCGAGCCGGGCTCGGGCTCGGACCTGGCCTCGGTCAAGACGCGCGCAGAGCGCCAGGGAGAGAATTAAATAGTCATGGGCTAGAAGACGTTGTTCAGTTT
>CAZDDK010000165.1:0-7333 GCA_964504185.1 uncultured Rhodoferax sp. | reverse complement strand
GCTGTGACCGTTGGCACGGTGCCATTAACTGTTTCTCCAAACAATGTATCCGCTTATTTGGGTGACAAAATTCGAGCGGTTATTAGTGGGGGAACGAAGCCGTACCGTCTGTATGGTGGTTTGGATGATTTTGTCATTAATGCGCAAGTGGTGGAGGGGAATATCTTAGAGGTCGTTGGAAATATGGCGGTTGAGAAGATCTCGGTCATTGTGGTGGATGCCAATAATCAGACGGCAGAATTAACCTTGAAGCTGACGCCTGGGCAGGATGTATTGCGTATGCAGCCCATCGCACTTTCAATACCGCAAAGTACAACTACACCCGACATTACTCTGATGGTCTACGGGGCCTCTGCATCTGGTGGCGTTCAAGTGTTTACGACGAATACGTCGGTCCTAAAGCCTCAGACCCCTGTAGTGAATGTTGATAAAACGGGTTACGCTGTCAAACTCTTGGGCGGGAACACCTGTGATAAAGGTGTCGATGCCAATGGTGATGGCGACACCTTGGATGCTGGCGATACGCCACCAGGTAATCAGACCATTACCATCACGGTACTGGATGCAAAGGGGCGGATTGGTACGTCAACCATAACTACCGTCTACACGGCTGGGCAAGGTGGGTGTGTGTAGAAGCGTAGTTATTGTCTTGATGTACCACGCATATGCCTGATTTGTGGAGTAAGGCGTACGTTTGAGCGTTGGATTTTAGACAATTGCTTGGTTGTGATCACCCTCATCGGCCTTCCCGGCTCCGGTAAGTCCACCGTCGGGCGGCAGCTCGCCCGGCGCTTGCAGATTCCGTTTTTTGATTCGGATCACGTCATCGAGGAACGCTTGGGCTATTCCATTAAGGAATCCTTTGCGCGTGATGGCGAAGACCATTTTCGTGATCTGGAAGAGTCGGTTCTTGATGAACTCACTGCGGGGGGCTCGGGCGTCATTTCTACCGGCGGTGGCGCGGTGCTGCGGCCTTCCACACGGCAGCGCCTGCGCGAGCGGGGGCAGGTGGTGTACCTCAACTCGACCCCCGACGATATCTTTCGGCGCTTGCGCCATGATCAAAATCGGCCCCTGCTGCAGGTAGCAGACCCGCTGGGGCGTTTGCGTGAGCTGTATGCCGCGCGCGATCCGCTGTACCGGCAGACCGCGCATTTCACCATTGAGACCGGGCGTCCCTCCGTGGCCACATTGGTCAATATGATTGTGATGCAGCTGGAGTTGGCGGGTGTGATTTCGGTGCCCTGACGGTTGGCGGCGTCTGCCGCGTGGCTAGAGTGCCCGAAGCCGGGCCTTTCGGTGTGGCGGCCAGTAGCGATCCTCTAAACTCGGGGGCTATGCAAGCACCCTTTCCCCCCCAAAACGTTTCTATTGATCTGGGCGAGCGCAGTTACCGCATTGCCATTGGCGCGGACTTGCTCGGTAGCCCGGACACGTTCGTCGATCTGCCTACGGGCGCTTCGGCCTTGATTGTGAGCAACGCGACGGTGGCACCGTTGTATGCCCAGCGTTTGCAGCACGCTCTGCAGGCGCGCTACAAGACGGTGCACGTGGTGACGCTGCCCGATGGCGAGGCCCACAAGAACTGGCAGACCCTGAACCTAATTTTTGATGCGCTGCTGGCTCATGGATGCGACCGCAAAACGGTGCTGTTTGCCCTGGGAGGCGGGGTAGTGGGCGACATGACGGGCTACGCCGCTGCGAGTTATATGCGCGGGGTGCCCTTTGTGCAGGTGCCCACCACGCTTTTGTCGCAGGTGGACTCTTCGGTGGGTGGCAAGACGGGCATCAACCACCCGCTTGGCAAGAACATGATCGGTGCGTTCTACCAGCCGCTGCGGGTGGTGTGCGACCTGGATACGCTCAAGACCCTGCCCGATCGCGAGCTCAGCGCGGGCTTGGCCGAGGTCATTAAGTATGGCCCGATTGCGGACCTGGCGTTTCTGGATTGGATAGAAGCCAACCTGGACCGTCTGCTCGCGCGCGATCCCGAGGCGCTGGCGCATGCGGTGCGGCGCAGTTGCGAGATCAAGGCCTGGGTGGTGGGCCAGGATGAGCGCGAGTCCGGTTTGCGGGCGATCCTGAACTTTGGGCATACCTTCGGTCACGCCATCGAGGCCGGCCTGGGCTATGGCCAGTGGCTGCATGGCGAAGCGGTGGGTTGCGGCATGGTGATGGCGGCGCAACTGTCGCAAGAACTGGGCTTGGTGGATGCGGCATTTGTGCAGCGCCTGCGCACGCTGATCCGCCGGGCGGGCCTGCCCGTGGTGGCGCCGCGTCTGGATGCACAGGACAACTCCGGTCGCTACCTGGACCTGATGCGGGTGGACAAGAAGGCCGAAGGCGGCGAAATTCGCTTTGTGGTCATTGACGGGCCGTCCCGTGCCAGCATGCGCACGGCACCGGACGCATTGGTGCGCCAGGTCATTAATGCCGGTTGCGTGTGAAAGTGCTATAAATAATATAGCTACAAAACCAATATTCACGCGGGCTAGTGCCTAATTTTTGTTTCATGACCTTGGCACCCTACGCCTGCCATCCGGACCAATCGCGTGGCCGGCGCTTTGCGGAGCCTGCGGCCCCCACCCGCACGGCGTTTCAGCGTGATCGCGACCGCATTGTGCATTCCACCGCCTTTCGGCGCTTGGTCTACAAAACGCAGGTTTTTCTCAATCACGAGGGCGATTTGTTTCGGACTCGGCTGACCCATTCCCTGGAGGTCGCGCAACTGGGGCGGTCGGTGGCGCGTTCGCTGGGCTTGGACGAGGACCTGGTCGAAGCCATCGCGTTGGCGCACGATCTGGGGCACACCCCGTTTGGGCACGCGGGGCAGGATGTGCTCAACGACTGCATGCGGCCATTTGGCGGCTTTGAACACAATCTGCAGAGCCTGCGCGTGGTGGACCACCTGGAGGCCCGCTACCCCGCATTCGACGGGATCAACCTCAGCTTCGAGACCCGGGAAGGCATTCTCAAGCACTGCAGCCTGGCCAATGCCCGGCTGTTGGAGGTTGATGAGCCCGGCGGTGTGGGGCGGCGATTCATAGACGGCTTGCGTCCCAGTCTGGAAGCGCAACTGTGCAATCTGACCGATGAAATTGCCTACAACGCCCACGACATCGACGACGGTGTGCGCTCCGGCCTCGTGACCATGGCGCAACTGGCGGACGTGGCCCTGTTTGCCCAGCACCACCAGGCGGCGCTGCAGGAGCATCCCCACCTGGCGCAGGATTCCCACCAGCGCCGCCTGCTGTACGAAACCATTCGGCGCATGCTTAGCGCCCAGGTGTACGACCTGATAGCGCACAGCAGCGCCACCTTGCAGCGCGCAGCGCCTGCGAGTGTGGAGGACGTGCGCCGCATGCCGCCGCTGCTGGCTTTTAGCGATGGCATGCGCGAGCAGTCGCGCCAGCTCAAAGGCTTCCTGTTTGCCAACCTGTATCGCCATCCGCAAGTGCAGGGCCAGCGGGCCAAGGCGACGCAAATTTTGCGGGAGCTCTTTGCCGCCTATCTGGCCCGGCCCGAGACCCTGCCTGCGGGCACTGGCAGGCCCATAGGCGGTGGGGATGACGTGGCCTGCGTCGCCCGCCGCGTGGCCGACTATATTGCCGGTATGACCGACCGATTTGCGGCGCGGGAGCATGAACGCCTGACGGGGTCCCAGTTGCTGGGGGCAAATTCCCTGCGTGCTGACCTGCCGACAGACGGCCAGCGTCAGTAGAATCCATCCATACACGGTGAGGTGGAGGGGTCGTGAGTTTTCTCAATCAGTTGAAGCAGCAGGCCAGCGCCTTGCAAAGCCAGCAGGCCGCCGAGCTTCAGAGTGTGGAGGCCCATACCGCGCAGACCGAGATGGCCTGCGTGGTGGTCTGGAAGTACCTGCAGGATTTGGCTGGTCAGTTGAGTGTGATTTGCCCTCCTGCGCCCCGGTTCTCCCTTGACGGAAAGGCCGCCTGGCCGGCCATGAAACTCAGCGGTTTCCGGGTGGATGCCCGCAAGAAGAAGCTGCGCGACAAGGATGTCTATGACTACATTGCCATGGGTTGGGACATTGTCCCTCTGGTCGGTGCTCCGGTTGCCGGTCTGGTCAGCGTGAACTTTCCGCCCGACCTGGAGCGGGTCCAGAAGCGACTGGCCTTTGGCCATGTGGAGCACGAACGCAAGGACGTGCGCCACCCCGAGAAAAACACGCTGCAGGCCATCCACTTTGAATACACCACCAAGGCGCGTGGCAACGTCACCGTGACCACCGACCACGACAACGGCCAGTTGCAGTTTCGCCTGGCCAACGCGGACGGCTTTGGCGTGGTGACCACCACCTGGGCCGCCACCCGGATCGAGCACAGCCTGCTGGACGAACTGGCCAAGCTGATCGTGGCGCAGCCCAGCCGGTTCCTATGAGCACCCCGCTGGATCCCGCCGACACGGGTGTCGTGGAAGACACCCGCCGCTGGTTGCGCCGCGCCGTTATTGGCCTGAACCTGTGTCCGTTCGCCAAGTCGGTGGATGTCAAAGACCTGGTGCACTATGCGGTGAGCCGCAATGTGGGGTTCAAGGACCTCCTGGCAGACCTAAAGCACGAACTGAATGCACTGGCATCCCTCGAATCTGCTGAACGGGACACTACACTTTTTATAGTGCCCGACGGATTGGCGGATTTTCTGGAGTTCAACGATTTCCTGGCCCAGGCCAACCGACTATTGGGCAAGCTGGGTTTTGACGGCGTCTTCCAGATTGCCAGCCTGCATCCCCACTACCAGTTTGCCGACGCACCGCCAGACGCCATTACCAACTGCACCAACCGGTCGCCCTATCCCACCCTGCACCTGCTGCGCGAGGACAGCATCGACCGCGCGGTCAAGGCCTTTCCCCACGCCGAGGCCATTTTCGAGGCCAATATGCGCACCATGGAGCGCCTGGGTCCCGACGGCTGGACCGCGCTGGACGTGGGAGCCCACCGCGGGCGTGGCACACTCACCCCATGAAAAAGCCTCTTCCGCGCGCCCCGAGGGCGGTGCCCGCCAAACCCGCTCCCGCCCACCCACTTGCCGAAGAAGTGCGCCCCGGGCAAAGCCTGGAACTGCTCAAGGAACTGCACATTCTGACCCGCGAGGGCAAACTCAACCAAGACTCCCGGCGCAAGCTCAAACAGGTCTACCACCTCTACCAGTTCATCGAGAAGCTGCTGCTGGAACTGCCAAGGGATGGATCGGGCGTCACGCTGGCGGACCACGGCGCAGGCAAGTCCTACCTGGGCTTCATCATTTACGACCTGTTCTTCAAGAGCCTGCCGCGCGGCCATATCTACGGCATTGAGACCCGACCGGAGCTGGTGCAGAAGTCCCGCGAACTGGCAGCCCGGCTCGGGTTTGAGAGGATGGCCTTCCTGAACCTGAGCGTCGCTGAGTCCACGGCATCCGACGCCTTGCCCAGCCGGATCGACGTGGTCACGGCCCTGCACGCCTGTGACACCGCCACCGACGATGCCATTGACTTCGGGTTGACCAAGCAGGCGCGCTACCTGGTGCTGGTGCCCTGCTGTCAGGCCGAGATTGCCCGTTGCCTGAACGCCAACAAGGCGTTTTCCCTGCGCCGCACACCGCTGGCCGAACTCTGGCGCCATCCACTGCACACCCGCGAAATGGGCAGCCAGATTACCAACGTGTTGCGCTGTTTGTACCTGGAGGCGTGCGGCTACCAGGTCACCGTCACCGAGTTGGTGGGGTGGGAGCACAGCATGAAGAACGAACTCATCATCGCCCGCCACACCGGCAAGTCCAATCGCAGCGCGGTGCAGCGCCTGCACGCCTTGCTGCAAGAATTCGGGTTGACGGACCTTTTGGCCACCCGCTATCGGCTGGCACCCACCCTGGCCCCGGTGAAGGTACCGGCGGACCCCACTCCTGTGGTGTGACGCTGCACGGCACGCACGGCGCAACCCATGGCCCGACTACCCCGCCTGACGCTGCCGGGCTACCCCCATCACGTCATTCAACGCGGCAACAACCGCCAGCCCATCTTTGCATCCCCAGCGGACCGCGAAACCATGCTGGACCTGCTGGACGAAAACGCCCGCCGCTTCGGTGTGGCCATTCATGCCTACGTGCTGATGGACAACCATTTTCATTTGCTGGCAACGCCCCAAAGTGCTGAGGGTTTGCCGCAGATGATGCAAGCGGTGGGGCGCAGCTACGTGCGCTATTTCAATGACCACCAAAAGCGCAGCGGCACCCTGTGGGAGGGGCGCTACAAGTCCACCCTGATCCAGACCGAGCGCTACCTGCTGGCCTGCATGGTCTACATTGACCTCAACCCGGTGCGCGCCGGCATGGTGGCGCAGGCACGGGACTATCCGTGGTCCAGCCACGCCCATTACATGGGCCTGCGGACCGACAAACTGCTCACCCCCCACCCGCTGGTCTGGGCCTTGGGCAATACCCCCTTTGCCCGGGAGGCCGCCTACGCCAACTTGGTGCAGGGCGGCATCAGCATGGGGCAACAGGAGTCGCTGACAGACTCCGCGCTGCGGGGTTGGGCCTTGGGGGAACCCGAGTTTGTGAAAAATCTGCAGAAGTTGACGGCCCGTCGGGTGAGCAAAAGCAACGCCGGGCGTCCCCATTCAATCCAAAAATCAACATCAAAATAGGGCTTTAGCCCGCGTATTTATTGAAGTTATTGCTATCAAATTTAATGTGTCCCCGATTAATGTTCAATGAGGTGTATGTGAAAATAATTGGAATCTGACCCCCATTGTTTTGCTTGGCATCTTTGTTGCGATGCAGTATTCTTCGAGTCCCTTGCAAACACCCAGGAGAGTGCCATGACCACGGCAGCCGAGATTCAATATCTTCAAAACAGCGGTTTGTATTCCACCGCCAACGAGCACGACGCCTGCGGGGTGGGTTTTGTGGCCCACATCAAGGGCACGAAGTCGCACGACATCGTCAAGAACGCGCTCAAGATCCTGGAAAACCTGGACCACCGGGGTGCGGTGGGTGCCGACAAGCTGATGGGCGACGGCGCGGGCATTCTGATCCAGTTGCCCGATGCGCTGTACCGCGAAGAGATGGCGGCCCAGGGTGTGACCCTGCCGCCGCCGGGCGAATACGGCGTGGGCATGATCTTTTTGCCCAAGGAGCACGCCAGCCGTCTGGCCTGCGAGCAGGAGATGGAGCGCGCCATCACGGCCGAGGGCCAGGTGCTGCTGGGCTGGCGCGACGTGCCGGTCAACCGTGACATGCCCATGTCGCCCACCGTGCGCGAGAAGGAGCCCATCCAGCGCCAGGTGTTCATCGGCCGCGGCCAGGACGTCATCGTCCAGGATGCGCTGGAG
>CAZDDK010000164.1:7026-7422 GCA_964504185.1 uncultured Rhodoferax sp. | reverse complement strand
AGGAAGGGCAGGGACTCGATGTCGCCCACGGTGCCACCGATCTCGACGATGGCCACATCCACCTCGTCGGCCTCGCCCACGCGGGCGCCGCGTTTGATGAATTCCTGGATCTCGTTGGTGACATGGGGAATGACCTGAACGGTCTTGCCCAGGTAGTCGCCCCGGCGCTCCTTGTCGAGCACGCTCTTGTAGATCTGGCCAGTGGTGAAGTTGTTGGCCTTGCGCATCTTCGATTCGATGAAGCGCTCGTAATGGCCCAGGTCGAGGTCGGTCTCTGCGCCGTCATCCGTAACGAACACCTCGCCGTGCTGCAGCGGTGACATGGTGCCGGGATCGACGTTGAGGTAGGGGTCCAGCTTGATGAGGGTGACTGTCAGGCCCCGCGATTCCAGTATC
>CAZDDK010000164.1:0-7016 GCA_964504185.1 uncultured Rhodoferax sp. | reverse complement strand
CCCAGGGAGGACACCACACCGCCGGTGACGAAGACAAATTTGGTCATGTCAAGGGGAGCTTTTTTGGCTCTGGGAGGTGGTAAACGGGGATTATACGTGGCACTCGGTTCGGCGCTGCTACGATGCGGGCCATGAACGACCTCGCTGAAAAACACATTGTCTTGGGGCTCACCGGCGGCATTGCCTGCTACAAGGCGGCCGAGCTGTGTCGGGCCCTGATCAAGGAGGGTGCCACCGTGCAGGTGGTGATGACGGAGTCGGCTGCGCAATTCATCACGCCGGTGACCATGCAGGCCCTCAGCAACCGTCCTGTTTTTGGCTCGCAGTGGGACGCGCGCCCCGACAACAACATGGCGCACATCAATCTGAGCCGCGAGGCCGACGCCATCCTGATTGCGCCGTGCAGTGCCGACTTCATGTCCAAGCTGTTGCACGGCGGTGCGGATGAATTGTTGAGCCTCATGTGTCTGGCGCGGCCCTTGGACCAGGTGCCGCTGCTGCTGGCTCCGGCCATGAACCGGGAGATGTGGGCACACCCGGCGACGCAGCGCAATCTGGGGCAATTGGCGGCGGACGGTGCCACCATACTTGGCGTGGGCAGCGGCTACCAGGCCTGCGGTGAGACGGGAGACGGCCGCATGTTGGAGCCCGAGGAACTGCTGGCCGATGTGATTGCCTTCTTTCAACCCAAGGCGCTGGCGGGCCACCACGTTCTGGTGACGGCGGGCCCCACCTTCGAGGCCATTGACCCGGTGCGCGGTATCACGAACCGCTCCAGCGGCAAGATGGGATTTGCCTTCGCGCGTGCCGCACATGAGGCCGGAGCGCACGTGACGTTGGTAGCGGGCCCGGTGGGACTGGAGACGCCGCGCGGCGTGCGCCGCATTGACGTGCAGTCCGCACGCGATATGCAGGTCGCCGTCATGGATGCCGCGCCGAGCACCACGATTTTTGTGGCGACAGCGGCGGTGGCGGACTGGCGACCGGCGTTGGCAGCCGACCAGAAAATCAAAAAGGATGGCTCCGGCCAGCCACCGACCCTGGCCTTTGTCGAGAATCCGGACATATTGGCCACCGTGGCGCAATCGGCACGCGCCAAGAGCGGCGCGCTGTTCTGCGTGGGCTTTGCGGCCGAAAGCCACGACCTGATGGCCCACGCCACGGCCAAACGTGCCCGCAAGGGGGTGCCACTGCTGGTGGGCAACATCGGCCCCGCCACCTTCGGTAAAGACGACAATGCGTTGCTGTTGGTGGATGCATACGGCACACACGAACTGCCCCACGCCAACAAATTGACTCTGGCGCGCCAGCTGGTGGCACACATCGCCCAGCGCTTGCCCAATACAAACCCATGAAACTCGACGTCAAAATTCTCGACCCACGTCTGCATGAACAGATGCCAGCCTACGCCACGCCCGGCAGCGCCGGCCTGGACCTGCGCGCCTGTCTGGACGCGCCGCTCACACTGGAACCCAACGCCTGGCAGCTGGTGCCCACGGGCATGGCCATCCATTTGGCGGATACGGGCTACGCCGCGTTGATCCTGCCGCGCTCGGGTTTGGGGCACAAGCATGGCATTGTGCTTGGCAACCTGGTTGGTTTGATCGACAGCGACTACCAGGGCCAACTGATGGTCAGCGCCTGGAACCGCAGCGACGTGGCCTTCACCATCGCGCCCATGGAGCGCATTGCGCAACTCGTCATCGTGCCGGTGGTGCAGGCGCAGTTCAACATCGTGTCCGACTTTGCGGCCAGCAGCGCGCGCGGTGACGGCGGTTACGGATCCACCGGGAAACACTGAATGCTATAAAAAATATAGCATACTATTCAGTATTTACGCGGGCTAGGCCTGGTATTTACTAAGGTACTCAATGCAGGATGCGATCCTGCGGGGCATCGGTGGGGGCTCCAACCTGCAGTTTGAAGAGACCAGTGCCGCAACTGCCGCGTCCCACCTCTTCCTCGGTGGCTTCGCGCACGGATTCCACCTTGAGGGTGATGCGAATCGCGATACCGGCCAGCGGGTGGTTGCCGTCGATGACGATATGGTCCGGATAGATGTCCGTAATGGTGTAGAGCGCATCGCGCGGGGCATCCGGGTTGCAGCCCTCGGGCAAGGCGTTGCCTTCCAGGGTCAGTCCCACTTCCAGTTCCACCGGAAACAGGTGGCGCGGCTCCAGAAACAGCAATTGGTCGTTGAAGTCGCCAAATGCTTGCTCCGGTTCAATCTGCAGCTGCACAACGGCTCCCACACCATGGCCCTGGAGTGCGTTTTCGATGACGGGCAGCAAGTCGTTGCCGCCAAGCAAAAACTCGACGGGTTCGTCCAGCACATCCAGCTCCTCGCCCAGAGTGTCTTTCAGCGTCCAGGTCAGGGCAACGACGCATTGTTCGGTGATTTCCATGCGGGAATTGTCCCACGACAACGGCGGGCACCATAAAGCCCCACGGGGGATTGGCCTCAGTGGGCTTGAGTCCATGCCATTGGTTCCGTGCTTGCCACGCTGCGGTTTTTGGGGGAGGATGCTGCACGGCCTGGTGGGGAATTTCTACCGCCGCCCTATGGCGATCAAAATTCGGTGAGGTGGACGCATGGTGAGTTCTGACGGTGACAACGGGCATATGGAGGGGGTTTTTTCTGGGCCCCGCGCATTTGCGGCGGTGGTGCGTGAGGCGCTCGCCTGCGCCGCGCGCGATGGCTGGAAATCCATGGTGTGGTGTGATGCGAGCTTTGCTGATTGGCCCTTGGGCGAGCGGTCCGTGGTGGATTCGCTGAATGCCTGGGCGGGCAGTGGCCGCCAGTTGCTAATGCTGGCGCACAGCTACGACAGCATCCCGCGGCATCATCCGCGCCTGGTAGCCTGGCGCAAGACGTGGGATCACATCATTGAATGCCGCGTGTGCCGGAATCTGGATGCCAGCGAGGTGCCCAGTGCGTTGTGGAGTCCGCAGTGGGCCATGCGCCGCTTGGACCCCGTGCGCAGCACCGGGGTGGCGGGCCTGGAGGCCCAAAGGCGGGTGATGTTGAAGGAGGAACTGGACGAATGCTTCCGCCAGAGTTCGCCGGGTTTTCCCGCAACCACCATGGGGTTGTGATAGGAACTTAGAGGGTTAACCCCAGTGATTTTGGCGAGTTCCTGTATACTGTGCGGTTGGGCAAAAAGAGATCGAATGCTTTTTGTCCGAGTCCAGGCGGCCTGCTGCTTTGACAAGTTCCAAAAATTGTTTCGTTAACTCACTCTAGTTTTTAAAAATGAACAAATCACTCGTTTTGGCAGCTGTCATTGCTGCCGCTGCCCTGGCTGCTTGCGGTAAGAAGGAAGAGGCTCCCGCACCCGCTGCCCCCGCGCCTGCTGCTGCCCCCGCGCCCGTGGCTGCACCTGCCGCTGCCCCCGCTTCTGACGCATCGGCACCCGCTGCTGCGGCATCTGCTCCCGCTGCAAATGCATCGGCTCCTGCTGTCGCTGCATCCTCGTAATTCGGGTTTCGCCCAACAAAAAAGCCACCATGCGGTGGCTTTTTTGTTGGGCATTTCACAGGGAAGATCGCGTGGTCTCCCTGTCGGACGGAGCAGGCTAGCGGATGTCGTCCGCTATGACCTTGACAATCCGCTGGGCGTTGGCGGATACATCGGGCACACCCTTGGCATCGAGCACGGATACGGTTGTTACATTGGCCTGTGCCCGCACGGCGATCTGGAATTTAGCTGCTTCATTCTTGGTCGAACTGTTGAACAGTTTGCTGAAGAAGCCGGGTTCGGACCCGCTGGCATCGAGTGGGACATAGCGCACAAAATAAACCCCTTGTTTGCGGTCTCGGTCTTCCACGGTGAAGCCGGTGCGGTCCAGAGCCAGGCCCACGCGCCGCCAGGCGCTGTCAAAGCCTTCTTCGATCCGCACAACAGGGTGCCCGTTTTCTGCGGCAACAGTGGCTGTCTTGCGGGCAATGCCGCTGCTGGCAACCAGAGTTTTCGACTGTGACTCCGCGACACCAAGCTTGACCATTAAACGGCGCAGAAACTCGGCTTCCAGTTCGGGATCGGCAGGGCGTGGTTGCCAGATGGTGCTGTCCTTGCGCTCGTTGTTGATCGTTTCCACCACGCCGCGGTGGCTGATGAAGATTTCGGTCTCACCGCTGGCATTGCGCTCCAGGCGGGTGCGGAACTTGTCACGCTCGGCGGTGGAGTACAGCGAGTCCAGCAGCTTGCCCAGGGCCGAGCGGATGAAGTCCTGCGGAATCTTGGCCCGGTTCTCGGCCCAGTCGGTTTCCATGATGCCCAGGGTGTTTTGGTCGATCGCCAGCAAGAATCCGTTCTCTTGCCAGAAGTCCTTCACCGGGTCCCACAACTTCTCGGCTGGGCGGTTGACCACCAGCCAACGCTGGTTGCCGGAACGTTCGATGCGCACGTCACCGACCGCAAGAGCCGCAATGACGGGGGCGGTGCTTGCCACCTGGCCCGTCTTGAACCCGGAGGCCGATACGGCTCCACCCACGACCGCGTAATGTGTATCTTTGGACAATTGGGTAAGGTCGGGGGGGACGTCCAGCGACGGTGCCTTGACGCCGGTGGCGCTGCGGTAATCCACCTTGTCGGTTTCGAGAACGGTGCAGGCAGACAATGAGACCGCGACGCTGACAAGTGTCAATTTGGATAAAGAGTTCACGAAGATCCTCAAAATGGAAGGGGGATTTACAGCAGACCGGCAGCCTGCATCACGCGTTCCAGCACCGGCTGGTTGGCCGGGGTCAGCACGGTAAGTGGGAGACGCAGAGCCTGCCCGCACAGTCCCATGCGTGAGACGGCCCACTTGACCGGAATGGGGTTGGACTCGACAAACAAGGCCTTGTGCAGCGGCAGCAGCTGCAACTGGATTTCCATTGCCCGTTGTGCGTTTCCGGCCAGGGCGGCCACGCACAACTCGTGCATCAGGCGCGGAGCCACGTTGGCCGTTACGCTCACATTGCCATGGCCGCCGCACAGCATCAGGGCCACGGCCGTGGGATCATCACCCGAATAGATGGCAAAGCCCTTGGGCGCTTCCTTGATGAGCCACTGGGCGCGTTCGATGTTGCCGGTGGCCTCTTTGATGCCGACGATGCCCGGCACCTGGGCCAGGCGCAGTACGGTGTCGTGCTGCAGATCGGCCACGGAGCGTCCCGGCACGTTGTAGAGAACCAAGGGCAGGTCGCCCGTCGCTTCGGCGATGGACTTGAAGTGCAGATACTGGCCTTCCTGGGTGGGCTTGTTGTAGTACGGCACCACCTGCAACTGGCAATCGGCACCCACCTTCTTGGCAAAACGGGCCAATTCAATGGCTTCCGCCGTGGAATTGGCTCCGCAGCCAGCCATGATGGGCACACGCTTGGCCGCCTGTTCCACCGCGACACGGATGATTTCGCAATGCTCATCCACACTGACCGTCGGGGACTCGCCCGTGGTGCCCACCACGCCAATGCAGTCGGTTCCTTCGGCAACGTGCCAGTCAATCAGCTTTCGCAGCGCCGCATAGTCCACGGAGCCGTCTTCATGCATCGGGGTGACCAGGGCCACGATGCTGCCAGTGATGGGGCCTTGAGGTGAGTTCATGTCAGTCAAATATACGGTAATCGGTCATTCTACCTAGAGTGCCTGGTGCTCCCAATGCGCTGCCTGCTGACTACCCGGTAGCGGGCATTTGGCCGCAATGCGCTGCACCACCCGTGCCGGATTGCGCAGATAACCGTGCTCGTAGGCCACCACGTCCAATGTCGTGCAGACGCGCAGCAGCTCACCGGGCTGCAGCAGGAAGTCTGGGCGAGTGGGTCGGCCATACTGGGCATTGCCTTCGGCAAAGGTCTCGTACAGCAGGACGCCACCGGGTTCCAGGCTGTTCAACAGGATGGGCCATAGCGGGCGCCACAGGTAGTTGGTCACGATCACCCCGCCAAAGGTTCGCAGTGGGCCGTTCGGGTGGTGCAGTGGCCAGGGACCATTTTCGATGTCCGCACACACGAGTTCGGCTGTGGGTGCGGTCTTTTGGGCTGATTCAATGGATTGGTCTACACCGGTGACCGCGTGGCCGCGTTGCGCCAACCAGGCCAGATGGCGGCCGCCCCCGCAAGCCACGTCCAGTACGCTGCATCCGGGTACCAGCAGGCGGCCCCAGCGTACGATCCAGTCGGATGGTGTCAGAAGCACGACCACAGCTGGTTGGCCATGTCCACCATGAAGTCGGGCCGCGTATACATCAGGAAAACCCCCGCCAGCGCCGCCAGGGCCACGATGCACCAAAACAGACGGCGTACCGGCGTCATGGCGTGGCTGGGCCGGGCGACAGCGGGCGTCGGATGATGGCCGCTTCTCGCACAGGCAGGTTGATCAGCGCGGCGGCCACCCCCAGGGCTATGGCGATGTACCAGACGACGTCGTAGCTGCCGGTCTTGTCGTACAGGTAGCCACCCAGCCACACACCCATGAATGAGCCGATCTGATGGCTGAAGAACACAAAACCCCCCAGCATGGACAAATGTGCCACGCCAAAGATCTGTGCCACCGTGGCGTTGGTGGGCGGCACGGTGGACAACCACAGAAAGCCCATCACTGCCGAGAACACGTACACGCTGACGGGCGATAGCGGCACCAGCAGGAACAGGCTGATCGCCACGGCGCGGGCGAAATAGATGAAAGCCAGAATGTGCCGCTTGGGCATGCGCTGCCCCAGCGTGCCGGCGGCGTAGGTGCCAAACACATTGAACAGGCCGATCAACGCCAGGGCGTAGCTGGCCACCTGGGGCGACAGGCCCTGGTCCTTGAGATAGCTGGGCATGTGCACACCGATGAACACCACCTGGAAGCCGCAGACAAAGTAGCCCGCCATCAGCAATTGAAAGCTGGGGTAACGGAAGGCCTCTGCCAGCGCGTGGCCGATGGTTTGTTCCCGATGGGCGGGCGCGTTGGCACCAAATGTGGGCTCGCGCAGCCCCCAGGACAAAGGAATCATCAACAGCGCGGCCAGGCCCAGCACCATCAGCGCCTG
>CAZDDK010000163.1:0-7459 GCA_964504185.1 uncultured Rhodoferax sp. | reverse complement strand
CCCAGCAACTGGCGGGCATCGCGGGCCAGCCCCCCTTTGAGCCGATCGGCAAAAAACCCCACCGCAGTGAGCGCGGCCACGGCCAGGGTGACGGCAATCACCAGCAGGCGCAGATCACCGGAACGCACATCGCGCCACAGCGTGCGCCAACCCAAGGTCCAAAAAGAAATGCTCATGGCGCTACCTTAGCGCATCTGGGCGTGGCGCATCACCGCTGGGGACTTTGGCGTCGGCGACGCCACCAACGCCCAATCCGCCACAGCACGAGCGTCACCACCGCAAGAATGATGGCCTGAAACGCCAGGGCCGGGCTACGGCCGCGGGTGGCCACCAGCACCGGGGTGTCACCGTCGAGCCGGTAGCGGCTCTCCAACAAATAGTCTCGGTTTTCCCAGCGCACTTCGTACCGCCACTTCTCACCGTCCACGGTATTCCAGCTGGTGTGGACCCGGTCTTCCTGGGCACTGCCGGAGGGCGTGACGGGCCAAGGCACCAGGGACGGATCGGCCTTGCGTGCCTCTTCCAGCTTGCGAAAGGGAATGACCTGCGTGGTACCTGTGGCATGGGTCACCGCAATGGGATAGGCCGCCGGCCAGGCACCTCCATCGGCCGCCGACCAGAACTGCAGCACATACAGCGCGCCCGTCCAAGCAAGGCACAGGCCGAAAAACAGCAGCACACCCCGCACAAACCGTCCAATGCCCCTCAAAAGCCGCATCCACAATGCCATGGACCTGTCCTCCCCTGGATACTTCCGTGTGCCACTGCGCGACCGGCCCCGGATCACGACAGCCGTTGCGGGGCCGATTCCACGCGGTTGCGGCCGGCCTGCTTGGCGCGGTAGAGCGCGGCATCCGCCTCGCGCAGCGTGCCTTCGAATCCCCCCACGTGGCCGTCTGCCACCCCCGCGCTCAGCGTGGTGCCTGGCAGGGGACCGCCCCCGGAAAACTGGGTTCGCACCTGTTCGAGCATCTGAGACAAGGGGGCTGCCTGGTGGGACCCCAGGGAAATCAGAACAAACTCTTCCCCCCCCAGGCGGGCAGCCCGGCAGGAGGCAGACTGGCACGCATGCAACAACCGGGCGACGTGGCGCAGAACCTGGTCCCCCACGGCGTGGCCATGGGTGTCGTTGACCTGCTTGAAATGGTCCAGGTCCACCATGCCAATGGCCAAGGGGCATGGGGCGGCCTGCGCATCGATCCATTGGCGCAGACCCAGGCGGTTGGGCAGATCCGTCAACGGATCGTGCGTGCGTTGGTGCTCCACCAGCGCCGCCAAGTCGCCTGAAATCACCAGAACCAGGCCCACGACCCCGCCAATCAGGGACATGCCTGCAATCAGCACCGACCCCGAATTCACCCAGGTTGCACTGACCGAGCTCTGCACGAATCCGAGCATGGCAGCGAGACTGCGCAAGCCCATCAGCACCGCAAACACGATTCCCAACAGGGCCAACAGCCGCATACCCGCCCGGTACGCCGGGCGCGCCTCCCCCAGGGCCGTGCGGGCCAGCACGATCGCCAGATACGCCAACAAGAGGGAGAGCAGGCCGATGCGCCACTGCGGGCTGGGCACCACCAGGCCAAACCACAGCGCGATTCCCGTTCCCGCCACGCAGCACACCAGCAACCACGCCCACTGGACGGGCAAGCCCCGCAACTGGCGCACGCCTCCCAACACCAACGACACCCCCGCCACCATGAGCACGACCGCCAACACCAAACCCGCCAGGGGCGTCAGCCAGATCTGCAGCATGTTCAGCGTATACCCCAGCGACGCCAGCAATATGCCGCTGGCCGCCAGCTGCATGCCGGGCAGCCTGCGGCCCAGCGCGCGGTTGGTGATCAACAGCACCAGCGCCAGCAGGGCGGCGGACGCCGACAGCGTGATGCCCATGCCACGCGGGTCCAGATAGGTCCAGGCGGTCGAGGTCATGGCGTGGCTCCTGCCTGTGGCCCCCATTCGACCCGGTTGCGCCCCAGGGCCTTGGCCGCATACAGCGCGGCATCCGCCTGACGCCAAAGCTGCGCGAAGTCCGCGCCCTCGCTCGCCATCGCCAGACCCAGGCTGGCGGTAATCGCCATGCCGGTGCGTTGGGGGGCGAGCCGCTGCAAATCCGTGCGCAGGCGCTCGGCCACCGCCAGCGCGGCTGGCCCGTGCATGTCCTGCAGCAAAACGGCAAACTCTTCTCCACCCATGCGCACGGCCATGTTGCCCTCGCGCAGGTGGCGCTGCAGCAACTCCCCCACAAACATCAATACCCGGTCCCCGGCGGCATGGCCGTAGGAATCGTTGATCTGCTTGAAATGGTCGATATCCACCGCCACCAGTGCCCAGCCGCGCAAGCTTGCCGGCAGGCGCGAGGCCAGCGCATGCCGGTTGAGCAGTCCGGTGAGTGGATCACGCTCCGCCTCGCTGCGCAAATCGGCGATGAGCAGCAACTGGTGGACCAGCAGCAAACCGGTCTGAATGGCCACAAACGACATGGCCCCCACCAGGTAGACGACCATGTTGAAGGGCGTGCCAAAGTGGTAGACCGGCTGGATATGCCCCTGCCAGGCCCACACGGCCCGCACCAGCATCAACACCGACAGCAGCGTGGCCGAAATCGCAACAAATGCCAGTCCCACCCCAATGCCCCGGCTGCGCAGGGGCCACAAGGCCGCCAACAAACAGCCCATGAGCCAGATGACAACAGGCGAAAACACGATGACACGGGATGCCAGGTCCGGAGTCTGCACGCCCCACCAATACGACGTGCAGGCCAGGCACAGCGCGGGCAGCAGCCAGCACCACGGCCGGATCGGTCGGCCCGCGAGGCGGTGCGTGCCATCGACAAGCAGACCCAGCCCCAGCACCATGAGCGGATTGCCAACCACCAGCGAGAGTTCAGCGGGCACCAGCCCTTGGGAAACATTGAGCAAGGCCCCACCGGACGCGAGCACCGCGCCCGCAGCCCACCAGCGCAGCGGGCCGGCGTACCGAGATTGCGACGCAAGCCACCCCGCCAACCCAGCCAGTGTCAGAGCGGCCATAAAGGCAGCCATGGTGATGGCGCGAGGTTCCGGCAAGACCCGACTCCTTGTGCTGCTGCAGGGCACCCAGTATAGAAGCCGCCGGCAAAAGCCCGAAGCGCAAAGACACACTTTTCATGCGCAAACGCCCCACCTTGTGGGGGATTCGCACACCAGGCAGCCGAAAACGGAGCGCTTTAGGCGACTGCCCGCAACCGCGCGCCCACCAGCTCGGGCTGCAACTGCAGGCGCTCCCGTGCGCTGTAGCACAGGAAGCGCGTGTGGGTGGCACGGCCAATGGCGCACAAGCCCACGCGCTGTGCCACCTCCAGCCCCATCTCGGTGATTCCGCTGCGCGACACCGCAATGGGAATCCCCATGTGGGCGGACTTGATGACCATTTCACTGGTCAAGCGGCCGGTGGTGTACAGCACCTTGTCGGAGCCGGACACTGCGTTCATGCCCATCCAGCCGGCGATGGTGTCGATCGCGTTGTGGCGGCCCACATCTTCAATGAACACCTGCAAGGTGTCGCCATGGAACAGCGCGCAGCCGTGCACGGAGCCGGCGGCCTTGTAAATGCTGTCCTGCACACGAATCGCGTTGACGATGCCGTAGAGCTGCGCCTGCAGCAACGTGGCAGGCCCCAGCTGGATGCGGTCCACATCGTCCATGATGCCGCCAAACACGCTGCCCTGGCCGCAGCCCGTGGTGACCACGCGCTTGGCGGTGCGTTCCGCAAGGCGTTCAATGCCCGTGCGGGTTTTGACTGCGGCAGAGCCCACCTCCCAATCCACGGTAATGGACTCAATATCGTGCACGGACCGCACCAGCCGCTGGTTGCACAAATACCCCAGGACCAGCAGCTCGGGGTGCCCACCCAGCGTCATCAGCGTAACCAGCTCGCGCTTGTCCACATAGACCGTAAGCGCGCGTTCACAGGGGATGGTGCTGCTGACCTCCTCGCCCCGTTCGTTGACCACCACGACGTCGCGTGTCAGTGGTGCCTGCGCGCAGGTGAGGCGGGGTAGCAAAGCCAACGCCATGGCCTATTTCTTGGGTGCGCTGGCGGCCGCTACCGCAGGAGCGGCGGGCGCGGCGGCGGCACCGGCGGGAACGTACACAAAGGGCCCGGGATCCACGCAAGCCGATGCGGGAGCGGTTGTTGCCTTGGCATCCTTGCCCACGGGTTTGGCCGCCTTGTTGGTGCGCGCCGCCACCTTGTCCTGGGCCTTGCACAGCAAATACGCATCCACCTTGCCCCCGTGGGCGGTCTTGGCGGCGGTCTCGGCAGCCTTGGCCTTGGCTTCGTCACTGGGGGCCGGCAACTTGGCAAAAGCAACACCCGCCAATGCCACGGCTGCAACACCTGTACAGAATTTTTTCATGCGATCCTCGGCGCGAAATTAGGTTTGAAGAGGGGCCACCGGCACGCCGTGGCTTGCATCGGCACTGCGCTGTGCAGGAATCTTGCCGGACTTGACATCGTCGTACCACAGCTCGTGGTGTTCACGGGCCCAGGTTTCATCCACGTAGCCGGTTTGCATGCCTTGAAGTGCCCCCTCGGTACCGATCGTACCCAGGTAAATATGCCCCATGAACAACACCACCATCAAAATAGCGGCCACGGCGTGCACCATGTGCGCCACCTGCATGGTCCCGCGCTCGTAGACCAGCCCGGGAAGCAGCTTGTCCATCACCAAACCGGACGCCACGACCACCAGGCCCAACACACACACGCCGGCCCAGAAAACCACTTTCTCCCCGGCATTGAAGCGGCCCGACTGGACCTCGTGCTCCGACAGCATGCCACCGCCCTTGAGCAGCCAATTCAGGTCACCCCGTGCCAGAAGATTGTCGCGCACGAAGATCACGAACACCACAGCCAACGTCACGGCAAACAGGGGCCCTGCGAAGTTGTGCGCATTCTTCAACGCGTAGGCCAACCACCCAAACAGGGTCGTTCCGATGACGGGCAAGAGGAAAAACTTGCCAAACGCCATGACCACGCCCGAGAGGGCCAAGATGCTGAAAGCCACGGCATTGAGCATGTGGGCCGAACGCTCCAACGGAGTGAACCGCTCGATCAGGCGACCCGTCGGCTCGCCGCGGAGCGTGATGCAGCCCACCCGCCAATAGAACAGGGCAATGGCAAGCAACACCACCAGAATGAGGGAGCCTCCATAGGGAATGATCCAGTTGTTGCGCACCTGCCGCCAGGCTTCGCCGGCGTTGGTCCAGCGCGCGCCCGGGTACTGCACAAAGGGCTGGACCAGATTGCCCGCTTCGGGTGCTTCACTCTTGGGCAGGCTGCTGGTACCCGTGAGTCCCGCGCCAACCTGGCGCCACAGAGGGGCATTGTTGCCGGGCTGCACCTGGGCACGCTCGCCATTGGTCTGCTGCGCGTAGCCCGGCACTGCACTGGCCTCGCTGGTAACGGCGGCGGGGCTGGCGCCGTGAGCCGGGCCGGGCGGCGCACCAACGGGAGTCTGGGCTCCCACCAAACCCGACAGGCTGCAAGTGAGCAGCAGTGTGGCAAGCATTGAACGCAGCATGGTAGGCCCCTAGTTCATTCTGGAATAGTCGTTCTGGCTGCTTTGCTGGCGGGCTTTGAGCTGTTGTTCCCACGCGGTCTTGTCACCCGCCTTCCAGCCTGGGGCCGTGAAACTGCTGCCAGTGCCCTGATAAGCGGGCGAATCGGACTTGGGCACCCCGGCGGTTTGGGGCTTTTCGCCACAGGCGGCCAGCACCGCCAGCGTGGCCAGGATCAGGACGGTGCGGTTCATGATTTGGCTCCGGTTTCTGGTGCCTTGCCGGCCTTTTGGGAGCCATAGGCAGTTCCCCAGCCCCAGACTTCGGCTCCCTTGCCGCGTTGTACCACGCGGGTACGGAAAATGTCCGCCACCACGTCCCCATCGCCGGCCAACAAGGCCTTGGTGGAGCACATTTCGGCACAGGCGGGCAGCTTGCCCTCGGCCAGACGGTTGCGCCCGTATTTGTCGAACTCGGCCTGGCTGCCATTGGCTTCCGGGCCTCCGGCACAAAAGGTGCATTTGTCCATCTTGCCGCGCACGCCAAATGTGCCCTGCGACGGGAACTGGGGTGCGCCAAACGGACAGGCGTACGCGCAGTAACCGCAGCCAATGCACACGTCCTTGTCGTGCAACACCACCCCCTCATCGGTGCGGTAGAAGCAGTTGACCGGGCACACGGCCATGCAGGGTGCGTCGCTGCAATGCATGCAGGCCACGGAAATGGAGCGCTCGCCCGGCACACCATCGTTGAGCGTGACCACCCGCCGCCGGTTCACGCCCCAGGGCACCTCGTTTTCGTTCTTGCAGGCGGTGACGCAGCCGTTGCACTCGATGCAACGCTCCGCATCACAAATAAACTTCATTCTTGCCATGAAAATCTCCTAGTCAATTGGCGACAGAGCTGCGTTGCGCTTCGGTCGGTCCCGCACGCTTCACGCTTTTTCCACATTGCAGATCGTTGTTTTGGTTTCTTGCATCATGGTGACGCTGTCATAGCCATAGGTGGTCGCGGTGTTGACGGCTTCGCCCCGCACCACCGGGTGCGCCCCCGCCGGGTAATAGGCCAGCATGTCGGCACCCTGCCAGCGGCCCGAAAAGTGGAAGGGCATCCACACGGTGTTGGTCCCAACGCGCGGTGTCACCAGGGCCTGCACGTTCAGGCGCGCTCCCGTGGGGGAGGACAGCCAGACCCGCCCACCGTGGGTGATGCCGCGCTCGGTCGCGGTCTGCGGATTGATCTCGACAAATGCTTCCTGCTGCAACTCGGCAAGCCATGGATTGGAGCGGGTCTCCTCGCCACCACCTTCGTACTCGGTCAGACGCCCCGATGTCAGGATCAGAGGGAACTTTTCGTGCACCTTGTCGGCGATGTTCTTCTGCTGCACGGTCTTGTACAACGTGGGCAAACGCCAGAACGCCTTTTTGTCGTCATGCGTGGGGTACTTGGCCACCAGGTCCGGACGAATGCCATAAATGGGCTCGCGGTGTTGTGGAATGGGATCCGGAAAATTCCACACCACCGCACGGGCCTTGGCATTGCCAAACGGGTGGCAGCCATGCACCTTCAAGACCACGCGCTGGATGCCGCCGGACAGGTCGGTCTTCCAGTTCTTGCCTTCGGCGGCGGTCTTCTCGGCCTCGGTCAGGTCATCCCACCAGCCCAGCTTCTTCAGCAGCACATGGTCGAATTCGGGGTAGCCTGTGGTGATGTCCGCGCCCACCGAGTGCGAGCCGTCCTCGGCCAGAAGGCTCTTGCCTTCGCGCTCCACCCCAAAGTTTGCGCGGAAGTTGCCGCCGCCGTCCATCACGTGTTTGGACGTGTCGTAGAGGTTGGGCGATCCGGGGTGCTTGAGCTCGGGGTTTCCGTAGCAGGGCCAGGGCAGGCCAAAGTAGTCCCCGCTCATGTCGTAG
>CAZDDK010000162.1:0-7493 GCA_964504185.1 uncultured Rhodoferax sp. | reverse complement strand
GATCTGCTCCTCGGTGCCAGCGCTCAGGCCGGGCATGGCGTAGTTTTCGTTCAGCAGGGTGATGTAGTAGAAGACGTTTTCCTGCTTTTCCACCATGCGCTTGAGGCCGTGGTGCAGGATCACCGCGACCTCGTACGAGTACGTCGGGTCGTAGGCGACGCAATTCGGAATGGTCGAGGCGAGGATGTGGCTGTGGCCGTCCTCGTGCTGCAGGCCTTCGCCGTTGAGCGTGGTGCGCCCCGAGGTGCCGCCCAGCAGGAAGCCGCGCGCCTGCATGTCGCCCGCCGCCCAGGCCAGGTCGCCGATGCGCTGCCCTGTACGCCTTCGTGGAACAGCGCCTGCGCGAGGCCTGCGCCGAGCTGGGCCTGAGCGTGACCGCGTGGTTTGACTCGCCCATCGCCGGTGGCGACGGCAACCACGAATTTTTCATTTGCGCGAAAAAACCAACATGAACCCAACACCATCCCGCATCCCGGTGAGCGTGGAGTTTTTCCCGCCCAAGACGCCCGAGGGCGTGGAGAAGCTGCGCGGCGTGCGCCAGCAGCTGTACGCACTCAAGCCCGAATTCTGCTCGGTAACCTTCGGCGCCGGTGGCTCCACCCAAGAGGGCACGTTCAAGGCCGTGGCCGATATCCTGGCCGAGGGCGTGAGCGCGGCCTCGCACTTCTCCTGCATCGGCGCCACGCGCGCCACCGTGCGGGCCCAGCTGGCCACGCTCAAGTCCATGGGCGTCAAGCGCCTGGTGGCCCTGCGTGGCGACCTGCCCAGTGGTTACGGCATGGGCGGCGAGTTCCACTACGCCAGCGAACTGGTGGCCTTCATCCGCCAGGAGACGGGTGATGACTTCCACATCGAGGTGGCGGCCTACCCCGAGGTGCATCCCCAGGCCAAGTCGCCGCAGAGCGACCTGGAAGCCTTTGCCACCAAGGTGCGTGCCGGTGCCAACTCGGCCATCACCCAGTACTTCTACAACCCCGATGCCTACTTCCGCTTCGTGGACGATGTGGCGGCATTGGGCGTGCACGTGCCGGTGGTGCCGGGCATCATGCCCATCACCAGTTCCACGCAGCTGATGCGCTTCTCGGACGCCTGCGGCGCCGAGATCCCGCGCTGGATTCGCCTGCGCCTGCAGAGCTTTGGTGACGACACCGCATCCATCAAGGCTTTCGGCTTGGATGTGGTCGCCGGCCTGTGCGAGCAGTTGCGCGCCGGCGGCGCGCCGGCCCTGCACTTCTACACCATGAACCAGAGCGTGGCCACGGTCGCGCTGTGCGAGCGGCTGGGGATGGTGGCACGCGCATAGACCAAAAAAAAAGGGCCTTTCGGCCCTTTTTTTTGTAACGGGAAAGTCGTTCGGATTACTTTTCGCCCTTCTGGATTTCGCCAGCCTTGTTGGCGGCCTTGGCTTCGGCCTTGACATCGGCGCGGGCCTTGGTGGACTTCGCAGGCTTGGTCTTGTCGACTTCACCTTCTGCGATTTCACCAGCCTTGTTGGCGGCCTTGGCTTCGGCCTTCACGTCAGCCCGTGCCTTGTCGGACTTGGCGGCCTTGGGGCCCTTGGCGTCGGCGTCGCCCTTCTGGATTTCGCCAGACTTGTTGGCGGCTGCAGCGTCAGCCTTGACATCCGCGCGCTTGACATCCTCTGCGTGGGCCATCACGGCGACGGCAGCGATCATGGTCGAGAGAATAAGTTTGAGTTTCATGCGAGTATCTTTCGAAGAGTTGGTATGGTTCCCGAGTCCCCCTTGCCAACGGCGGGAGGTATTTAGTGTAACGGTATCTACAGGGAATCGGTTGACGGTAGGTGGCGGTTGTGGTCGATCTGTTCTCGCGCCAAGTAGTGGGCTGGTCCATGGGTAGCCGCATTGACACGAGCCTGGTCCTCGATGCATTGCTGATGGCACTATGGCGCCGCCAGCCGCATGCGCCTGTCATGGTTCATTCTGATCAAGGCTGCCAGTTCACTGGCCACGAGTGGCAGGCTTTCCTGCGCGACCATAACCTGGTCAGCAGCATGAGCCGGCGTGGCAACTGCCACGACAACGCTGTGGCCGCGAGCTTCTTCCAGTTGCTCAAGCGCGAACGCATCCGTAGGCGGGTCTATACAACCCGTGACGATGCGCGAGCGGATATCTTCAACTACATCGAAATGTTCTACAACTCACAGCGCCGTCATTCATCGGCGGCAGGCCTATCCCCTGTAGAGTTCGAACAGCGACATTCCCAACGGCTCAAAAGTGTCTAGATAAGCCGGGGCGATTCAACCGACCTTGGCCCGGAAGATGTGGGCAACATGGATGACTTGATTGAGGGCGTCATGAATGCCGTGGCCCGAACGTCGCTGTTCACTGTGGCACTTTAGAATCGACCTGCCGAGCCTGTCCCCGCGCCCCCATCAGTTCAAGAAGTTCGTGGTGGCTGAGTGGGTCTTTGCATTGGGCCTGCGCAAGGAAGTGCAGGCGGCGGCGTGATGGGTCAGCGCGGCCGCGTTTTGTACAACAGCCCGGCCACGAACACCGCCCCCAGCGCCACCAGCGTGCACAGGTAGGGCAGGGCCGCCTGCAGCGGCGCACCCAGCTGGTTGAGCCGCAGCGAGGCCTGCACGCCCGAGGTGCTGGGCAGCAGCCAGCGCAGCCACTGCAGCGGCTGGGGCAGGGCCTCTACCGGCCAGGAGAACCCGGCGACGAAGGCGATGGGCAGGGTGGTCCACAGCAGCACCTGCAGCGCGCGCTCGCGGTTGCCGAACCACAGGCCCAGCAGCGAGCCCAGCGCCGCGATGGCGGGCACGTAGCAGGCCAAGAGGGCCAGCGCGCCCAGCGGGTTGCCGCCGCGCGGGTAGTCGTGCAGCAGGAAGATCCAGCCAAAGTAGAACAGCCCGCTGGCCCAGCCCAGGGTGCACAGTGCGAGCAGGCGGCCCAGCCATGCGGTGGCGCCGGGGCGGTGTTCGCCAGCCTCCACCCAGGTGCCTGCGAGCAGGGCCGCGCCCATGAGCAGCGTCTGCTGCAGGATGAGCAGCGCCACGGCGGGCACGACGAAGCTGCCATACCCCTCGATGGGGTTGAACAGCGCCACCATCTGCAGCTGCACCGGGGCGCGGCTGGCGCGGGCCTGTAGGGCGCTTTGGCCGCTGGCCTGCAGCTTGCGGATCTCGACCCCGGCGGACACGGTGCCCACGGCCTCGGCAAGGCCGTATTGCACGGCCTTGTTGAGCAGCGCATAGGCGCCGTTGGCCTCGATGCTGACCACGGCGTTTTCGCCGCGCACCACGCTGCGCTTGAGGTTGGGGGGGATGAGCGCATAGCCCTCGATCTCGCCGCGCCACAGGGCCTCCTGCGCCTCGCGCTCGCTGGCGGTGACCATGCGCACCTCGATGCGCGGGTCGGCATCGGCAAAGCGCGTGATCTGGCGCGAGAGGCTGGTGCGGTCCATGTCCACCACGGCCACGGGCAGGCGGGTGAGCACCTCGTCGGCGTAGAACCAGGGGTAGAAGAAGCCGTACAGCACGGGTGCGCCGATGAGCAGCAGCAGCACGCCCTTGTCGCGCACGATGGCGGCCAGGGCGGCGCCCCAGGCTTGGAAAAGACGTTGTGCCATGTCAGCGGCCTCCCCAGGTGTCAGGGCGGCGAGCGGCCAGGCGCAGGCCAGTGGAAGCGACCAGCCAGAGCGCCACGCTGGCGATGAGCAGCGCCGCCATGGTGGAGACGCTCGCGGCCAGCGGCGCGCCCATCTGCAACTGCTCGATCTGCAGCCGGATGTAGTGCGTGAACGGCATGGCCTCGGCCCAGGCGCGGGCGCTCCCGGGCATGCCCGACAGCGGAAACGCCACGCCGCTGAACGCAAACGCAGGCGCTGCGAAGAAGCCCGCGCCCGACAGGGCGGTGCGCAGCGAGCGCGTGACCGCCGCCAGCGCCGCGCCCGCCGCCAACGACACGGCCATCAGCAGCGCCAGCGCGGCCGCCACCCACCACAGGTTGCCCGGCGGGTGCCAGTCACGCCCCCAGGTGATGCCGACGAGGGCCAGCAAGCCGGTCAGCGTGAGCGTGGCCCAGGGCCAGGCGAGCTTGCCCAGCAAGGCGCCCGCGGCGCTGCCGCCAGCGCCCAGCCAGTCACCCAGCGTGCGGTCGCGCAGCTCGCGCCCCACCGTCCAGGCGCCTGCGGTCATGGCCAGGATGTGCAGCAGCGCGGGGATCAGCGCCGCGCCCAGGAACTGCTCGTAGTTGGTGGCCACGTTGAAGAGCGCCACCATCTGCGTGTGGATGGGCTCCATGCTCACGCGCACGGCCTGGGCGCTTTCGCCGCGTTTGTTGCGCGCGGCCATCTCGATGCCGGCCGACAGCGTGCCCACGGCGCTGCGCACGTCGCGCTGCAGCAGGCCCGAATGCGTGCCCATTTGCGCGTTGTGCAGCAGGGTGACCTGGGCGGCGCGGCCCTCCTTCACGGTGCGCGCAAAGTCACGCGGGACCGCTACCACGGCATAGACCTCCACGGCGCGCAGCGCGCGCTCGGCCTCGGTCGCGTTGGCGTAGTGCTGGGTGATCTGCACGCCCGGCGTGGCGTCCAGCATGCGCACCAGCTCGCGCGACAGGCTGCTGTGGTCTTCATCCACCACGCCCACGGCCAGGTGGCGCGGCAGGCCGGCCGAGAAGATCCACCACAGCACGAGCACGCCCAGCAGCGGCACCCAGGTGACCATGGCCAGGTCCCAGGGGCTGGCCGCCAGGCGGCGGGCTTCGCGGCGGAAGCTGTTGACTATTGAATTCATAGCTGCTCGCGCTTGATGGATAAGCGCTGGAGGCACTTTTTATTCAAATCACTGCACCAGCACGGTCATGCCGGGGCGTGCGCCCTCGATGGGGGCGGTGGGGCGGGCGCGCACCTCGAATGTGCGGGCGTCAAAGCCCTGGCCCGCGCGCGTGGCGCGCCAGGTGGCGAAGTCGGGCAGGGCGCCGGTGTGATAGACCTTGAACTTCACCGCCTTGCCGCCCAGCGCGGGCAGCGTGGCGTCGAATTCATTGCCGATGGCAAAGCGCTGCAGGCGGTCTTCGCGCACGTTCAGCACGACCCACTGGTCCTGCAAATTGACCACCGTGACCACGGCCACGCCCTGGGGCGAGAGTTCGCCCGTGCGGGCCAGCACCTTGGCCACCTCGCCCGCCACGGGGCTCTTCAATTCCGTCTCGGCCTGGGCGGCTTGCACCTCGGCGACCACGCCCGCCACCTGCCGCGCCTGGGCGCTGGCGGCGGACTTGTCCTCGGCGCGGGCGCCGGAGCGGGCCAGGTCGTACTGCGCCTTGGCGGCCAGGGCCTGGTCGCGCGATGCCTTGAAGTTGGCCTCGGCCTCGTCGCGCTTTTGCGCGGCCACCAGGCCCTCGCGGGCCAGGCCGTCCACGCGCTTGAACGAGCTTTCGGCCAGGTCGGCGGCGGCCACGGCGCGCTGCCAGTTCAGGCGGGCCATTTCCACCTCTTGCGGGCGGGCGCCATGCTCTGCCTTGGCGGCCACGGCCTGGGCGGCCTCCTGCGCGGCGGTGGCCTGGGCGAGCTTGGCCTGCACCTCGGGGCTGTCCATGCGGATCAGTGGGGCGCCCACGGCGATCTGGTCGCCTTCTTTCACCAAAATCTGCGCGATGCGCGCGGTGACCTTGGGGGCGATGTCGGCCTCTTGCGCCTCGATCTGGCCCTGGAAGACCTCGGGCGCGGGCTGCGACGCCTTCCACAGGCCAAAGCCCACGAAGCCCGCGACGGCGACAAAGGCCACGGCGGCTGCGGCGGTTGTTTTCTTGCTCATGTTCTTCACTCCACTTTCATCACGTCGGCGCGCGCCATGTAGCTGCCGAATTCATCCGAGAGGCCGCAGCTTTCCAGCAGATCTGCCAGAGCCTTCACATAGTCGTGCGCGGCCTGAGCGCGTTCGGTCTGGGCCTTGGCCAAGTTGACCTGCGCGTCGATCAAATCCAGCGTGGTGCTGGTGCCCGCCTTCAGGCCCGAGGTGCGCAGGCGCAGCACCTCGTCGGCCAGCTCCAGGCTGGGGGCCATGGCCAGGAACTGGCGGCGTGCCTGCTCCACGCCCAGCCAGCGCTTTTCCACGAGCAGGGCGATGTCGCTCCTGGCCTGCTCGCCCGTGCGCTCGGCCTGCTCGATCTGGCGCTGGGACGACGCGGCCAGCGCGTTGCGGTCGATGGAGTCCCACAGCGTCCAGCGCACGCCCACGCCGGCAACCCAGTCGGCGTCCTTGCCGGTTTTCAATTGCCGCTGGCCGAAGGCGAACACCTGGGGCTTGCGCAGCGCCTCCTGCGCGGCATGCAGCTGCGTGGCCTGCTCTTTCTTGGCGGCGACCTTGTCGAGGCCCGGGTGGCGGGTCAGCGCGGTGTCGATGAATTGGGGCAGGGGCGGCAGCGGCTCGGCCAGCACGAACAGCGGGCTGGTGGGCGTGACGCGGTCGCTGGCCTTGAGCGTGCGCGTGAGCGCGGTGGCGGCCAGCTCGGCATCGTCGCGCGCCTTGCGGGCGTTGCGGCGGGCTTCTTCGAGGGCGGAGCGGGCCTGCAGGCGTTCCACGCGGGCGATCACGCCGGCATCCAGCATCTTCTGCGCGGCGGCGTCGTGCTGCTCGATGGTGGCCAGCGCCGCCTCGCGCAGCACGGCGGCGCGCTCGGCGAGCTGGGCGCCGAAGTAGCGCTGCACCAGCACCGTGGTGGCTTCGTGGCCGGTCTTGGCGGCGTCGGCCTCGGCCTCGTGGGTCTGCGCCTCCAGCAGACCGCGCGCGGCATCGCTGGCGCCGCCCATGTAGATCGGCCAGACGGCCGAGACGGAGGCGGTGGTGTCGCTCTTGTGGCGGTTGAGCGTGTAGCTGGACGGCAGGTGCGGCAGCTGCGCGATCGGGCCCGCGAGCTGCGGCGGCAGCTGCGAGAGCACGCCGGGCAGCGCGCGGTTGAGCGGGTTCAGGTCTACGTCCAGGTTGGCGTTGTAGGCGTAGGCTGCGCCGGTGAGGTTGACCACCGGGCCGCCCAGGCGCTGCATCGCATCGCGGCGCAGCTGGGCGCTTTCGATGGCGCTGCGCGAGGCGGCGAGCTGGTCGGACCGCTGCTGCATCTGCTGCAGCGCGGCGTCAAAGCCCAAGGGGGCGGCGTGGACGGGCAGGGCCAGGGCGGAGAACAGGCACAGCATGGCTGCGCTGGCCCGGCTCCTGCCAAGCCGGGGCGTGGTGGCGTGTGGTTTCATGGATTCGCGCCGACGGGCGTGTAGGTGTTGCTGTGTTCGGCCAGCCAGCGCTCCGACCGGTCGCTGCCGTGCTGGCTGGGGTGGAAGTCGGGCCGCAGGTATTCGCGCCAGGGCCGCCAGGACTCGCGCACCAGGCCGCCGCGCCCGAAGAGCGTGCGTGCGGCGCTGGTCCAGGTGCTCCAATGCCACAGCGTGCCATCGCGGTGCAGGTTGTGCAAACGGATACGGATAGGAAATTCAACCGCATGAGGCCAAGTATGGCACGAGTTTTGGGCCTC
>CAZDDK010000161.1:0-7512 GCA_964504185.1 uncultured Rhodoferax sp. | reverse complement strand
TGTTCCCTGGATTAAACCCAGGCCGTTGGATCGACGGTGTCGATCTGCCAGGGGTCCAGAAACTGGTGGGCATAGCGCAGGTAAACCCCTTCCTGCACAAAAATGTCAAACAGATCCGGGTCAATGTGGCCACCGATGCGGAACTTGTGCATGATGCCCATGGCCTGGGACAGTTTCATGCCCGGTTTGTAGGGCCGGTCGCGCGCCGTCAAGGCCTCGAAAATATCGGCAATGCCCATGACCCGCGCCTGCACCGACATCTGCTCGCGCGTCAGCCCCTTGGGGTATCCCTTGCCGTCCATGCGCTCGTGGTGGCCCCCCGCATATTCCGGCACATTCTTCAAGTGCTTGGGCCATGGAAGCTGCTCCAGCATCTTGATCGTGGCAACGATGTGGTTGTTGATGGTGTCGCGCTCCGTGGCGGTCAGGGTACCGGCACGGATGGTCAGGTTCTCAATTTCATCGGGGGTCAATACCTCCGCCTCCAGCCCCTTCACATTGCGCCAGAGGTGCTTGTGGGCAATGTCGCGCACACGCTGCAGATCCACATCCTTCATGGACTCGGCACCCTGGTTTACCCCGCGCAGAAAGTCCCGGTCTGCGTCCAGCGCATCCATGTGTTCACGCGCAAGGTTGCGCACAAGCGTCTCGCCCACTACGTCCGTTTGCTCGCGCAGGGCCAGTTGCGCCCTCAGAGCGGCAATTTCCTGATCCCGCTTGAGCACTTCAAAACGGGTGTCTATCAGGTCGATACGGTCAAACAGCGTCTGCAGCTTGGTGGCCTTGTCCACCACATGCACGGGCGTGGTCACCTTGCCGCAGTCGTGCAGCAGACCGGCAATCTTCAGCTCGTAGCGGTCCCGATCGTCCATGGAGAAACCCGCCAGCGGGCCTTTGCGGTGGGCGTTCACTGCCTCGGCCAGCATCATCGTCAGCGCAGGAACGCGCTGGCAATGCCCACCGGTGTAATGCGACTTTTCGTCAATGGCCAGGTTGATCAGGCTGATAAAGGACTCAAACAACGTCTCCAGCTGCGACATCAGGTTGCGGTTGGTAATGGCGATGGCCGCCTGCGACGCCAGCGACTCCGCCAGGCTCTGGTCCGAAGTGGAAAACGGCACCACCCCGCCATTGGCACGGGGCCGTGCATTGAGCAACTGCAACACGCCAATCACATCGCCCTCATGGTCCTTCATGGGCACGGACAGGAACGACTGGGACCGGTAGCCCGTGCGGGCATCGAACTGGCGGGTGCCCGAGAAGTCGAAATTCGGTGCCGTGTACGCGTCTGCGATGTTGACGGTCTGGCTGTGAATGGCTGAGTAGGCAGCCACCAGGGAATCGTTGGGATTGCCGTGCGCGTCGTACAGCGGCAGGTTGGGAAAATCGATGGGCCGCCCCGAGGTGCCACCCATGGCAATGTTCAAGGAATCGGTTTTCAGGATTTCAAAGCGCAGGGCCTTGCGGTCCTCGGTCACCCGGTAAAGAGTGCCGCCATCCGCGTGGGTAATGGTCTTGGCCGCGACCAGAATGCTCTCCAGCAGGCGGTTGATGTCGCGCTCTTTGGATAGCGCGGCACCAATCGCATTGAGTTGCTCCAGTCGGCGCAGCAGGTCTTCGATGGATTCCACAGGCCCCTCCTTGCACAAGAAACGCGCCCCGTGTGCGGCACGCCATTCTTTCACAACCGACCGTGCCGCGCGAACTTTGCTACTTCTTGAGCAAGACCTTCAGCACGTTTTGCACCCGCCGCGCTGCCGGTGCGCTGAAGGGGCCGGCCAGCACCGAAGCGGCGTCCTGGCCCCAGGTCTGGGCGGGCGGCGCATCGTTGCGGCGTGTCAACAGTTGCAGTTGCAGGCTGCGCCGCGCATCCAGGTCTTCCACCGGAGTGGGCACCTCCGCCGCCATTTCCAGGCGCAACAGTGCCACGTGCGGATCAACGGGTTTGGCCGCTGGCACCCCCTTGGCCTCGCCGCCCAGGGCTTGCACCCAGGCAGCACGCGTGGCCGGTGTGGCCCGGTTGCCAAGGTCCTGTGCACCGGGAACCAGGCTGGCATCGCGCTTTTCCCAGGCCGTCAACAGCTGGGTCAGGGCTTCACCGTGGGCTTGCACCGCCAGCTTCTTGAGCGCCTGCTGGGCTTGCTCCAGCGCATCACGCTGGGCCCGAAACGCCGCGTCGCCCAGGCGGGGTGCCTCTGGACGCGTACGCCCCTCTGAGCCGAAACGTCCCCCAGCAGGCCGGTCCCCACCGCGACCGTCAGGGCGGCCTGCTCCACGGTCACTCGCGCCACGCGGACCGCGCGCAGCATCGCCGCGCTCACCCCACTTGCCGGATCGGGCACCGGCCGGGGCCGGCGTTTCCTTGCGGGTGCCGGGGCGGTCATCGCCACGCGCTGCCACCACTACGCGTTTAGGCGCTGCCGGGGCGGCCACCACAGCCGGTTCGGCAACCACCGTAGCCGGTGCGTCGCGATGGGCGTCACTCTCTTCACTTGCTACATTTTCAGTAGCGCCATCATTAGTATTAACGTGGGCTAGTGCCGCATTTTGCTCTGACTCTTGGGATGCGACCACGGCTTGCGCCTGGGTTTCCTGCGCACCTGCGGACTGCACCTCTGCCTGGGCCTGGGCCTGTCCCTGCAGCGCTGCTTCCAGGGCGGCCATGGCCGCGCGAATGGTGTTTGCATCGCCACTGGCATTGGCAGCGTCCAGCGCCTTGGCGGCCTGAAGCACGACCCTGTCACGGGCACCCAGCGCAGCTTCGGCCTTCTCGCGGTCCGCCGTCTTGCGGTTGAAGGCATCGTCAATCGGTTTGCGGAAGGCATCCCACAGTCTTTGCTCCTGGCGACGGTCCACCGGCACTCGGTGGGCCTGGGCTTGCCAACGCTGTTGCAAAGACTTGACGGCATCAATGCGCAACTCTGCGGCGGCACCCAAAACCTTGGCTTCCTCAATCATGGCGTGGCGCAGGGCCAGGCTTTCGGCCTGCAGGGCCTCTAGCGGCGCTGCGGCCTTGGCAATGGCCGCCTTCCACAGCGGCTGCAATTCGGCAAACGCCTTCTCGCCCAGATGGCCGGCGTTGCGCCAACGATCGGAGAACTGGTGCAGGATGCGGTTGAAGCCCTTCCAGTCGTCGTCCAGCGCGGTCTGGTTGGCAGCGGCCCAGGCATGGACCTCTTCAATCAGTGCCAGGCGCTGGGCCTTGTGCTCCGCAGACTCGGTGCGAACCTTGTCCAGCCAGGCTTCCACCACCTTGTGGGCCTCGTTGCAGGCCTCGTCAAACCGCTTCCACATGGCGTGGTTGGGCGCACCGCCCTGGTCAGTTTGCTTCCATTGCTCACGCAGGTTGCGCAGGGTTTCCTGCATTTTGCGGCCACCAATGGCCTGCCCTTCGGGGCGCTTGAGCAAGCCTTCGGCCTGAGACACCAGGGTTTCGCGCAATTGGTCGGCGCGCCAACGCTGCCAGCCCTCCAGCTCACCCGCTGCGGCCAAAGCCGCGTGGGCCTGGTTTTCGAGTTTGTCGTCGATCAGGCGGCCGTTTTCCTTCAGGGCCTGGCGCAGTGCGTTGGCAGCACCTGCACTGGCTTTTCCATGCCCTTCCGCCACTTCCCGCTCCAGTGTTGCCAGGGCAGAGCGAACCGCCTCGGTGGCCTGCGCCCGCACCTGGGGATCGACCTTGGGTTTGGACTGCTTGGGTGCTGCTTCAACCGGCACACCGCGGGCAGCGCGCAATTCATCGGCCCACACCGGAACCGGCGGCAGGGGTGCCGCACCATCTTGCGCGGCGGCTACAGCCAACGCCAGGGCACCCTGGAATGCCTCCCAGACCACGAGCAATTGGCCTTTCGAGGCATCCAGCAGCGGAACAAACTTGGCATCCACACTGGGCCAATTGGCGTCGGCCCCCAATTGCGCGGCCTGGGCTTGCCATTGCTCCACGTCCACCCGCAGGGCTTCCAGCGCCGCCTGGGCGTCTTGCCAGGATTTGGTGGACAGCACTTCGATGCGCTGCGCCAGCAATACCGCTGCCTCGCGCTGCACCTGGACTCGGCGCTGCAAGTCCTCAATCACGCGTACGCGTTCAGCCAATTCGGTCTTGAGTGCCGCCAGCGGTTCACGGCTGAGGGGGGCTCCGGCCTTGGCCGCATCGCGCTGCCACGCCAGGGCATCGGCAATATTGAGCTTGCTCGTCGCCAAAAGGGCTTGCGCCTTGGTGGCCCATTCGGCGGCCAAGACTTCCTGGCCCTTGATGCGGCGGGCCTCATCAATCTTTTCGCGAACCAGTTTGGCGGCACCCTTGTCTTTGACGCTGAGTTCCTTGAACACATCGGCCAGCAGTTCCGGTGCGGGGCTTCCCTGCAGCCACTCGCGGACCCGGGCGGAACGCTCACCCGATGTGGGAGCTGAGAAGGCACCACCGGTCAGACTGTCAAGATGGGCAATATCGTTGTTTTTGGTGGTGGAAGTCGACGTCACGGCGGGCTCAAAGTGTAGGTTGGAAGAAAATCAGAAACCGCGTATTTTCGCCGCGATTTCGTTGCGCGCCCATGGAATTTGTCCACACCGGAGCAAACCTCGGCGAAGACCACCGCGCACTTCTGCCGACACAAAGACAAAAACACTTGTAGCCCGCATGAAATAATGTCTTTTAGCTACAAAATATGTAGCAAACCCGATGCACGACGCGATACAGCGACATCCGACATCACAAGGTGTACCCAAGAGACGGGCACCACTTTCTCTAATATAGATAGAGGGTGCGGTGGATGCGGTCCATCCCAACAAGAAAGCCCGGTGTCCGATCCAAGAGGCCCAGACACCGGGCTTGACGGCAGACCAAAGGCCTGTGCCGTCGGGGCTGGCACATGGGAGATTAACGTCCCACAGTGCACTAGAAGCAATAGATTGCCTCCGTGGGTTACCGGGGCCGCTTTATCACTGATACCGTCACGGTACGGACTGGCTACTGCCGGAACAACGCCTGAATCAACAGGCCTTGCTACTCTAGGCAGGGATCCCACGGTTTGCAAATTCGGTTTTCAATGGGTTTGGGGGCCGTGATTAGAAGATTTTTGGCCCCAACATGCCCGTCTGCAATGCCCACATTCGCCAGAATTTGGCGCTCATACGATGAATATTAGAATAACAAACCTATTCAATATTGTTGACTAGATATATTTGAGCCCCCTAGAATCCGCCCATTCCTCGTTTTGACTAGGGATAACCCGCAACCGCTGCCGAACCCGGCATATTCAAATCGCTGCACATGTCGAAGACGACGCCGCAGGATATTGATAGCGTACCAACCCAAACGTGGTGCCAAGAGCAACCGCCCTGTTCGCAGCGCAGTCGCCCATGGCCCCCGCCTAAGAAGGAAGAGCTATGACAGCGACCGAAAAATTCACCAAGGGCCTGGCAACTTTTGCCACCGACATCGCCCAAGGTTTCTTTGAAATCACCCACAACGGATTTGCCCTGCTGGGCTTGGCCGTCATGTTTGCCGCAATCACCCTGACCGCACGGCCGGAAATCCGCCAGGCCGGGGAAGTCGAGTTGATGAGCTGGCTGCAAGCCCGCCAGACCGTCCTTTCGGGCATGGCACCCGAAGTGGATGCCATTGAACGGGCAACCGCCACCAATCCGCAAAGTCTGCCCAAGCAGCAAGCCGCCGTGGCGTATTGGCTCAGCAAAAAATACAACGTCGCACCCGAACCCTTGAGTGCGCTGGTAGCCGAGGCGTTTGACGTGGGGACTCGGGTGAAGGTGGACCCCACCCTGATTCTGGCCGTCATGGCCGTTGAATCCGGTTTCAACCCCTTTGCACAAAGTGCGGTCGGCGCGCAAGGCCTGATGCAGGTCATGACCAAAATCCACAGCGACAAGTACGACGACTTTGGAGGCAAGCATGCCGCCTTTGATCCGATTTCCAACCTGCGCGTGGGTGTCAAGGTGCTGCGCGACTGCATCACCCGGGCTGGTTCGGTGGAGGGCGGCCTCAAGCTGTACGTGGGTGCCGGCAACATGGAGGGCGACAACGGCTACACCTCCAAAGTACTGGCCGAACACAGCCGTCTGCAACTGGTCTCCAACGGACGCACCGTTCCCTTGTTCGCCCCGCAGGCCGTGCCCGTGAACCAACCCGCCAAACCGCAGGAAGCCCCGCAAAGCGTGGCCAGCTACGCGTCCTCGTAAGCCGGCTCGGTTAAACTTCCCCTCGCGCGCGACTGGCGATAGGTGCCTCAGCCATTGGGTTTGAGGCGCTGACGTGGGACAACCACTGGGAAGCGCGCCGCAGCACCTGTGCAGGTGCGTGCGTTCAGCCGTTCGCCTGGGCAGCCCTTGTCTCATTTCGTTTCAGCGCGCATATGAACAAGGTTCATTGTCATAAAGGACTGCCATGTACCACCGCAACATCCTCGTCGAACAGACCGATCCCGAGCTTTGGGCTGCCATCCAGGCTGAAAACGCCCGCCAGGAACACCACATTGAGCTGATTGCCAGCGAAAACTACGCCTCTCCCGCCGTCATGGCCGCGCAGGGCACCCAGTTGACCAATAAGTACGCCGAAGGCTACCCCGGAAAGCGCTACTACGGCGGTTGTGAGCACGTGGACGTGGCCGAACAACTGGCCATTGACCGCATCAAACAAATTTTTGGAGCCGAAGCGGCCAACGTGCAACCGCATTGTGGTGCATCGGCCAATGAAGCGATTTTTCTGGCCTTTTTGAAGCCCGGCGACACCATCATGGGCATGAGCTTGGCCGAAGGCGGCCACCTGACCCACGGCATGGCGCTGAACATGAGCGGCAAGTGGTTCAATGTGGTGAGCTACGGCCTGAACGACAAGGAAGAAATCGACTACGACGCCATGGAGCGCAAGGCCCACGAATCCAAACCCAAGCTGATTGTGGCGGGTGCCTCCGCCTACGCACTGCGCATCGACTTTGAACGTTTTGCCAAAGTGGCCAAAGACGTGGGGGCCATCTTCATGGTGGACATGGCCCACTACGCCGGCCTGATTGCCGCCGGCCTGTACCCCAACCCAGTGCCGCACGCTGATGTGGTGACCTCCACTACCCACAAGAGTCTGCGTGGCCCGCGCGGTGGCATTATTCTGATGAAGGCGCAGCATGAGAAAGCCATCAACAGCGCCATCTTCCCCGGCCTGCAAGGTGGCCCGCTGATGCATGTGATTGCCGCCAAGGCAGTGGCTTTCAAAGAAGCACTGAGCCCTGAATTCAAGGTGTATCAGCAGCAAGTGCTGACCAATGCCCGCATCGTGGCTGAAACGCTGGTGTCACGTGGCCTGCGCATCGTCAGCGGCCGCACCGAAAGCCATGTGATGCTGGTGGACCTGCGCGCCAAGGGCATTACCGGCAAAGAAGCCGAAGCCGTGTTGGGCGCTGCCCACATGACCATCAACAAAAACGCCATCCCCAACGACCCCGAAAAGCCCATGGTCACCAGCGGCGTGCGCATCGGCACCCCTGCCCTGACCACCCGCGGCTTCAA
>CAZDDK010000160.1:4518-7644 GCA_964504185.1 uncultured Rhodoferax sp. | reverse complement strand
AGGTGAACATGCGCACCGGTGCCGTGGTGGGGGCGGAGGCGCTGATCCGCTGGCAACACCCGCAGCGCGGGCTGTTGCTCCCTGGGGTGTTTCTGCCAGTGGTGGAGGACCACGCGCTGGCGGTGGACTTGGGTACCTGGGTGCTGGAGACCGCGCTGGACCAGATGGACCGCTGGCGCGCCGCAGGCCTGACGCTGCCGGTCAGCGTGAATGTGGGTGCCCGTCAACTGCAGCAGCCCGATTTCGTAGAGCGCTTGCGGGAGATGCTGGGGCGCCATCCGGACCTGCCCCCCCGCAGCCTGGAGCTGGAAATCCTGGAGACCAGCGCACTCATGGACATGGCCCAGGTGGCCCGGGTGATCGATGCCTGCCAGCATTTGGGTGTGGGCTTTGCGCTGGATGACTTTGGCACGGGTTATTCGTCGCTCACCTACCTCAAGCACCTGCATGCGGGTCTGCTCAAGATTGACCAGAGTTTTGTGCGCGACATGCTGGACGACCCCGACGACATGGCCATTTTGCAAGGCGTCATCGGGCTGGCTGCGGCCTTTGGACGGCGGGTGATTGCCGAAGGTGTGGAAACCGTGGCCCACGGCACCCGGCTGCTGGAGCTGGGCTGCGAGCTGGCGCAGGGCTACGGCGTGGCCCGCCCCATGCCGGCCGATGCCGTGCCCGGGTGGGTGGCGCACTGGCGTCCCGACCCGGTCTGGACGCTGGGCGGATAGGGTATCGCCTCGGCACAGTGAAACGCTATCTAATTTGTAGCAAACTATTCAATATTCACGCGGGCTAAATGCCATTTTTTACCTTGTTTCTTGGCGAAAGCCGGGTTGGCGCACAATGCGGTCTTTCCGTCGTAAAGGATCATTTGAACCATGCGCAGATTTCTATTGTTGGCCACTGCGGCGGCTGTTTCCACCGCGTATCTATCGGGCTGCTCCAAGGCACCCGAGGCCCAGGCACCCGCAGTCGTGTCCCCGGGCGTCGGTGCATCTGTACCTGCTTCTGCCGCCCATGCCGGCATCGCCTGGGTCAAGCCCGATGGCGCCAGCCTGGACGCCGTGTTTGCCCGGGCCCAGAGCGAGAACAAGCCGGTGTTCCTGTACTGGGGCGCGGTGTGGTGCCCGCCGTGCAACCAGATCAAGGCCACGGTGTTCAACCGGCCCGATTTCGTGGAGCGCAGCAAGGGCTTTATTCCCGTCTATCTGGACGGCGACACCCCCGGCGCGCAAAAGCTGGGCACGCAGTTCAAGGTGCGCGGCTACCCCACCACCATCTTGTTCAAGCCGGACGGCACCGAGCTGACCCGCCTGCCCGGCGAAGTGGATGCCGCGCAATACATGCGGCTGCTCACGCTGGGCATGGCGGCCACCCAGCCCATCAAGGAAACGCTGGCCGCCGCGCTGGCTGCCCCGCAAGGCAATGGCGCAGCCCTGTCGGCCGACGCCTGGCGCATGCTGGCCTACTACGCCTGGGATGTGGACGAGGCCCAGTTGCTGGCCAAGAAAGACCTGGCACCCACGGTGGCCGCACTGGCCCGCACCTGCCCGCCCCAACAGGCCGAGGCGGCCGCACGCCTGACCCTGCGCGCCGTGGCCCTGGCAGCGCAGGACAAAGCGTCGGGTCTGGATACTGCCCTGGCCCTCACTGCGGTGCAGGCGGTGCTGGCCGATGCATCCCGCTCACGCGAAACCGCCGACATTCTGGTCAACTACGCCAACGACTTGGTCACGGTGCTGGGCAAGCAGGGCAGTTCCGAGCGCACCGCCCTGGTGGGGGCGCTGAACACCGCGCTGGACCGTCTGGCGGCCGATGCCAGCCTGTCCATTGCAGACCAGCTGGGCGCGGTGCAGGCCAAGGTCGGGCTGGCGCTGCTGGACCAGCCCAAGACCGCTGCATCCGCTTTGCCGCCCGAGCTGGTTGCCCAGGCGCAAGCTGCCGCGGACAAGGCCGACAAGGCCGCACGCGACAAATACGAGCGCCAGGCGGTCATCCCCTCGGCCGCGCACCTGCTCAGCGAGGTCGGCCAGATTGATGCCTCCGACACCCTGCTCAAGGCCGAGCTGCCCAAGGCGGTGTCGGCGTATTACCACATGCTGGTGCTGGCTTCCAACGCCAAACGGCGTGGTGACAAGGCCGCCTCACTGGACTGGGCCGAGAAGGCCTACGCCGGCTCCATGGGCCCGGCCACGCGCCTGCAATGGGGCAGTGGCTATGTGCAAAAGCTCATCGATCTGGCCCCGCAGGACAGCGCGCGCATCGAAAAGGCGGCCGCCCAGGTGATTGGCGAACTCGACGCCGCCCCGGAGACCTTCTACGAACGCAACCGCCGCAGCCTGGAAAAAATGGGCACACAACTCACCGCCTGGAACACGGGCGGCAAGCACACGGCCGTGGTGAAGCGGCTTCACGCGCAGCTGGACGGCGTGTGCGCCAAGCTGCCGGAACGGGATGCCGCGCGGGAGGCATGCCTGGGAGTTTTTGGCAAGGGTGGACGCAAAGTCTGATGGTGCAATCAGTGGCTTGATGCGGGCTGGAGAAACGGATTGGTGATGCAAACGCCTCCCACGGTTTCTCCGGTGTTCATGTCTTCGCTGGCGAGCAGGCTGCAACCTGCAATGTGCGCAGTGGCCACAATGATGGCGTCATAGAAACCCATGCTGCGGGTTTGGTGCAGGTCCAGTGCCGCGTGAATGATGGCAGGGGTGACCTGGATGACTTCGAATTGTTCGTACAGCTCCAGCTGCGCCCGCACGTGGTGCGCCGGGAGCTTGAGCTTTTTCAGCGCAACGTTGCAATACTCCTGCAGCACTTGCGTTGACAACACCCCGCAGCCCGTTTCATACAACTGTTTGAGCAGGGACAGCGCGGCTTGCTGTTTGGCCGGTACATCGCTGGCCTCTGCGTAAATGAGGATGTTGGTGTCGATAAAGCAACGTGTTGCCATGGTCAACGCGCATTGGCCTCGTCGCGGTCAAAATGCCAGTCTCCTAACTTGGCGTCAGACTGGAGGCAGCGCGCCTCGAATTGCGCCCATTGCTGTCCGCGCCGACCGGTTCCGGCGAGCTGCTCCAGGTAATCCCGCACCGCCTGATTCAGGCTCTTTCCCATTTTTTGGGCCGCTTC
>CAZDDK010000160.1:0-4418 GCA_964504185.1 uncultured Rhodoferax sp. | reverse complement strand
TGGCCTTCGAGCCGGTTGTTGGGGCCGGGTACCTGGTCCACGGTGGAGTCAAAAAAACTCACATTGGCGCGCAATGCGACGGGAATCGCGTCGCTCCATAACTCGTCCATGCGGGCCTTGGCTTCCAGTTCAATGCCCTGTGCCGTGGCGCTGCTCACGTTTTGCGGGCGTGAAACCCAGCGCTTGTCGGTTGACCACGATACGTCTTCCAGCGCCACCACATTGCGGATCAGGTCGCTGATGCGGCGGTGGAAAAAGTTGGCGCTCAGCAGGCCGCCTTTTTCCAGATAGTGCTCATAGGCAATCTCGAAGCCGCGCGCCAGTTCGGGTGCCAGGTTGGGGTTGCCCGCGCGGTCCGGGCTGCCCACCACGTTGCTGCCGGTGGGGTAGCGCTGGGAGATGGCGGGCCGGGCAATCAACTCTTGTAGGGTGGCCGACTTGTAGCTGCGGGTCAGGCTGGTGCGCCACTGGTCGCGGCTCTTCTCGTTGGGCCGCCAGGTGGCGTGCAGCAGCGGCGTCACCACGCCGCTGGTGTTGCTGACCTGGTAGGCATCGCTGTCACTGGTGGTTTCAATGCTCTCCCAGCGCAGGCCAGCGTAGGCGGAGAGTTGCTTGGTGGGGTTCCACTCATCCTGCACATAGGCCGCCATGCGCAGGGAGGAGGCGTTTACGTCATCGCCAAACTCGGTCAGGATGGGCAAGCCGTTTTGCAGCGAGGTGCGGCCCTGGCGGCGCTTGCTGCTGTCCAGCTCCAGTCCGCCCACCAGGCTGTGTTCGCTTTCCAGTTGTTGCGCGATCTTGCCGGTAAGGTTCCAGCCGTTTTCGCGGGTGCTGGACTGGTCATCGACGGTGCGGGTCTGCACGCTGGCGGTGTCCCACTCGCGGCGCAGAGAATGGCTCTCAAATGTGCTGGAGCCAGCGCCGTAGCGCACTTCCAGGCGGGTGCCGTCACCCACGTTCTTTTGCCACTGCGCATTGGCGCGCACGCTGGTGAAGCTTCCGTCTCCCTCGCTGGTGGTGCGTGCGTAAGGCTGGGCAATGGCACCGCCGGGAGCCTGCACCAGCTGGCTCTGGGTGAATGATGTGCCCTTGGAGAGCGCCACTGACGGCATCACGATGAGGGACTCCCCCTGGCCCAGGCCCACTTGCACGCGTCCGTGAAGGTGCACGCCACGGCGCTGGGTGGTGGTGGAGCCGGTTTCATGCTGGTCCAGCTCCTGGCGACCGCTGGACAGATCGAACCAGCGGGTGCGGGTGTCGTTCTCGTCCAGATTGTCGCTGCGGTTGGCCGACAGGGTGACGGTGTAGGCCACGTTGTCACCCAGCGTGTCGTTGCGGGTCCAGGAGGCGCTGGGGGATGTGTGCCCCGCCTCGCTGGCAGCCCCTACTTTGAGTTCATTGAGGGTCTTTTTCAGTGCCTCTTTCAACACGATGTTGATGGTGCCTGCCACCGCCCGTGCGCCATATTCGGCCGTGGGCGCGCGCATCACCTCAATGCGCTCCACCTGGTCGGGCGGGAGGTTGTCCAGTGAAAAACCGGGTGGCATGCGCTCTCCGTTGACCAGCAACTGGGTGTAGCCGCCACCCATGCCACGCATGCGCACATCGCCACCGCGCCCGGGGCGACCACCAGTGGTCACGCCAGGAAGGCGTTTGAGCACTTCGCTGACGGAGCTGTCGCCAAACCGCTCAATCTCTTCCTTGCCAATGATGATCTTGGAGGCGGTGGAGACCCGGCGCTGATCGTTATCGCTGCTGCTGCCGACCACCTCCACCCGATTGAGCGCGGGGGCGGCTGGCTTGGCTGCGTTCTGCTCGTTGGCCTCCACGGAGGCAGAGGCCGGTGGGATCTGTGCAACGGCTGACAAGCCCACCAGGGCGGCACAGGTGATGGTGCAGCGCGGCAGGGACGAAAGGGGGAGACAGTGCAAACGGGTAGGACGCATCACAAATTGCCGAGGGGGTTGACCAAATGACAGGGCGGTCCGCAACGGAACCGGCACTGGATGATAGCCAGCGTTGGCAAAAGTGGCCCGCGCCGAGCGGTGTCACCGAGTAAAGCTATGCAAAGACCGCTGGGACGCGGCCCCGTTCATTGGGGGATGGCGGGCTTTTCCGTGGCGTCGGCGTCCACAGGAATGCGGCGAGCCCCGTCGAAGCGACGCGCCCAGTAGGCCAGAGACAGGCTTTCCACCCGCACTTCAGCACCCGGCTTGGGCGCGTGGATGAACTGGCCGTCACCAATGTAAATGCCCACGTGGCTGAATGCGCGGCGCATGGTGTTGAAGAACACCAGGTCACCGGGTTGCAGATCGGAGCGGGCAATTTTCTTGGTGGTGGCGGCCTGTTCGCTGGCCTTGCGCGGCAAGACCAGGCCGGCAGTTTGCTCGTACATGGCGCGAACGAATCCACTGCAGTCAAAACCGGTGTCCAGGCTGGTGCCGCCGCGCTTGTATGGCACCCCGAGAAAGGTCATGGCGTTGACAACCAGCTCGGAGGCTTTGGCCTCCACTTTGCCGCCGACATCGCCGATGCGGCCCAACAGCGTGCGCTCTGCGATCTGCTGGTTGACTTCATCTGGGGAGGGGGTTGGTTCTGCCAAAGCCACATTTGCCATGAAAAGCATGGCCAGAACGAGGATAATTCGCATCCAAAGAGCTTAACCCGTGGTGTTCACGGCGTCAAGCCAGGCTACTGAGGGTATCTACTATGGCAAAAGCTGAACCGAAAACAACCGTTCTTCCAGACGGGCTGCGTTACAAATCCAAGGTTTCTGGGTCTCCATTCATGGCTGCCGCTTCGTTTGGCGGGGCGACCATGTCGTGCTTCTTGTGCGGCAAGCACCGCGCACGCTCGCTCATGACCACCAAGAAGGTCTTGGGCAAATCCCAAGCGGTGTGTTCGCCGTCCTGCAAGGCGCTGGACGAAGCCACCGCCGCGGCCTCGCGCTGACCCATTGTTGCGGTGCGCTACCACCCCCAACCCCCACAGGAAACCCCATGCTGCTAGATGTTGACGAGTCCCAGCTGGTGCTGGTGGATTACCAGATTCGGCTGGTGCCGGTTCTGCTGGATGGCGCGGCCGCCGTGGCCAACGCGGTGCGACTGGCGCAAATGGCCGCGTTGCTGCGGGTCCCTGTCTTTGCGACCGAGCAGAGCCCCTCCAAACTGGGGGGCAGTGTGGCTGAACTGGAGGGCGTTCTGAAGGCGGCCCACGCAAGGGTGCTGGCCAAGATGCAATTCAGCGCGGTGGAAGAAGGCCTGGGCGAGTGGCTGCGCCCGCCGCCAAAACCGGTGCAGGGCAACGCCCGCAGTTTGCCCAAGCATTTGCAGAAGGATTCCAGCGGCACTGAGCGTGGCACGGTCGTGCTGGCGGGGTGTGAGGCGCACGTCTGTCTGTTGCAAACGGCGCTGGACCTGCTGGAAGATGAGTTTGATGTATGGGTGGTAACGGACGCCTGCAGTTCGCGCACCGAACGCAACCGCGACGCCGCCTTCGACCGCCTGGCCGGTGCCGGCGTGGAACTGGTGACGACCGAGATGGTGGCCTTTGAGTGGCTGCGCAGCGCGGAGCACCCCGATTTCAAAGCCGTACAGGCCCTGATCAAGTAGGCGGTCGCTGCGCCGCAGCGGCGGGTAATGTTCTGAAAGCCGGGAAGAGTGGCCGTCAGGTGCTAGCAAGCTGAATCTCCATAATTATGAATTCAGTTTCAACGGCAACGAGGGACACACCATGACCGCTTATGCAGATTTCTACCGCCGCTCCATCGACGACCGCGACGGCTTCTGGGCCGACGAGGCCAAGGCTATCGACTGGCAAACCCCGCCTCAACAGGTCTGCGACTACAGCAACCCGCCGTTTGCGCGCTGGTTTGTCGGTGGCACCACCAACCTGTGTCACAACGCGGTGGACCGCCACCTGAAAGACCGCGCCGATCAGGCCGCGCTGATCGCGGTTTCCACCGAGACCACTACCGAGAAGGTCTACACCTTCGCCGAGCTGCACACCGAAGTGCAGCGCATGGCCGCCGCACTGAAAGACCTGGGCGTGCAAAAGGGCGACCGCGTGCTGATCTACATGCCCATGATTGCCGAGGCTGCCTTTGCCATGCTGGCCTGCACCCGCATCGGAGCCATCCACTCCGTGGTGTTTGGTGGTTTTGCCTCGGGTTCGCTGGCTTCGCGCATTGAGGATTCCAGCCCCAAGGTCATCATCAGCTCCGACGGCGGCTCACGCGGGGGCAAGGTGGTGGAGTACAAGCCGCTGCTGGATGAGGCCATCAGTCTGTCCAGCCACAAGCCCGACGCGGTGCTGCTGGCCGACCGAAAATTGGCTGCTATGAATATGGTAGCTGGACGCGACCATTTGTGGGGGGCTATGCGCGAGAAGCACCTGAACACTGTGGTGCCCTGCGAGTG
>CAZDDK010000159.1:0-7730 GCA_964504185.1 uncultured Rhodoferax sp. | reverse complement strand
CTAGGCACGTAGCCACAGACAGTGCGGTAGCACGGCAAGGCGAAGCTACAACGACGCGGATGATTTGAAAACGAAACTATTCGTCGCGCAGGTGGGGAGTGCCCAGGCCCTCGGCCAGTTCACCGGTGTCGGGGTCGATCCAGTCGGCCACACCCAGTTCGTCCTCAGCCTCCTGCAGGGTTTCACCCGGCTCTGCGCCATCGTCACCGGCGGACTGCATATCCGCCAGTGCCGCTTCCAACGACTCAAAGGGGCCAAACTCCTGGGACCCATCCGCCGTCTGCCAGTGGTAGCCGTCGGGGCGCAGCAAAATGTGCCCCATGTCCACTTCGGTGATGCCCTCGTCACCGTCCAGATCGGGCTCATCGTCCATTGCGGGGGGGTGCAAGCTGTCCGTCATGGCAGTTCTCCAACAAAGGGTTCAGGCCGGCACCACGCTCTCGAAGACCGGGTGCAGTGCATCGATCCAGCTGTCCAGCTCGGCCTCGCCCACATCGAGGTGGGCCAGGCACGCAGGGCCATGGGCGGCCCACTCGCGCTGCTCCCGGGTCCCTTCGTGCAGGGTCACCAGGTGCTCGGCAACCAGGGCCATGGCCACCAGCGTGCGCACGATGGGCGGGGACTGGCTGTCTTTCAAAATAGTGAAGTCGTGGTGCAAGCGCACCGCCAGGTAAATGGGCGAAGGCAGGCGCCAGGTGCGCGCCACCAGGGCACCCACTACGGCGTGGTCGGTCTTGTGGGCAGCGTTCTCGGTCTCGGTGAAGCTGCGGTCCTGGCGCGCCAGGGCTTCGGTCAGTGTGCCGGCGTAGCCGCGCATGCCTTGCATCAGTATCGGAATACCCACATGGCCGAACAGACCGCAGCTATAGGCCAGGTCGGGGTCCACACCATACAACTGGCGTGCAATGTGGGCCATGGCCAGCGCACGCCGGGTGGAAGACTCCCAGAAGTGCTCCAGCAAGGGAGAGCTGACACGAATGGCATTGCGCATGAGAAATGCCGTGAGCAGTTTCTCGGCCATGCGCAGTCCCAGCAGGCCTATCGCCTCGGCAGCCGAAGTGACGGGGCGCGACCGCGCGTAGTACGGGCTGTTGGCCGTGCGGATCAAGGAGGCGGCCATGGCCACATCGCGGCACGCAATGCCGGCGATGGCCTGGGGATCGGGGTCGGACTTGTCCATCTCGCAACGCAAGGCCAGCAGCAACTCCGGGCACGGGGGAATGGTGATGTCGCGCAGCGGCCCACTGGCCAACGCACGGTCAAGCTCGCGGTCTGTATCGGTGGAGGAAGTGCCTGGGGCGGCTGGGATCTGCATACCGGGTCCGGTCAAATAGGGAGGTGACGGACCCCATTATTGCCCTGTTATTTCCAGTCGGTGCGAACAATCGCAGGCATCCCCCGTCTAAACATTTACAGGCACCAGGAACTCCCGGCTGATGTGCACCCCCAGGTCGTTGACGCGGTCCAGAAACTGGGTCAAAAATGCGTGCAAACCGGTAGCCAGAATCTCGTCGATCCGGCCAAATTGCAATTCGGCGCGCAGTTTGCCGGCACGGCGCAAGGTTTCGCTGGAGGTATCGCTGGCTACCAGGCCCAGGTTGTTGACCACCTCATTCAGGCTGGCATGCAGCGAGCGCGGCATGTCGGATCGCAAAATCAACAGTTCGCCCACGCGCTCGGGTCGGATCACGTCACGGTACACCTTGCGATACACCTCAAAGCCGGAAACGCTGCGCAGAATGGCCGACCAATGGTAGAAGTCATACTCCTGGTCCTTCTCACTGGCCGTACCAAAAAAGTCGCTTTGCAGCGCGTGGAACTTCACGTCCACCAGACGCGCGGTGTTGTCGGCGCGCTCCAGGAAGGTGCCCAGGCGCATGAAGTGCAGGGCCTCGTCGATCAGCATGGTGCCCACCGTGACGCCCCGCGACAGGTGTGAGCGGAACTTGACCCACTCGAAGAACTGGGCCGGGTCGCGCTCGAACTCGCCACTCTTGAGCATGCGCTTGACCTCCAGCCAAGTCGTGTTCTGGGTCTCCCAGACCTCGGTGGTCAGCGTTCCGCGCACGGCGCGTGCATTCTCGCGCGCGGCACCCAGGCAGGACAGAATGCTGGAAGGATTGCTCTCATCCCGGACCATGAAATCCATGACCTCGCGCGCCTGAATGGCCCCGTAGCGCTGGGTGTAGGTGGACAGCAACTCGCTGATGGACAGCAGCCCCTGCCAGCCCGACTGGGCCATGGCCTCGGATTGCGGCAACAGCGCGGTCTGGTAGTTGACATCGAGCATGCGCGCTGTGTTCTCGGCCCGCTCGGTGTAGCGGGACATCCAGTACAAATGGTCGGCAGTGCGTGACAGCATAAATTGCCCCTAATCAGTTGAGGACAGAGCTAAAGGTCTGTCCCGCAAAGTTTCAGTTTTCCAAAATCCACGTGTCCTTGGTGCCACCGCCCTGCGACGAATTCACCACCAGCGAGCCGTCTTTGAGCGCCACGCGGGTCAGGCCACCGGGCACCATTTGCACTGATTTGCCGCTGAGCACATAGGGGCGCAAATCAATGTGGCGCGGGGCAATGCCGCTCTCCACAAAGGTGGGGCAGCTCGACAGGCTAAGCGTGGGCTGGGCAATGTACCCGCTGGGGTTGGCCAGGATGGCCTTGCGAAAGTCTTCGATTTCGGCAGCCGCAGCCGCTGGCCCCACCAGCATGCCGTACCCCCCTGCCCCATGCACCTCCTTCACCACCAGTTCTTTCAGGTTGGCCAGGGTGTAGGCCAGGTCATCCTTGTTGCGGCACATATAGGTGGGCACATTGTTCAGAATGGGTTTCTCGCCCAGATAGAACTCGATCATCTTGGGCACATACGGATAAATGGACTTGTCGTCCGCCACCCCCGTGCCCACGCCATTGCAGATGGTCACGTGGCCAGCGCGGTAGGCACCCAGCAGGCCGGCACAGCCCAGAGTGGAGTCGGGGCGAAAAACCAGTGGGTCCAGAAAATCGTCATCCACCCGGCGGTAGATCACATCCACACGGCGCGGTCCGCGCGTGGTGCGCATGTACACAAAGTTGTCCTTGACGAACAGGTCCTGGCCTTCCACCAGCTCCACGCCCATTTGCTGGGCCAAAAACGCGTGCTCGAAGTAGGCACTGTTGTACATGCCGGGCGTGAGCACCACCACGGTGGGCTCGGCGGTGGTGGACGGGCTGCTGGCGCGCAGCGTTTCCAGCAACAGGTCGGGGTAGTGGGCAACCGGGGCCACGCGGTGGGCGTTGAACAGCTCGGGGAAGAGCCGCATCATCATCTTGCGGTCTTCCAGCATGTAGGAAACGCCGCTGGGTACGCGCAGGTTGTCTTCCAGCACGTAGTATTCGCCGTTGCCCTGCGCATCTGGCGCACGCACGATGTCGATGCCCGAGATATGGGAGTAGATCTGGTTGGGCACCTCCACGCCCACCATTTCGGGGCGAAACTGTGCGTTGTTCTCGATCTGGTCGCGCGGAATCACGCCAGCCTTGAGAATGTCCTGATCGTGGTAAACATCATGGATAAAGCGGTTCAGGGCGGTAACACGCTGCACCAGACCACGCTCCATGCTGGCCCACTCGTGGGCGGGGATGATGCGCGGAATCAGGTCAAACGGGATCAGGCGCTCGGTACCCGCGCCCTCCTCATCCTTCTCGCCATAGACGGCAAAAGTAATGCCCACGCGGCGAAAAATCATCTCGGCCTCTTCGCGCCGCCTGGCCATCATGTCGCCAGGTTGGCGCGCCAGCCAGGCATGGTACATCTGGTAATGCTCCCGCACCGACTTTCCCTGGCCAGAAAAGGCATAGGGCAGATCGGTGTACATCTCGTCGAATTTCTGCATAAACCTCACTCCAACATGCATGAAGGATTCCACCCCCCATTGATTGCGTATCGCCATGCCATCGTAGCAAGGTTCGCGCCATGAGATGCCAGTCCCTATGCAGAATTCGCCAAATCAGCCCCCACACCGCCGCACCAACCACGCGTCCAGCGACAGCTTGCCCGGGCCGTGCGCCATCAGGTACAGCAGCACTGCCGCCCAGGTGCCATGCGTGGGGTAGGCACCGGGGTAAACCAAGAGCTGAATCACCAGCGTCATACCCAAGAGGCCTAATGCCGACAAGCGCGTGGCCAGGCCCAGCAGCAGCAACAGGGGCAGTAGATGCTCGCCCGTGGCCGCCAGCAGCGCGCCCCACTCAGGCGGCAGCAAAGGCAGCTTGTACTCTTCGCGAAACAGCGCCACGGCGTTCTCGGACAGGCGCGGCCAGCCCAGCTGGAACTCGCCGCTAACGATATCGACTGCAAACCCCTCCACCTTGGTTTGGCCGGACTTCCAGAACACCGCGGCGATGGAAAAACGCGCCACGAAGGCGATGACGGTATTGGGCAGAGACTCCATGCGGTCGTGGGCCGCATCCAGCAGGGTCTGCACACGCGCCAGGGGGCCGGTGCTTGTCGTGGTAAAGGCATTCATGGTGTGCTCCGGGTCAATGCATTTCGGCGGGCACCATGCCCACCACCAGGCCATGGCGCAACAGCTGCGCCAGTGCCTGGGATACGTCCAGGTCGGCTTGCAGGCTTTGGGCGTGGTCCACGGCTTCACCCAAAGGTGCACCGCCCTGCAGGGCCTGGGCCAGCGCATGTTCGCCCGGGGCGGTTTGCAGCACCATCACGTCCAGATCGCTGCGGAAAATCCAGGCGCTCTCGGCTTGGTCAACGTCCACGTTTTTCAGCGCCAGGCCGCTGCCCTCCTGGTGTGCGGCCCAGATCGATACGGCTGCAAAGGGCGCGGCAAAGAGTTGCAGACTCGGGGCCAGTTGCCAGCGCGTGCGCGCCAACGCCTCGGGGTCGGCCAGGCAGTGGGCGATGGCGTCGGCCTCTACCGGTAGCGCATCTGCCGCATGCAGTGCCTGCAAGCGCAGCCACTCCAGGCGCGCCACGTCGCCCAGGTAGGGCACCGACGCGGCGGGCGCAAACTGGGCAATGAAGTCGGGCAATGCGCCGCCATAGCGGGCTAGCACCGGCGAGCGCGGTGGCTGCTGGCGCACAAACAGTTGCGCCATGGCGCGGAAAAACTCCTCGCCCACCAGTTGCTGCGTGACGGGGAAGGTACTGGCCAGCGCATCCACCAGCGAGACCACCACGTTGTTGCGGTACACGCCCAGGCGGCGCGTGGGGTCGGAGCCGTTGTGCGTAACCAGGTCGGTGGGGGTGGGGAAGGCGGGCTCCAGCAAAGCCTGCGCCCAGACGGACTGAACACTCATAGCGCCACCTCCGCTGCAGGGTGTGGTACGGGCGGGCGAGGTGGGGGGCGCTCGCCCACGCGGGCCTGGGCCTGCAGCAGCGCCAAGGCTTGCAGGGCCTCTTGCTCCAACACCGGGAAGCTGGGCACATCGTTGTCGCGCTCAATCAGTGTGGGCTGGGGGCCGGTAAGTTCCAGCGCACGCACGTACAAATCCCACACTGCCTGCGCCACCGGCGCGCCGTGGGTGTCGATCAGCAGTGGGTCGCCCACTGCATCCCGGTCCTGCGCAAAGCCCGCCAGATGAATTTCCTGCGCTGCCGCGCAAGGCATGGCGCGCAGGCACTGCAAGGGGTCACGCCCATGGTTAATGGCGGACACGTACACGTTGTTCACGTCCAGCAACAGGCCGCAGCCGGTGCGGTGCAGCACTTCGCGCAGAAAGTCACCCTCACTCCAGGTGGAGCTGGCGAACTCCACGTAGGTGGAAGGGTTCTCCAGCAGCATGGGGCGGCCCACGCGCTCTTGCACCTGGTGGATGTGCGCGCACACCTGCTGCAGCGTGCCCAGGTGGTAGGGCGCGGGCAGCAGGTCGTTGAAATACACCCCGCCATGGCTGGACCAGGCCAGGTGTTCGGAAAACAGCGCCGGCTGGTAGCGGTGCACCAGGGCGGCCACAGCGTCCAGGTGCTCGGTATCGAGCGGCTGTGCACCGCCTATGGACAAGCCCACGCCGTGGATGCTCAGGGGAAAGCGCTCGCGGATGCGCGCCAGGTGGTGGTGCAGCGGGCCACCGGCCACCAGGTAGTTTTCGGCGTGGATTTCAAAGAATCCCAGCGCCGTGGGCTGGGCATGGATGTGGGCAAAGTGCTCGGGCTTGAGCCCCACACCCACGCTGTCCGCTTGCATGGCGCGCTCCTGCTTCCTGCTCAATCAGGCTTTTTCTTTGAAAGCAGCCAGCTGGCCCATGCCGGTGGGGGACTTGGGCGACGCGGTCTTCTCGCAGCTGCCCTTGGGCACGAAGGACCAGGCATTCCCCTGGTAGTCCATCTTGGACGTGCCCGCGCAGGTGGTGCCAGGGCCGGCAGCGCAGTCATTCTTGCCCTTGAGGGCCACGCCAAAGCATTTTTCCTTGTCCATGCTTTGGGCGGCAGCCGGGCTGGCAGCCAGGGTGAGGGCAGCACCCAGGGTCATGGCCAGGGCGGTGCCGGTGGCGATGTGGGCGGCGGTGCGGCGGGTAACAACGGTGGTCATAGAAAGCTCCTCGGGTTGGGTTGTGAACAACAAGGCGGCATTTGCGTCTTGTTGGGTAGTAGTCGCCGGGGTACGCCCGTTCTTACAGATGTTGCTAAATATTTTCAGCACCGCGCCAACACCACCGCAAACCACTGCTGCGCATCCGTCCACACCTGCGCCTGCCCAAACCCGGCCCGCGCGAGCAGCGCCACAAAATCATCCACCCGGTACTTGTAACTGTTTTCGGTATGGATGCGTTCGCCCTGGGTAAAACGGCGCATACCACCGCGCCAGCGTACCTCCACGGCCTGCGCGGCCTCCAGGTGCATCTCAATACGTGACTGCGTTTCATTGAAGAATGCAATATGCCGCCATTGGCGCGTGTCAAAGTCGGCACCGATCAAGCGGTTGATGTGGTCGAGCATGTTCAGGTTGAAGGCGGCGGTCACACCCGCTGCGTCGTCATAGGCGGCGTTAAGCACCGCCGTGTCCTTGACCAAATCCACGCCAATCAGCAGTGCGCCCCCTGCTCCCGCTACGGCGCGCATGCGCGCGAGCAGAGCTTGGGCCTGGGGCGGGTCAAAGTTTCCGATAGACGAGCCGGGGTAAAACACCAGCCGCTGCCCTGTTGGAACCTGGGCGGGCAAGGCCCAGTCGGTGGTGATGTCGGCCACCACCGCGTCGATGGGCAGCGCGGGGAAGGCGGCGCGCATGCCTGCCACGGCATCGGTCATGAAGTCGGCCGAGATGTCCACCGCCACGTAATGCCGCGCCTGGAGCTGCTGGCACAGTGCCCGCGCTTTTTGGCAGTTGCCTGCGCCCAGCTCAATCACCGTGCTGCCCGGTCCGATGGCCTGCGCCATGGCAGCGGCTTGCCTGGACATGATGGCGCTTTCCGTGCGCGTGGGGTAGTACTCGGGCAGGCGGGTGATGTCTTCAAACAGCGCGGAGCCCCGCGCGTCGTAGAAGTACTTGGGCGCAATGGTGGCCGGAGTTTGCAGCAGGCCGACAACGATGTCGGCGTGGCCTGGGGTTGGGACGAAGGCTTCAGTCATCTTTGCGGCGTCGCGTTTTTTCTTTAAGCGTCACAAACTCTTCGGCCGCACTGGGGTGCAGGGCCACGGTGGCATCAAAGTCGGCCTTGGTGGCCCCCATGCGCAGGGCAATGGCGATGCTCTGGATGATCTCCGGCGCATCGTCCCCCACCATGTGCGCGCCCAG
>CAZDDK010000158.1:7140-7748 GCA_964504185.1 uncultured Rhodoferax sp. | reverse complement strand
CAATCCCAACCGGGGATGTATTGTGCGTCGAACCCGTCCAGCTGCTTGCTCTTGACGATCATGTCCTTCAGGACCTTGTTCAGTGCGTGGCCGATGTGCAGCTTGCCGTTGGCGTAGGGCGGGCCGTCGTGCAGCACAAACAGCGGGGCACCGGCGCGGGCGTCACGCAGGCGCCGGTACAAACCATTGTCATTCCAGTCTTTCACCCAGGCCGGTTCGCGCTTGGGCAGGTCGCCGCGCATGGGAAATGCGGTGTCGGGCATGTTGAGCGTGGCGCGGTACACGCTGGCTTCGGCCTTGGGGCTGGGGTTTTTTGCGTCGGTCATGGCTTTTTGGGGACAGGGCTCAGGCATCAACGGGCAGCCTGCGCCGGATAAACATGCTGCACAGCGGGGCAGCGGCAAGGGGGACGGTGCGCGCGGGGCCAGGTACGCGGCGGGAGGCTTGTGGGGCTCCCGGCCCGGTCAAATTCGCTTGGAGAACCAGGCACGCGCATCGTCGCAGTCCTGGCGTATGCCCTTGGTGAGGGCATCCAGTCCATCGTATTTGAGCTCGTCGTGCAGTTTGTGCAGAAGTACCACGCGGATGATTTTACCGTAGGCCCCTTC
>CAZDDK010000158.1:372-7130 GCA_964504185.1 uncultured Rhodoferax sp. | reverse complement strand
GCTCCGAGCGCTTCGGGCCAGTCCAGGCAATGGGTTTCCAGCAAGACACGACCGCCGTTCACATCGTTCGGGTCGAGCGAAGGGCGCACGCCCAGGTTGGCCACGCCCTGGATGGGCTTGTGCGACAGACCATGCACCAGCACCACAAAGATACCGCTGGCGGCTGGCTTCCAGTGGGCAAAGCGCAGGTTCAGGGTCTTGAATCCGAGCGTGCGGCCCAGCTTGCGGCCGTGCACCACATGGCCCGAGATGTAGTAGGGGCGACCCAGCAGCCGCGCCGCATCTTTCATGCGGCCCTGGCCCAGGGCGTCGCGCACGGCAGAACTGGACACCCGCAGCCCATGCACTTCGTACGAGTTCAGGCGCGCCACGACAAAGCCCTGGGCCTCGCCCGCAGCATCCAGCAGCGCGTAGTCGCCCGCGCGCTGCTTGCCGAAGCGAAAGTCGTCGCCCACCAGCACGTACTTTGCGCCCAGTCCGTCGATTAGCACCTGCTGGATGAACTCCTGCGGCGATTGGTTGGCAAGTCGCGCGTCGAACGGCAGCACGACGGTCTGATCGACACCGCACTGTGCCAGGTCTTCGAGCTTGTCGCGCAGCGTGCCTACGCGCTCCGGGGCCAGCTCGGGCTTCTTGTGCAGTTCGGCAAAGTAGTCGCGTGGGTGCGGCTCAAACGTGAGCACGCAGCTGGGCACGCTGCGCTGCTGGGCCTCGCCGCGCAGCAGGGACAGCATGGCCTGGTGGCCCCGGTGCACACCGTCGAAGTTGCCGATGGTCAATGCACACGCCGGCGCGATGCCTGAATGGTGGAATCCCCGAAAGACCTTCATGGATTTGTTATATTTTTGATAGCAAGCAGAGCCAGCTTGGAGAAGCGCTGAAGCGTATTTGTCACACAATAGGGGTATATTGTGACGCAGCAGGGCTTCGCCTTCGACTCGAAGTGGCGGCGTCCACCTTTAAGCATGTTTCAACGTGTCGAGGACAGAGCTGGTTCCGCTTTGCGGAACTGCGGTCTGTCCCGCAATGTTTCAGGAGGGCGTGTTTTGAAAGTCTTGAAACTGTCGGCCCAGGGGCTGCCGCAATCGTGGATTTCGTTGGAGCAGGCGGTGATTCACTACGCCTCGGACGAGGTTCGCTGGGAGTCCGGCGGCGAGGTGGCGGTCTTCCACGGGGGCTATAACGCTATCACCGGACAGCAGTCCATCATCCGCGTCAACAGCATCATCGGCACCCGGGGTGTTCCCAATATCAACCCTTTCAATTTGCGCCCCGGCCTGACCAATGGCAAGCTGTTCGAGCGTGACCGCTATGTGTGCGCGTATTGTGGCAACCGATTTCACGATCACGATCTGACCCGCGAACACATTATTCCCTTCGCCCAGAACGGCGTGGATACCTGGATGAACGTGGTCACGGCGTGCCGCCCCTGCAACCACCGCAAGAGCCACCGCACGCCCGAGCAGGCCCACATGCCGCTGCTCTACACGCCGTATGTGCCCAGCCTGTGGGAAGACTTCATTTTGCGCAACCGCCGTATCCTGGCCGACCAGATGGAGTTCCTGATTGCGCACGTGCCCCGGTCTTCGCGCCTGCTGGCGTGAGCGACAAGGGATAATTGCCGCTGCGTTTACATCTCCTTACAGCTTTTTCGGCCCGTTTGCCGGGAATTTGCCGCCCCCAGGATGTGGGGTGCTGGACCGTGGAGGTAAATGACCCACAATTCCCCCACGCCCAAACCTTCAACCTTGCAGACACCCCCCGTGACACGCGCACACCCCCTTCCCGGCACTCCCTCCCTGGCGACTGGACAACCCAGCCAGACGGTGCAGTTGGTGCGCGTGCTGATTACCCAGACATTGACCTATTTCACCCGCGAAGACGCGAGACTGCTGGATTTGGTTCGTGCACGCCTGATGGAGCTGGTTGACGACCGTCCGGCCCTGGGCCAGGGGCAGAATCTGCGCTCCGCCCATGTGCTGCTCGGACGCTATGCCCAGCAGTTCAACGGTGCGCTACAAAAGTCGCTGGCCAATGGCCTGGCTGACGAGTTGTCCGGGATTCTTCCGCAACTGGTGCGCCCTGCCAGGCCGTCGGCAGCCGATGATGCCGTACACGGCCTGAGCCTGAGCCTGATTGACGTGGGGGAAGTGGAGCGGGTGTTGCTGCTGGACCGGGTGGCCCAGCGCTTTGGAGCACGCTACGAGTCGGTTCTGGAGCCCCTCACGCAGCGCCTGAGCGTGCTCTTCGGACGGGAGACCACGTCCATCCATGACAACCCATTCCAGCCGGTGGTGCTGCTGCGCGCCTTTGTGGCCGCCTGGGAGGCGTGTGAACTGGACCCGCAGGCCACACAGGATTTGGTGGAGGCCCTTGTGCCGGCATCCTTTCTCGACCTGGCACCTCTGTACACCGACTTGAACGCCACCCTGGCCAGGGCCGGTGTGCCCGCGCAACGGTCACTGCGCATTCGCCAGGGAACCAGTGGGTATGCGCCACTGGGGGCCGTTTCCCGCCCCGCGGGCCTGGACGATGCCCCCGCGTCCCGCGCGGCATCCCTGAGTGCTGGCGGTGCCGGGCAGTCTGGCATGGCTCCCCTGGACCACGGAGGCGCGCGCTCGGCCTGGGGGTCTTTGGCCCCGGTGGCGCATACCGTGGCGGCCCACGCGCGGCAGTTTTTGCAGCGCCTGGGGTTGACGGCCGGTCCGCAAACGCACGCGCGCCATCCAGACGACAGCGATTTCAATACCCGTCCGGCCTTTGAGGCCGCCAGCCCGGCCCTGATGGGCTATCTGGGCAATTTGCAGGCCGGTGCCAGTGCCCGGGCGGTACCACAGTGGGAAGAGGGGCAGGACCTGGGCCAGCACAATGTGCTGCGCCAGATGCGCGAGCAGGACGAGATTCGCCACGCCCCCGAGCTGGACCGTGGCACAGTGGATGCACTGGCCGAGGTGTTTGACTTTGTATTTGCCGACCAGGCCATTCCGATGCAGATGAAGGTCATCATCGGTCGGCTGCAGATTCCGGTGCTCAAGGCGGCCATGATCGACCGCGACTTCTTCCTCTCCGATCAGCACCCGGCGCGCCGCCTGGTCGATACCCTGGCCGGTGCATCGGTGGCCTGGGCCCCCGAAAAGGGCGAGAACGATCCGCTGTACCTGCGCATCGAGCACACCGTGCAGCGCGTGTTGACCGAGTTCGAAGACGATCTGGCGCTTTTTTCGGACCTGCTGCGCGAGTTCACCGAGTTCCTGTTTGAGTCCGAGCAGCAGGCCCAGGCCCGGGTGGAGCCGGTTGCCCAGAAAGAGCACAAGGGTGAGAGCTGGGACCAGGCCCTGTCCCAGGCCGATGAACTGATCCACGAGCGCATTCAGGTTTTGTCCCGGGATGAGCCGCTGGCCGCCTTTCTCTTGCCATTCCTGACCACGCAGTGGCGCGAGGTGTTGGCGCGGACCCTTCTGGATGAAACCACGCGTGCCGTGCAACAGGCCCAGGCGCTCACCACCATGGAGCAACTGATCTGGTCGGTGCAACCCAAGACCACGTCGCAAGAGCGCCGTGAGCTGGTGGCCATGTTGCCGGACATGGTGCGCCAACTCAACGCAGGGCTGGACACCATCGAGTGGAACGGCAAGCCGCGTGCCACTTTTACCCGACGGCTGATCTCCACCCACACGATGGCCATTCGGCTGACGCAGCACGCGCCCCTGGACACCGGCTCGGCCGCGCTGGAAGAGCAGGATGGCAAGGTCGCCCTGCAGCAACTCGACGAACGGCGCGCCGCCCGCCAATTGGGTGCCATCGACAGCTTTGACGCCCAGGCGCAAGAGCTGCAACGCGGCATGTGGCTGGATGTGATGCTGGAGGAGGGTGTCCAGGTGCGCTGCCGCCTGAGCTGGGTCAGCCCCATGCGCACGCGCCTCTTGTTCACCAACCGCGATGGATTTGATGCCTTTGTGCGCTCCGAGCGGGAAGTATCCGCCCTGCTGCGCCAGGGGCGCATGCGCGTACTCGATGCCGAAGCCATTGTGGGCCGCGCCATTGGACGCATCATGGTGGGCAACGAACTAAAACAGGCTGCCTAAGCAGCGGATTGCTACAAAAATAGTAGCAAATTATCCTTGTTTTACGCGGGCTAGAGGCTGATTTGACTATATGTTCGTTAGTCTGGCCGAAGCACCTTGGCCACCGGATTTGTGCGCAACCGAAACGCATCCGGCATGCCCGAACCCAGCAGCGGGCGCAGGTACAGCCGGAAGGCATCGGTCACGTCCGTGCCATTGGGTGTGATGAAAGCATCGTCCATGACGCGCGTCTTGCCGGCCACGGCCTCCAGGTCCAGCAGCTCGTAGTCCACCGAGTAAAAGCCCGTGCGCTTGATGGCCACCGAGCCATCGCGGCTGCCCCACATCGCGAACTGCACCGCCTTCTCGCCGACCTCGCGCGCCTCGCGCTGGTCCACGTCCGAGACGCAGCCGATAAAGGAGCGCTGGACATACCCCAGCGTGTCGCCGCGCACCCGCTTGATGCCCAGTTTGCGTTTGATTTCCTCGCACAGAAGGTCGGCCAGTGCACCGCTGCCGCTGAGCTGCAGGTTGCCGTGGGCATCGTGCTCCAGGTCCTTGGACAGCTGCGCGGCAATGGGGGTGCCAGAGGCATCGTGAATGCCTTCGGATACGGCAATCACACAGCGCCCCAGGCGGTCCTGCACGGCCTTCACGTCGGCCAGGAACTGCTCCAGATCGAAGGTGCGCTCGGGCAGGTAGATCAGGTGCGGGCCGTCGTCGGAAAATTTCTTGCCCAAGGCGGAGGCGGCGGTCAGAAATCCCGCGTGGCGGCCCATGACCACGGCAAGGTAGACGCCGGGCAGGGCGGCATTGTCCAGGTTCGCACCGGCAAAGGCCTGCGCTACGTAACGCGCAGCAGACGGGAAGCCGGGTGTGTGGTCGTTGCCCACCAGGTCGTTGTCGATGGTCTTGGGGATGTGGATGCAGCGCAGCGGGTAGTGGGCCTTCTGTGCCTCGGCGCTGACGATGCGCACCGTGTCGCTGGAATCGTTGCCACCGATGTAGAAAAAGTGGCCAATCTCGTGGGCCTGGAGCACCTTGAAGATCTCGTGGCAATAGGCGGCGTCGGGCTTGTCGCGGGTGGAACCCAGCGCGCTGGAGGGCGTGTTGGCCACCATTTCCAGGTTGTGGCTGGTCTCCTGGGTCAGGTGGACAAAATCTTCGTTGACGATGCCGCGCACCCCGTGGCGCGCCCCATACACATGCTCGATGCCGCGAAAGCGCCGCGCCTCCAGCGCCACACCGACCAAGGACTGGTTGATCACGGCGGTGGGGCCACCGCCCTGCGCTACCAAAATTTTTCCGGATGCCATGGTGTCATGTGCCTTTGGGGTTGCTAGGGTGAATTCATCGTAGCACCATCGCGGGCAAAAAAAATGCCCTCCGCACGGGACGGCAGCGGGGATTCCGCCCGGCGGGGCGGTCAGCGCGGGGTTCAGGCAAATACGCCGGCCGTTTCCTGCATGCGGGCGGACACCTCGCCCAGGTGGTGCAGGCTGTCGCCAAAACTCAATTCCAGTTGCGTGAGCTTGCGGAAATAGTGGCTGCCGATGTATTCGTCCGTCACGCCAATACCGCCGTGCAACTGCACCGATTGCTGGCCGACAAAGCGCATGCTCTGGCCCAGCTGGACCTTGGCACGGGCCATGGCTGCGCGGCGCTCCGGCGCGGGTGCGTTGAGTTTCAGGCTGGCGTAGTAGCTCATGGAACGGGCCAGTTCCAGCTGCATCTTCATGTCCGCCGCACGGTGGCGCAGGGCCTGGAAGCTGCTGATGGCCACGCCAAACTGCTTGCGCGTGTTCAGGTATTCGGCCGTCAGGGCCATGGTCTTGTCCATCACTCCCACGGCTTCCGCGCAAAGGGCCGCAATGCCAATGTCCACCGCGTGTTCCAGTGCCGTCAGGCCATCCTGGGTGATCAGCGTGGCGGGGGCGTTTTTGAGCACGACCTCGGCAGCGCGGCTACCGTCTTGTGTGCCGTAGCCGCGTGTGGCCACGCCGGCGCTTTGGCGCTCGACCAGGAACAAGGCCAGCTGGCTGTTGATTTTGGCCGGCACGATGAAGGCATCGGCTTGGTCACCCACGGGTACTACACTTTTTGCAGCATTCAACACATATCCGCCGGGGGCTGCCGTGGCTTTTGCTTCACACACATCGAGTCGGTAGCGGGCTGCGCGCTCCTGGTAGGCCAGCACCACCACGGCTTCGCCGCTGGCTATTCTTGGCAACCAGGCGTCCCTGGTGGTGCCAATGGCATAGCCGGCCAGCACACCACCGGCAATCAGGCTCTGCGCCAGGGGTTCGAGCACGATGCCGCGGCCCAGCTCCTCCATCACCACCATGCCTTCGACCGGACCCATGCCCAGACCGCCATCGTCTTCCGGTACGTACAGGCCGCACAGGCCCAGTTCGGCCAGTTCGTTCCATGCGGCACGGTCAAAGCCTCCGGCCTTTTCGCTTGCGCGGCGGCGTTCGAAGGTGTAGCCCTTGTCCACCCACTTGCGCACGGCGTCCCCCAGTTGGACCTGGTCGTCAGAAAAATCAAAATCCATTGCTATCTCCAATCAAAAGAGCCCCCACGCTCGCCATAGGCTCGCTGCCCCCCACGGGGGTGCGATTGGCCTTGGGGCGGCCCGGCGGCCAATCATCCCAGGACGACCTGGGACACGATGTTGCGTTGCACTTCGTTGCT
>CAZDDK010000158.1:0-362 GCA_964504185.1 uncultured Rhodoferax sp. | reverse complement strand
AGCGAAGCTCTAGCTGGAACCCCCTCCCGGAGGGGGCACGGGGGAGCAGTCCTGTCGTGCAAAGCGCGGACTGTTGTCGGCTTCAGCCGAGCACAGTCTGCGCGACGATGTTTCTTTGCACTTCGTTGCTGCCACCGTAGATGGTGGTCTTGCGCAGGTTGAAGTAGGTGGAGGCCAGCGGCGCGTTGGCCACCTCGCCGCCTGGAAAGTCGCCCTGCCAGCCGGCCTCCATGGCCTCGCGGATGCGCGGTAGGGCAAAGGGGCCTGCGGCGAGCATCATCAGCTCGGCGTAGCGCTGCTGGATTTCGCTGCCACGGATTTTCAACAGGCCGGCAATGTCCAGCGAGTTCTTGCCCGACTTC
>CAZDDK010000157.1:0-7748 GCA_964504185.1 uncultured Rhodoferax sp. | reverse complement strand
GGTTGAACCGGCCGTCCTTGGCCGCAAAGGTCTGCATCTGTCCATCGACAGTGTGCGCAAACGCGCGTGCCAACGCGCCCGTTGTGTCTCGCGCGAACAGGCCGTCCCAGTCGCTGCCCCACACCAGCTTGATCACGTTCCAGCCCGCGCCACAGAACAGCTTTTCCAGCTCGTCGATGATGCGGCCATTGCCGCGCACCGGGCCGTCCAGGCGCTGCAGGTTGCAGTTGACCACCCAGACCAGGTTGTCCAGCTTTTCGCGGCTGGCCAGGGTGAGCGCGCTCATGCTCTCGGGCTCGTCCATCTCGCCGTCGCCAAATACGCCCCACACTTTGCGACCCGAGCAGTCGAGCAGGTTGCGGTGCGTGAGGTAGCGCATGAAGCGCGCGTGGTAGATGCTACTGATGGGGCCAATGCCCATGGAGCCGGTGGGAAACTGCCAGAAGTCCGAAACGCAGGACTGGGCGCTACCAAACCACCGCCTGGAAACCATCTACCGCAACGCCGCGCAAACCGCCTACATGGCCGGGCACTGGCGCAGCTTTGAGGAAAGCAAGGACGTGCTGCCGTTCCTCATGTACGACGCGGTAAACGACAGCCGCACCCGGCCCCACCACCTGGCGCTGGACGGGGTTATCAAGCCTGTTGGTGACGTGTTCTGGAAAACCCACGCCTGCCCCAACGGGCACCGTTGCCGCTGCTCAATCCGCGCCATAGACCGGGATGAAGCCCGCGAGCGCGGCGGCGTCACGCAGAACGTGCCAGCCGAGGGCGCAGCGGATAAGGGGTGGGGGCACGACCCCAGGGGGTGGGGGAAGACGCTGGGCCGCCTAATCCAAGAACGCCAAAGCGCCTGCCGCGTGGACAGCGCACAGTTCGGGCGCAAGCATAGGCCTGTGGGGCAAAACGTGGATTGCACGCCGTGGGGGGCGAAAATGCTGGACATGTTGACCCAACCACAAAGTGCACTGATTGTTGAATTTTCAAAATCCGCTGTCAAAGTTGCAGACAAGCAAGTCATTCATCACATTGGGGCTATCGAAAATCAAGCGGAAATACTGATTGAGACAGGTATCAATGTGGCTGGCTTTGATCGCATACTTGACAATTACGCCGTCAGACACGTCATGAAAAAGCATGGCGATGCATCAAAGGAGGCCGCGCGGGGCCAAATTGCTGTAACTCTGGATGACTTTGGGCTTATCGCGTTGATCGTTGGCTCGCCTGACAAGATTTACAGTGGCGGGCTAAACCGTGTAGGGCGCGAAACCATCATTTACACAAAGTTGATTGATGGCGTTGGTTATCTGTACGTAGAGGAGCTACGGACTGGCAGGCTTACTGCTGCTGCGGATTCAATGCGCAAGAAAAAAGGCGCATGGGGTGCGCCTTGAGGTGCCCGCGACGAGTGCATGCTGCCTTTCGGCCCCTTCTCTCAACGTCCGTAACGATTTCGCGGGTGCCCCAATTCTACCCCACCCGCTGAACCCCGTCACACCGACACCCCGCGCCCTGTCCGCCACCATCGGCGGACATGAAAACCCAGCCGCCCACCCACACCCTGACATTCAGCGTACAGCCCACCGCGCCCGTGCAAGGCGAGGCTGCAGGCCCCGTGCGCTTTACCGGCGTGGCCTACAGCGGCGGCATCGTCCCCTCTTACGGCTGGATGGGCGACGTAGCCATTGACCTATCCACCCTGCAAAACCCCCAAGGTGCCGAGCTACCCCTGCTGGTAGACCACGACACCCGCATCGAGGCCCTGGCAGGCAAGGGCCGCATCCGCACCGTAGTGGACGCGGCAGGCGTCACCAGCCTGGCCATTGAAGGCGAACTCACCCAATCCACCGGCGCGGGGCAGCAAATCGCCGCCTTGATGATTGAAGGCTTCCCCCTGCAAATGAGCATCGGCATGCAGGCCAATTTCCGCGAAGTCAGCCAGCCCATGCCCGTCAACGGCCAGACCCTGACGGTTGCAGGCGTGTTTGAGCAGCCCTTCCTGCGCGAGGTGTCGTTCGTTGCCACCGGCGCGGATCCCAACACCCGCGCCGCGCAGACCCTATCCATCCAGTTCACCAACCCCAGCAGCCCCGAGGAGACAAAACCCATGGCACGCACCCCAGAAGACGAGGCCCTCATTACCGGGCTGCAAGCGCAAGTCGCGCAACTGCAAACCACCCTTGAAGCGCAGCACACCGCGCAGCGCAGCGCAGACCTGAGCGCCCTGATGAATGAGCTGGGCCGCGACGTTCCGGCAGGCGACGCCGCCAAGCCCTACATGGCCATGGCCGATGAAGCCTTTGCAACCTTCGCCGCCGATATGCGCAGCATCCACGCCCAAAGCGTGCAAGCCGCCAAAGGCCGCAACCTCTTTACCGCGCAAAGCCCCGCCAAAGCGCAGGGCGAGGGCACTGGCAAGTCCAACGCCAGCGGCCTGATGGCAGCCGTTGCCACCTTGAGCGGCAAGACCGCCCACACCGTTTAACCCCGTAGGAGCCACAAACCATGTCCACCATGAGCAACACCGTCGGGCAATTCGTCAAGTACGAAGCCCCCCAGAACTACTCCCGCGAAAACGTCACCGTCCTGTCCGGCCAAAACCTGGCAGCCGGGACCGTTGTGGGCCGCGTCACCGCCAGCGGCAAGATCGCTGTTTACGACAACGCCGCCGGCAACGGCACAGAAACCGCCATTGGCGTGCTGATTGCCGACGTGGACGCCAGCGCCGCCGATACCGCAGGGGTCATCATCGCGCGCCACGCCATCGTTGTGGACAAAGCCAACCTGGTCTGGAAAGCCGCCATGTCCGACGGCGACAAGAACGCCGGTATCACCGAACTCAAGGCCGCAGGCATTCTGGCCCGCACCACCGCTTAAAGGGAGCACGCACCATGCAAATCAATGACTTCACCCTGACCGAACTCACCGCAGCCATCAACCAGTTCCCCGTGCAATGGGGCATGGTCAACCAGATGGGCATCTTCGGCGATCGTGGCGTGCGCACCCGCACCGTCACTGTGGAAGAGCAATCCGGCACCCTGGCCCTGTTGCCCGATCACGAATGGGGCGGCGAGGGCACGGTTGCCAGCAAGATTGCGCGCAACACATACAGCTTCGCCATCAAGCAAACCGCGCATGAAGACAACGTCATGCCCGGCGACATTCAGGACGTGCGCGGCTTCGGCATCGAAGGCCTGACCGACACCAGCGCCGAGATCGCGCGCCGTTTGCAACGCATGCGCGCCCGCCACGACATCACCAAGGAATGGAAGCTGAAATCTCGACTTCCATGCCATCAACCCTCATGCTGGGCAACCCACTTGAAATTCAACAGAGCCATTTTTAAGAATGGCGAGCTTGGGATCGCTGCTCATTGCTTCAATCTTGGCGCGCAGGGTGTCAGCTCGCTTTTGCAGCACCTGCGGGTGGTAGAGCTTGACGACTACACCCGAAAACTTGGGAACTGCATAGACAGCCGCTTCGCCGCCTTGGGCCAACGGGGTGTCGGACAGTTGGACGGATTCTCCTGCGGCGTTGCGAACAGTGAGGCTCATGGGTTTCTCCTGTGGTGAGGTAATCGGCGGGTCAGTCGAACATCCAGTCGAAAATTTCCGAGGCGACGTACCCCACCCCGACGGCGACGGCAAGCGGCGCGCCAATCGTCACGGCGGTGGCCACCATCCCGGTCATGCCGAGCGCCGTGACCGCTGCCACGGCACCGGCCCCTGTGGCCGTAGCGGCGGCTCCTGCGGTGGCACCACTGATACCGCCCTTAGCACTGGCTTTGGCCACCGTTCCAACCACGTCCATAGCACCCGCCCGGCCGTCAATGAGGTCGATACAGCCCTTCACAGCCGCTACGCCGCCGCCGATGATTGCCCCGGCTGCGCCGCCCGCCTTAGCGGCCTGTCCCATAGCACTTCCCAGAGTGCCGCTACCTGTGGCACCCGCACGCTGTGCAAGTGATTCGGTACTTTTCGACGACACCCCTGAACTGGTCATGCGTTTGGAGACGCCGGCTTTTTCAGCAGCCTTATTGAAGGCCTGCGTGCTTTCCTCAGATCCGATCAGTTGGGCGCTGCGGTATTTGCCATCGGCGCATTGCTTAACCAGCTTATCGATGCCCGCTTGGCTGGTGACGTCCTTGACTTGAAGACGCTCGATTACCTTGCCGCCTTTGGTGGTCACCAGATCCACCGTGCCAGCCGTAGTGCTTTTGGTGAGTTCTGTGCTTGCGCCGTTCAAGGTGAGCAAGTTGCGGGCGTTGCGTGCATCCTTCACCAAAATCTCGTGGATGTGGCCCTTGAGGTAAGGGTTGTTGCCGGCGCGATCGACTGCTCGGGCGATGACTGTGCCTTCGTACGCGGTTTTGGAAACGACCGCGCTGTGGCCGGCATTGCTCTTGCCGATGACGATGCCGTTCGAACTGATGTGTGCCATGATGTGCTCCATGTTTAGTTAACAGCACGACATGTGCTGCTTGTTGGAGCGAACTATGGGCGCGGCAGTAGAAACCGAAAAGGAGACTTACCGGAGATTCTTGGGGAAGTCGGCACGTTTGCGGGTCGATTTGCTATGAAGAATTGCGATCAGATTAGGGTGAATCCGGCAACACTGCTGAATGTCATTCTTTCCCTGCTCCCGCAACATGCAGAAGAGGGGCCATTGCGCGAAAGCCTACCGGAGGTTGATCTCGTTGCTGCATTAGTTGCAAGTGGCAGAGTTACAGAGGAAACAGGACTATCACTGGTCTATACGATTAGGCGTCAATTTGAAGCGTTGTCGCTACTTGATCCGTTAACACTTCGGAGCGGGAAGTGGGCATTTGTTTCCTTTCCAGCGTCCTTGTTAGGGCGTTCCTGGCTAACGACATTGGCCACACCTGGACAGGCACTTTTTTCAGCTGATTATTGGGAGCAAGGCGACTCATGCCCGGAGGACATTAAAGAAGAGCAGCGCGCTCTACTGCACAGGATAGAAGCAGAGCGCATCCGACTTAACCCCGCTGCTGAACCCGTTCGCATCGTCCACGTTGCTTGGGGGTTTATCCGCTGGGGTGACAAGTTTCTGCTGCATCGTCGAGAGGACATAAGCAGACCAGGTGAAAAGGGCTATGGTTTCGTTGGTGGTCGCTTCAAATTGAGCGATCTGCCACTCGATACCCGGTCACAAGCGGGAATTCTCCAAGAGACCTTCAAGCTTGACTCCACAGTTGTCTCGAATCACATTTCGGCATCCTTGATTCGAGAGGTGAAGGAAGAGACAGAATTACTGGTGGAACAGCATTACGCTTTTGCACACTTTGGGCAACCGCTGCAGACCTACAAGGCAGTCAACGGCACAGGCAACCGGCACGCTTACAGCGCATACAGAATCCACCTTTTTGAAATCAAGCTGACAGCAATGGGCGAAACGCATTTGCTCGCGAAGGTTGCGGGTAGTGCGAAACTGACTTGGTTCTCCGCTGCCGAGATCGTCGCTCCGCAACGGGGGGACGGCGCTGCCGCATATGTCGATGCTATGCATCAAGCTTGGGGCGAATCCTTTGAAAAAAAGTTGACTGCGATCCCCGATTCCAGATACAGCAAACCAGTATATGAGGGTGAGGCCAAGCAGTTGGACTTACCGGGAGGGCCTAATGGCGTGTTTCAACTCGGCAAATCTGGAAAGGAGCGAGTTATTCCCCCTGCCAGAGCGTTGTCACAAGAGGAGTGGCAACTCCTGATGCTTTTAGGGTGGCACACACGGGGATTTCACATTGAACTTGCCGCCAACACCGGGCTGCGTTTACTGGCGAATGGCTGGCTGGATGCACCTTCAGTTGTCCCGCTCGCTCAGGCTCTGCTCGACAAAACTCAACCTGTTTTGCCTGGCTTGGTGGTGATCCGGGAGTATCGTTTCGTATCTCTGCAAGTCATGGCGGAAGATTTGTTCTACGCTGCCAATCTGTTTCATTATCAAGTTCAAGGCAGCAATAGCGCAGGAGGTGTGTTTCGGCTCAAACGTTCGAATTTGGAGACACCTTGGGGGCGATTGTGCGACGGTAACTTTGCGAGAGATATCAACGGTAATGCGGTGACAACGCTGAGAGATCTTGAAAAGGGGGACGATCCTTCGTCAGACCATTGGGATAGAGCTCTACGCGACCAGTTGGGCGAAGGTATCAGGGCCATTGGGTTGCGCAAACTATCGAGTACCAAGGGAAATCTTCCGAGCTTGGTCGAAGGGTTGAACAGACTTTGATGCACCTCGCTTGCAGTAGGGTTCTTCGGTAACTTTCCTGTACCAACAAGACGTTGAGACCTAAAGTTTGATTCACCGGTGCACTCTTGTGTCGGCAACCAACGAAGGGGTCAACTATGATCGCAATGGCTCACTTTCTACAAAATGTTACTGGCTTCATTCGTCGTTGGACAGGTTCAGCCCGATGCGTTTCGAGCAACGCCGACACGAGGTTCTGCAAAAAATTGCCGTGGGACTCGTGGGTTTAGAGCTGCATGAAGTACGGACAATTGCAAATAACTTGAAAGGGAACTAAATGGATGGATCGATTGAATCATGGAACCCAAGTGGCTTTGGAGTCATTCGCGGCTTAGATGGAAAGACCTATCTGGCTCACTTCAGCGGTTTCGTGGAGTACAAAAATTCTGGAAAAAAAATCTTCATGGAGGTTGGCCAGGATGTCAGCTTTATTCCGACTGAAAATCGAGCAGATGATATTGAGTACGACTCAAGATCGCCACTTTTTCGCTTTGCGTTTTTCCGCAACTATGAAGCAACAATTGCTGATCTGGCGGTAAATCATGCGCTTCCTGAAAAATGGTCATCGTCATCGTTCAATGAGTCTGAACTATTGAGGGAAACTCATCAAAAGGCAGAGGCGCAACGGTGGTTTGATTCTGAACACGATCGACAAATCAAAAAAACGGGCTTTGCCGATGACTTCAAAATAAAAAAGAAAATTGAGAACAAGATCACAGGGGTAATTGCCAAACGGAAATACGAAGTCCTGTTTTCATTTTTTGAGCGGACATTTGAGCGTCTCAAGCTAGAAAATAAGATTGTTTACTCCGAATCTGGAGCGACTTTTAATACTGCGCTCGGAAACAAGTTCAACAAGGATATCTACGCGGTATTTAAAAAGAACGAAAGCGGTAGTAATGGATTTGTTTTCGAAAAATTCGCAGATGAAAACCAAGTGGGGAAGTGGTTTCCACAGATCCCTGAGCCACCAAATTATTTCTTAGACATCAATACTGGGGAGCGAACTCCCAGTGATCACTTATTTTTAGACTTAGAGAAAAAAATATTCGCGGATGACGTCCATTTGTTTGATGAAAGGCGCAGTAGGTTTCCAGACTCTTGGGCTGGTCTCGATGATGAGGAATGCGTCAGCAATTTTGAAAAATTGTTGCACAGAACTCAGAGACGTGTAAGGCGTAATTTTCGCGCTGCTGTCCCATTTTATTATCCTGCACTACGGAAAATTCAACTACTTCTGCCCGTGACGTTTGATCCAGGGTCTGCACAAGAGGAAACGTCAGCTCTGGTTATCTCTCGTGTGGGGGCAGGATACTCAGTCGAGACAATTATGCCGCTTCCATGGGCGTACAAGAATGCAAGGCTTTTAGCAAAGCCGGATCGCGAGGATTGGTTGGATTTCTGATATTTACTCTTATTTTCCACCGCAAATTGACTGAAAACAATTCAGGCATGGGCGTCGATATGGCATTAACGGATAGGAAATT
>CAZDDK010000156.1:0-7836 GCA_964504185.1 uncultured Rhodoferax sp. | reverse complement strand
GATCGAGATCGAAACCGAGCTGCTTGAAGCCCTGGCCGCCTGAAGCCGCGACTTTAGGTTAAATAGGCCTCTAGCCCGCGTATTTATTGAATATATTGCTATTTAATTCATAGCAATTAGATCGCCCACTGCAGCGCGAACTCCGTTCAGACCTTGGAGAAGACCTGGGCTTCCTCGAACAGCGGGTTGAGATCCCCCAAGGCTGCGATGACTTCGTCCAGCGAGCCCCCCAGGCGCTTGGACACGGAGGGTGGGAATTCCTCCACCAGGGCATTGCCGGCATCGCCGAAATGCAGCTTCTTGGCAATCTGGTTGGCACCAAACACGCAGGCAATCATGTCCGAGTCCAGCAGCTCCGGGCCAAACTGGTGTCGAATGGTCTCGACCAGGTGGGGGGCAAAGCGCCATTTCTCGACCAGCATGGCTCCCACCACCGCGTGGTCCACGCCCAGCACGGAGCGCAAGGCCTGGTGCAGGGAAATACCGTGCTTCTGGCTTCCCAGCAAAGCCGCGCGGAACTCGCCCGGCATGAACTGGGCCAGCACCACCTTGCCAAAGTCGTGCAGCAAACCGGCGATGAAGCAGTCCATGGGGTCGGCATCGTCGGCCTTCAGCGCCAACTGCTTGGCAATGGCCGCCGTGGCCAGCGAGTGCAACAAATACTGCTGGCCGTCAAATCCGGCCTCATTGGACTTGGGCAGCATGCCAATGGCGGCAATACTCAGGGCCAGGTTCTTGATGGTGTTGAAACCAAGGTACACCACCGCATGGCCCACCGAGGTGATCTGCTTGGGCAGGCTGTAGTAAGCGGAGTTGACGACCTTGAGGATCTTGACAGTGAGCACCGGATCCTTATCGATGACTTCGACCAGGTCCTTGGGCATGCTGTTGACATCGCGCGTGAGCTCCAGCACCCGCTGCACACTCTTGGGAAACGCGGGCATGCCATCCACCGCAGCGGCCAGCTTTTTGGTCAACTCGGGGCTCATGCTCATGGTGCAGCTTCCGGAAACAAGACATCAGTGTAGCCAAACTGCGAAAAATCGCGCACCCGCATCGGATAGAGCGTTCCCCATAGATGGTCACACTCGTGCTGCACCACCCGGGCGTGGAAGCCGTGCGCGATTCGGTCAATGGAGTCGCCGTACGGGTCAAAGCCGGTATAGCGAATATGCGACCAGCGTGGCACCTGGGCGCGCAGGCCCGGCACCGACAGGCAGCCCTCCCAGTCCGCCTCTTCCGGGAATTCACCGGTGGCCTCCCCCGTTGCAGTCAGCGGCGTGATGACCGGGTTGACCAGCACCGTGGGCGGCACCATTGGGCGATCCGGGTAACGCGGATTGCTGTCGCGGCTGCCAAACACCACCACTTGCAGATCCACACCGATTTGCGGTGCCGCCAGTCCGGCCCCGTGGGCCGCGCGCATGGTGTCCAGCAGGTCATGCACCAGCCGGTGCAGGGCATCCGAATCCATGCTCGCAGGCTCCACCGGCTTGGCCACCCGCAGCAAGCGCGGATCGCCCATTTTCAGAATGTCACGGATGGCCATGGTGTGCTCCGGCAGATTCGTTCAGAAGCAAGGCCTGCATCGCCGCCTCGTCCAGCACGGCCACTCCCAGCGCCTGTGCCTTTTCCAGCTTGCTGCCCGCCTCGGCTCCCGCCACCACATAGTCGGTCTTTTTGCTGACCGATCCGGCCACCTTGGCACCGGCGGCTTCCAGCAGATCCTTGGCCTGGTCGCGGCTGAGGGTGGGAAACGTGCCCGTCAGTACAAAGGTCTTGCCAGCCAGCGGCTTGGGTGCCTGCGCGGTGGGCTCGCCTTCTTCCCAGGTCACGCCACAGGCACGCAGTTGCTCCACCACTTCGCGGTTGTGCGCCTGGTCGAAAAAGGTCCGAATGCTCTGGGCAACGATGGGGCCGACGTCGGCCACCTCCAACAGCTGCTCCACCGTGGCATCCATGATGCGATCCAGTGGGCCAAAGTGCCGGGCCAGCGCCTTGGCAGTGGCCTCGCCCACATGGCGAATGCCCAGACCGAACAGGAAGCGCGCCAGGGTGGTCTGCTTCGACTTCTGTAGCGCCTCCAGCAGATTCTGCGCGGACTTGTCGGCCATACGGTCCAATGCCGCCAGAGCGGTCAGCCCCAGCCGGTACAAATCGGGCAAGGTGTGGACGATGCCGACATCCACCAGCTGGTCCACCAGCTTGTCGCCCAGGCCTTCCACCTCCACCGCGCGGCGCTGGGCAAAGTGCAGGATGGCCTGCTTGCGCTGGGCACTGCAATACAGCCCCCCGGTGCAGCGGTAATCGGCTTCTCCCTCCTCACGCAGGGCTACCGAGCCGCACACCGGGCAGGTGTGCGGCATCGTGAACGCAGGGGCGTCCCCCTGGCGCTTTTCCAGCACAACCGACACGACCTCCGGAATCACGTCTCCCGCGCGGCGCACCACCACCGTATCGCCCACGCGCACGTCCTTGCGGCGCGCTTCGTCCTCGTTGTGCAGCGTGGCATTGGTCACGGTGACGCCGCCCACGAATACCGGGGCCAGCTTGGCCACCGGAGTGAGCTTGCCAGTGCGCCCGACCTGCACGTCAATGCCCAGGACCGTGGTAAGTTGTTCCTGCGCCGGGAATTTGTGCGCCACCGCCCAGCGTGGCTCGCGCGTGACGAAACCGAGTTGCTGCTGCAAAGCCAGGCGGTTGACTTTATAGACCACGCCGTCGATGTCGTAGGGAAGCTGGTCACGAACGGCACCGATGCGCTGGTGATACGCTATTAATTCAGGAGCGCCATATGCAATATCCACGTGGGCCGCAACAGGAAAACCCCATCGCTTCAAGGTCTGGAGCAACTCAAAATGGGTGCCAAAACTCAGGCCCCCCTGCGCGGGTGGCGTGGCCTCGCCCAGGCCATAGGCGAAGAAGCTCAAGGGGCGCTGGGCCGCAATGGCGGGGTCCAGTTGGCGCACGGCACCGGCAGCGGCGTTGCGCGGATTCACGAAGGTCTTTTCACCCTTTTCACCAGCGGCAATGCGTTGGCGCTGGCGCTCGTTGAGTGACTCAAAGTCATCACGGCGCATATAGACCTCGCCGCGCACTTCCAGCACCGCTGGCGCGCCCTGCGGCAACTTCAACGGAATTTGCCGGATGGTGCGGATGTTTTGCGTCACGTCCTCGCCCGTCTCACCGTCGCCACGGGTAGCCGCCTGCACCAGAACACCGTGCTCGTACCGCACATTCATGGCCAGGCCGTCAAACTTGAGTTCCGCCACATACTCCACGGCGGCGTCGGCATCCGTCAGTCCCAATTCCTTGCGCACGCGGGTGTCAAAGTTCTGCGCACCGCGGGCCTCGGTGTCAGTCTCGGTGCGGATGCTGAGCATGGGCATGGCGTGGCGCACCGGGGCGAATTGATCCAACACCTTGCCGCCCACGCGCCGGGTGGGCGAATCGGGCATGGTCCACTCAGGGTGGCTGGCTTCCAGGGCCTGCAACTCCTGGAACAGGCGGTCGTATTCGGCATCGGGTACGGTAGGCGCATCCAGCACGTAATACTGGTGGGCATAGGCGTGCAGCAAGCGGTGCAGGGTCTGCACACGCGCCAGGTCGGGTGCCGGGGCCTGTGCGTCAAACAAATCCAGGTTGCTCATGCCCAAAGGACCGCAGCGCTCAGGCAAACAGACGCCGGGCCAGCAGGGAACCGGCTGCCAGGTCGCGTTGTTCCAGCGTGGCGTACAAGGTTTGCAACTCGACACCAATCTGGTCCATGGTCTGGGCCGTAAGCGGCTGGCCGTTGTCATCGGTCACGACTCCGTCCATGGACCCGGCCAGGGCAGCGGCCACCTCGCGCATGCGTTCAAACGGCTGCTGGCTGCGGTCCACCTGGGCCACGTCCAGATGCAGGGCAATGTCGCGAATGGCGGCCTGCGCAGGGTCCTCCGCCAACGCGGCCTGGGAATCAAAACCCAGCACCAAAACGGGTGCCAGGCCGTCTTGCGTGGCGGGCAACACCATGCGCCCGGGAATCGCTCCCGCAACAAACCCCAGGCGGGCCGCACTTTGTTGCACAAAGCCGGGACTCCACGAGGTGCTGCGTGCCCGGATCGTGAAGCCCAGTTGGGCGTCGTGCGCACTGGCGAACTGGTCGAGTTCCCGGGCGCGGGACACCTCTTCCAGCATCTCCGGAAATTCGGGCGTGGCGTTGATGGCGTCGGCAAAGGCTTGGGTCTTGACCACGAACTCCGAGTATTCAATTTCGTTCAACGCGCCGGAGCGGTTGGCCAGCTGCACTCCCGCCTGGAAACCCCCGTAGCGTTGGCCGGGCATGGGCGACTCCCAGGTCAGCGTATGCAGGTTGTAGCCCTCGATGGCAAAGGGCTTGCTGCCGGCGCGGCGCGTAGCGGGCAGGGCTGCAATGGCCGCCTCGCCCGACACCACCGCATGGGGCGCGTCCAGCGCCACCGTGGCAATCACATCAATCAGCGAATCCATCGCGGAGCGGCGCGCCGGTGTAGATACACCCACAAAGGAGTCCGCCTGCGCGCCCTCGTCCATGACGGGCTCGCGCCCGGCCTCGGGCTCCCCATCCCGCTGGGGTTCCGGGGCGGCCTGGCGCGGTGCGTTGCGCCGCGAATTCCAGGCACCGTGCGCGACCACTGCCGCCAGAATGACGCCACCGGCAATGGCCAATCCGATCTGTAAATTGCTCATAGTGTGTTAAGCCAACTCGGCCAAGGAAATGGCGGACTCCATGTCCACCGCCACAATGCGCGATACGCCCTGCTCCTGCATGGTCACTCCGATGAGTTGCTCGGCCATTTCCATGGCGATCTTGTTGTGGCTGATGAAGAGAAATTGGGTCTCGGCGCTCATGCTGCGCACCAGCTTGGCATAGCGCTCGGTGTTGGCGTCGTCCAGCGGCGCGTCCACCTCGTCGAGCAAGCAAAATGGTGCGGGGTTGAGCTGGAAGATGGCAAACACCAGCGCAATCGCGGTCAGGGCCTTTTCGCCGCCCGATAGCAGGTGGATGGTCTGGTTCTTCTTGCCCGGCGGCTGCGCGATGACCTGCACGCCCGAGTCCAGGATTTCGTCCCCGGTGATGACCAGGCGTGCATTGCCGCCACCGAACAGCTCGGGGAACATGCGCCCAAAGTGCTGATTGACCTGGTCGAAGGTGCCCGAGAGCATGTCGCGCGTCTCGGCATCGATCTTGCGAATAGCGTCTTCCAGGGTTTGCATGGCCTGGGCCAGGTCGGCGTTCTGCGCGTCCAGAAACTGCTTGCGTTCGCGGGCGGCGGCCAGCTCGTCCAGCGCCGCGAGATTCACCGCCCCCAGGGCCGCAATCTCGCGGTGCAGGCGATCAATCTCGCCCTGCATGCCCACGAGGCGCACATTGCCCACCTGAATGGACTGTTCGATGGCCGCCAGGTCGGCCTGGGCGTCCTGCAACTGCTGTTCGTATTGTTCAAACCCCAGGCGCGCGGCCTGCTCTTTGAGCTGGAACTCGGTGATGCGCTGGCGCAAAGGCTCCAGTTCGCGCTCGAGCTGCAGGCGGCGTTCATCGCTGGCGCGCAGCTTGGCGGTCAAGTCGTCATATTCGCTGCGCCGCGCACCCAGGGCCTGCTCGCGCTCCAGCTTCAAGGCCAGTGCATTCTGCAGGCCAGCCTGGGCGGCGGCATCCGTCAGGCGGGAGAGCTCGTCGCGGGCACGCTGCACTTCGGCATGGACGGCATCGGTTTGCTGGTGGGCGGTGTCCACGGTGCGGGCCAGTTCGGCCGTGCGGGCCTGCAGGCTGCGCTGGGCGAACTGGGCTTCCTGGGCCTGGCGCTCCAGCGTGCGTTGCTGCTCGCGGCATTGGGTCAGCTTGCGCTGCACCTCGATAACCCGCTCATCGAGTTCGGCGTGGCGCTCCTGGCTGTCGGCCAATTGCATGTCCAACGACTCAAAACGGCCTTCAGCGGTGACCCGGCGCTCCTGCAGGTCGTCCAGATGGGCCTGCACCTCGGCCAGGTCTGCATCGATCTGGGCACTGCGCGAACGGGCCTGCTCGGCCAGTTGCGACAGCCGCAGGGTTTCCACCTGCAGTGCGTGGGCGGCGCTTTGCGCCTCGGTGGCCTCCCGGCGCACGCTGACCAGGCGCTGCGCCGCATCGGCATAGGCCGCCTCCGCGCGAATGAGCGCCGTGCGGGCCTCGTCTGCGATCAAGGCCTGCGCCCGCACGTCCTTTTCCAGGTTTTCAATTTCCTGGGCACGCGCCAGCAGACCCGATTGCTCGGAGTCCGGTGCATAAAAGCCCACGCTATGCGCCGTCACCACATGGCCGGATTTGACGTAAATGCTCTCGCCAGATCGCAATTGCGTGCGCTGGGCCAGCGCATCTTCGAAACTGCTGGCGGTAAAACACCCTTGCAACCAGTCCTGCAGAACGGCTTTTTGCCCAGCGTCGTTCACGCGCAGCAGTTCGGACAGCCGGGGCAATGCAGTCGCTGGAGCCGGCGCAGCGGTCATCGGCTGGCTGAAAAACGCCAGTTTGGCCGGGGGAGCATCGGTGGCAAATGCACGCACCAGCTCCAGGCGAGACACTTCCAACGCACCCAGGCGCTCGCGCAGCGCGCCCTCGAGCGCGTTTTCCCACCCCTGTTCGATATGGATATGGGTCCAAAGACCTTGCAGGTGGTCCAGCCCATGCCGTGCCAGCCAGGGCTGGAGCTTGCCATCGGTCTTGACCCGTGCCTGCAGGGCCCGCAGGGCTTCCAGGCGGGCCGACAAATCGGCCTGTCGGGCGGATTCGTCATTCACCACTTGTTGCTGGGTCCGACGGGTTTCATCACGCTGGGGCAAGGTTTCCTGCAATTCCTGCAAGCGGGCATCGGCCACCGCTGCGGACTCTTGCGCCTGGGCCAGCTGCGCCTCCAGGTCGTGCAGTTGCGCCTCGTCGGGCGCGGCCAGCCCATTGCGATCGGCGACCAGTCGCTCACGGCGGCCGGAAGCCTGGCGAGCCTGCTCTTCAATACTGCGCTGCTCCGCCGCCAAGACCTGGATTTGCTGTTGCACTTGCACAACTGCGCTGCGCTGTTGGTTGGCTGCGGTCTGGGCGGCCAGCAGGGCATCCTCCAGCTCGGGCAACTGCTGGGCCTGCTCTTCCACCTGGGCCGCCAGCAATTCGGCCTGCTCGTCGCCCAGCAGCGCCAGTTCGGCCAGGCGTTCGATCTCGGCCTGGGCATCTTCCTTGCGGGCAGCCCACTGGCCGATTTGCTCCTGCAGGGTCTGCAGGCGCTGTTCGGCACGCTGGCGGCCTTCCACCACAAAACGGATTTCGGCTTCCAGGCGACCCACGTCCGTGCTGGCCTCATACAGCAGCCCCTGCGCCTGGTTGACCTGGTCTCCCGCCGCGTAATGGGCCTGGCGCACGGTTTCCAGGTCGGACTCGATGTGGCGCAAATCAGCCACACGGCTCTCCAGCGCATTGACCGCGCTGGAGGCCTCCATCTTGACCTTGGCCTGGTCCGCCAGCGACTCGGCACGCTTAAGGAACCACTGCTGGTGCTGCTTCTGGGTCACATCGGCCTGCAACGCCTTGTACTTCTGCGCGACCTCGGCCTGCCCCTCCAGCTTTTCCAGATTGCTGCCCAGCTCGCGCAGAATGTCTTCCACGCGGGTCAGATTTTCCCGGGTGTCGGAGAGGCGGTTTTCAGTCTCTCTGCGGCGCTCCTTGTATTTGGAAACACCGGCCGCTTCTTCGAGGAACAGCCGCAGCTCCTCCGGTTTGGATTCGATGATGCGGCTGATCGTGCCCTGGCCGATGATGGCGTAGGCGCGTGGCCCCAGCCCGGTGCC
>CAZDDK010000155.1:774-7861 GCA_964504185.1 uncultured Rhodoferax sp. | reverse complement strand
GGCGTCCAGCGCCTCCCAGGCCTGGCGATAGCCCACGCAGCGCATCGACGGCAAGTCCGGGTTCAGGTCACCACGGGCGCGCAAGCCACGCACCTCGTCGATGAAGCCCTGTTCCAGCATGGCATCAAAGCGCTGGGCAATGCGTGCATGCAGCCATCCCCGGTCCCGGGGTTCTAAGGAAATTAGGCCACTAGCCCGCGTATATTCTTGTTCTTTAGCTATGAAAAGTGTAGCATTCCGGCGGGCGTGAAAGTGTGACAACGGCAGGCCCGAGACGCGATACACCTCCAGCGCACGCTGGATGCGCTGGCTGTCCATGGGCGCCAGGCGCGCGGCGGTGAGGGGGTCTACCCGGGCCAGTTCGGCATGCAGCGCGGGCCAGCCCTGTGCTGCGGCCTGCGCCTCCAGTTCTGCGCGAATGGCGGGGTTGGCGGCGGGCATATCGTCCAGGCCGTCGAACAGCGCCTTGAAATACAGCATGGTGCCGCCCACCAGCAGGGGCAGCTTGCCGCGCGCAGAAATGTCGTGGATCAGCTGCGTGGCATCGCGCACGAACTCGGCGGCGCTGTAGGCCTGCAGCGGGTCGCGGATGTCGATCAGGTGGTGTGGCACCTGTGCCAGTTCGGCGGCGCTGGGCTTGGCCGTGCCAATGTCCATGCCGAGGTAGACCAGGGCCGAGTCCACACTGATGATTTCGCAGGCGTGTTCGCGGGCAATCGCCAGTGCGCACGCGGTCTTTCCGCTGGCGGTGGGGCCGGCCAGGCAGATGTGCAGGGGCAGGGCGTCAGAGTCGGCCATGGCGTTGAACCAGGGTCCAGGCACTCAGCGCAATGAGCACGGCCCAAAAAAAGATGCCAAAGACCAGGGGGGCGGTAGTGCCGTCCATGTGCGTGCCCAGCCATTGGCCAGTGGCAAAGGCGCTGACCATGGCCAAAAAACCATTCAGGGCGGAAGCCGCGCCCGCCGCCTGCGGGAAGGGGCCGACAGCGCCGCTTTGTCCGCAGGGGTTGTGGATACCGTGGGCCAGCATGAACAGGCCAAAGGGGATCTCGATGGCCCACACGGATTGCACACCCGCCAGGCTCAGCGCCGCCATGGTGGCGGCACCGCCCAACGTCAGCGCACCGCCAATGGCCACGGTACGGCGCACGCCAAAGCGCACCAGCAGGCGGCGGCACAAAAATGTGCCCAGAATGTAGAGAAAGGAGTTGGCGAACATCACCAGCCCATACTGCTGGGCGGACAGGCCCAGCACGCGGATGAACACGAACGAGGAACTGGCGAGGAAGGTAAACAGGCCGCTGTAGGCAAAGGTGGACAGCGCGGTAAACGCCCAGAAGGTGGGGTTGCGCACAATGCCCAGCCAGGTCCGCACCAGGGTGGAGAGCTGCAGCGCGTGCGGGTTCTTGTGCGGCACGGTTTCTTCAAAACGCAGCGCCACCACCGCCAGCCCCACGGCACCAAACACCGCCAGCGCCAGCAGTGCCACATGCCAGCTGAACAGCGCCGTCAGCAACCCACCCAGCGGCGCGCTCAGGCAGGCAATCACTCCCAGGCCGCTCAGTCCTTTGGACATGACGCTGGCCCCTTGTGCCGGGGTGTACAGGTCGCGCACGATGGCGCGGGCGCACATCACCCCTGCGCCCATGGCCGCGCCCTGCAGGGTGCGCCACAGGATCAGCTGGTCCATGGTGGGTGCAAACGCGCTGCCAATGGAGGCCACCACATAGGCTAGTAAGCCGACCAGCAAAACAGGCCGCCGCCCAAACCGGTCCGACAACGGGCCCCACACCAGTTGTGACACGCCAAACGCCAGCAGCAGGGCGGTGAGCGTGCGCTGCGCCTGCCCCATGCTGGCACCCAGCTCCTGCGTCAGGCCGGGCAGGGCGGGCAGGTACAGGTCGGTGGTGATGGGCTGCAGGCCCAGCATCAGTGCCAGGGTCAGCACAATCAGTGCCGGGTGCATGGTGGAGTGCGGGCTGCGGGAGGGCATGGGCTCAGACAGTCGTCGCAGTGTGGGCTTCATTCACATGGCGTTGCGCCACCCGGTGCAGCAAATAACCCAGGCACAGCGCAGCCACTGTCAGGCCCACCACCAGGGCAATCCAGAAGCCTTGGGCCTGCAGGGCCTGGGCGGGCCGCCAGGGCGACCAATCCGGGGCCAACCCCAGCACGCAGCCCAGCGGCAAGGCAAAACCCCAGAAGGCCGTCAGGTGGATGACCATGGGCGAACGCGTGACTTTGTAGCCCCGGATTGCGCAGCTGGTGGACACCTGGGCCGCGTCCGACACCTGGAACAACGCCGCCATCAACAGCAAACTGGCCGCCGCAGTGGCCACCTGGGCATCGCTGGTGTAGGCGGCGGCAATGCCGTGGTTGAACACCGCCATCAGAAGGGCCGACAGCACCGCCAGCCCAATGGACAGCGCCACGCCCACTGTGGCACGAAACCGGGCGGCCCCCGCGTCCCCCGCCCCCAGCGCCTGGCCCACGCGGGTCAGCAGGGCCAGCCCCAGGCTCAAGGGCAACATAAAGGTCAGCGACGAAAAATTCAGCGCAATCTGGTGGGCCGCCACCTGGGTGCTGCCAAAGTGCGCCACCAGGAGCGCAATCAGGCTGAAGGCGCTGGCCTCGGCAAAATAGGTCACCCCGATGGGCAGGCCCAGTTTGAGCAGGCTGCCCACTTTCTCGCGGTGTGGCCACTCGAAGCGCGCAAACGGCCAGGTGCTGCGGTAGTCGGGGCTGCGCCGCATCCACCACAACAGGGCCCCCAGGTTGAACCAGATGCAGACCATGGTGGCCCAGGCACAGCCCACGCCACCCAGGCTGGGGAAGCCCAGGTTGCCAAAGATCAGCAGCCAGTTCAAGACCACGTTGAGCAACAAGGCGGCCAGGGCAATGGCCATCATGGGCTTGGTCTGGTTCAGGCTGGCGCTATAGCCATACAGCACGCGGTACAGCGCAAACGCTGGCAGGGCAAAGCTGGTGATGTGCACAAAGCGCACGGCAATGCCGCGCACGGCAGGCTCCAGCTCCATGGTGTCAAACACCCGTGCCGCCAGATTGGCCAGCACAAAGGCCACCGCGCCCACACCCAGGCCCTTCCACAGCGCCTGGCGCACCACATGGGGTACCCGGTCAAACTGGCCTGCGCCGACGTAGTGCGCCACCGTGGGGTTGACCGACATCATCACCCCCATCAGGGTCACGACCACGATCATCCAGACGGAGGACCCCAGTGCCACCCCGGCCAGGTCTTGCGCGGAGGCGTGCCCGGCCATGGCCACGTCGGCCACCGCCATGCCAACATTGGCCAGCTGCCCCACCAAAATGGGCCAGGCCAGCTGCCAGAGCGCGCGGATTTCGGTGCGGACCGGTTCCCCCATTGCACCCATCAGAGCCGGGTCAGCTGGGTGGGCTGGTAGTCGTCGTCAGGATCGGACCGCGGCGCTTTGCGACGGTCCATCGGATCCGGTGCATCGGGCGAGGGAACGTCCGCAGTAGTCTGAGCATGCCAGATGCGTGCGGGGGGCATGACCTTGAAGGGGCAGCCGCAGTCTGGGGAAATGCGCCAGACGATCTGGTAGCGGGCGTGCTCGGGTGCGGTGTCCAACCGGTCAATCTCGCGCCGCAAAAGCTGCTCCAGCGCCAGGCCGTAGCGCAAAAAGGTTTCCTGCCATTGCATCAGCACCAGTTGAATCTGCAGTGTCTCCTCCCCGGCAGTGGGTGCCACGGTGACCACTTCGCAGGCCAGCCATTCGTGGGGAATGCCGTGGTGGTGCAGGGTGTCGTGAAAGGCGGCCTTGATCAGCTCGCGCTTGACCCCGATGGGCGCAGGGATGCTGTCGTGGAATGCCCCCTCCGCATGGGCGGGGGCCGGTGTTGGTGCGGGTGCGGGCGGCTTGGGTGTGCTGTTGCGAAAGAACTTGAACACGGACATCTCTCCCTTGCGGATTTTTGTTTGGATGGATTGTGCGTGGGCTATTGTCCTGCGTTTCTAGCGACTTTTCCGATACCACGGTGGCAAACAGGGATAGTCAGGGGTGTGGATTCAAGCAGCCGTTGCCACAGGCGCGGGTGCTTGCAACAGGCGCACCATGTCCACCCGCCCGATGTCCGTTGCCAACGTGAACGCTGTCTGGCCGTTCATGGGCTCGTGGACCGCTACGCCACCGCTGGCCAGAAACAATTCCACGGCCAGCAGGTCGCCCCGACGGATCGCGGCGAAGAACTGGACCGGATCAAAGTACTGCAGGCCCATCGCGGTCAGTTCCTTGCGGGCATCCAGCGCGGACCACCGGCCTGCGCCCGGCTGCGCAGTCTCCGGGGCGGTTCCCGCGGTCGCACCCGCAATGGGATCGCTGGGCGGAGCCGGTCGATGGGGCACCGAATCGTGGCTGGCATCCCCCTTGCGGCGCGGCACGCGCTGGGCGTCCAGCAGGTTTTCAATCCGCGCAAAGACCTCAAAGCGGGAGAAGGGCTTCTTCATGAAGTCATCGGCACCGATGCGGTCGGCATAAAACTGCTCGGTGGCATGTTCATTGCCGCTGATCATGATGACCGGGATGTGCTGGGTGGCCGGGTCCTTGCGGATGGCCCGCAATGCACCAAACCCGTTCATGCCCGGCAAGATGATGTCCAGAAAGATCAGGTCGGGCTTCTCCCGGGCGGTGATTTCGAGACCCCGCTCGGCGTCCATCGCCTCCAGCGTGACGTAGCCCGCAGAGCGCAAGATTTTGCGCAGTGCCGCCACCACCGTGGCCGAGTCATCAATGATCAGCGCCGTGGCACCGTGGCGGGCATTTTTGCGTTTGCGGTTGCGCCGGTCGGTTGTCGCGCTGCCCAGGTCAGCGGGTGCCGTCTGCGGGGCGGGGGCGGCTGGGGCCTCGGGCTTCTTCGGGGTTCCCCAGAACCGGTCAAAGATGCTCATGGGGCTGCCTTGGGTGTTGGGTGGAGCGGGTCATGCGGCGCAGTATCTCAGATCGGTGCGGGTACCCCATCCTGCAGCAGGGCAAGGCAACAGCGTGCGGGCAAGAAAAAGCCCGCCAGTGGCGGGCTGATTGCGAGCGGTGTTGGGCAGCTTACTTGGGTGCGTCTGCGTTCTTGGCGGCGGCCTTCTTGGCCGTCTTGGCTTTCTTCTTCATTTCGGCCTTGGCGGGTGCGACAGGCGCAGCAGCGGGCGCGGGAGTCGCCACGGGCGCAGCGGCTGCTGCGGGTGCCGGGGTCGCTGTCACAGCAGGTGTGGCGGGCTTTGCGGGGGCAGCAGGCGCGGCGGTTTGCGCGAAAGCGCTAGCGGCAAACAATCCGGCGATCAGGGTGGCGAGAATCTTGCTCATTTTCAGTGCCTTTCAAAGCGTTTTGTGCGACTCCGAAAACCGGAGACACCTCCACAACGGGGGGTGATTGCAAGCCGTTGACGGTGGGACAAAAAAACTTTTCAGATTCTCTCGGGCTTGGACCAGACCCTACCGGCGCGACCGCTGCAAGGGGTTAAAGCCGGTGACCAGCGCACAGGCCAGCAAGACGAGCGCGCCACCCGCGAAGATGCTGGTGCTGAGCTGCTCCCCCAAAAAGAGGTGGCCCCAGGCCACGCCGAACACCGGAATCATGAAGGTCGGGCTCATCGCGGCCACGGGCGACACGTGGGCCAGGATGCGGATGTGCAGCCAGTAGGCAATGCCCGATGTCACCATGCCCATGAGCGCGGCCGCACCCAACGCGGCGGGGGTGAATTGCGCGGCGGGCCAACTCCATGTGGCACCGGGCAGCAGCATCAACAGGGCGGTGAGGTGCAGGCCCGCTGTGATTTGCAGGGGCTCCATGCGGCTCAAGGCACGTTTCATCAAGGGGGTGGACACGCCGTAGCATGCCGATGCGGCCACACAGGCCAGCGCGGCCAGCGCCACCGTGGGCGAGGGCTCCACCGGCCCCAGACTCACAATCAGTGCCACCCCGGCAAAGCCGATCGCGCTGCCCACGAGCTTGCGTGCGCTCAGGCTGTCTTCTTTCATCCAGACGGAGGCAAAAATGCCAAACAGCACCGCCGTGCTGTTCAACAGCGCGCTGTACCCGGCTGGCAGGTGCAGGGCGGCCCAGGCAAATAACAAGAAGGGCAGGGCCACCGAGAGCAGGCCAATCAGCGCCAGCTCTTTCCAGTGTCCACGGGGCCAGGTGTGGCGCAGGGCGCGCATCAGGAAGCCCAGCGTGAGGGTGGCGAACCCAATGCGCAGGGCTGCCAGCACGTTGGGTCCCAGCACCGGACTGGCGATGCGGATCAGCATGAAGGACGCGCCCCATAGCGCGGACAGGGCGAGCAGTTGGACAAAGTGGTGGGTTTTCACAGGTGCTGGCTAGCGGCCCCGCAGGAAAAGGGTGTCGATCTCGCGCAGGCTTAAGCTGCGCCAGGTGGGGCGGCCATGGTTGCACTGGTCGCTGCGTTCCGTGGCTTCCATGTGGCGCAGCAGGGCGTTCATTTCGTCCAGGGTCAGCCGCCGGTTGGCACGCACCGCGCCGTGGCAGGCCATGGTGGCCAGCAGCTCGTTCTGCGCGCGTTGAATGACGGTGCTGGCGTCGTGGGCGCTGAGTTCGGCCAGCACGCTGCGCGCCAGTTCCACGGCGTCGCCCTGTGCCAGCGTGGTGGGCACGGCACGCACGGCCAGGGTTCTGGGTGAAAACGCGTTGATTTCGAGGCCCAGCGTGGTGAGCGTTGTGGCGTGGGCCTCGGCGGTGGCCACTTCGTCGGGCGTGGCGGCAAAGGTGGCCGGAATCAGCAGGGGCTGGCTGGCCAGGGGGTGGATGGTGCCGTCGGGCGCGGTCCGGTGGATCTGGGTCTTGAGCCGCTCGTAGACGATGCGTTCGTGGGCGGCGTGCATGTCCACAATCACCAGACCCTGGGCGTTTTCGGCCAGGATGTAGATGCCTTGCAGTTGGGCCAGGGCGCGGCCCAGGGGCCAGATGGGGTTGGCGTCCTCGGTGCTGATGTTGCCGGTGGGGCGGCGGGGCGGGCGAGCGGTTGGCTCCCGGGGCCCCCCCCCCGTTGCGGGCTACGCCGGGAACAGCGCAGAAAGCGAAGGCGCCCCCGCCCCGG
>CAZDDK010000155.1:0-764 GCA_964504185.1 uncultured Rhodoferax sp. | reverse complement strand
CGCATGGGCACTGCGCGTTGCGCGCGGTGCCCCCCCCCGGGTGTGCGGCCCCCCCCTGCCCCGCCCACCCCCGCTCGCCCCCCCCGCCGCCGGATGCGTTGGAGCTCGCGCTGGCGCTGGTGTCGCGCTGCCAGAGCAGGCTGATGTCGCTGACGCGGTGGCCGACTGAGTCGTCTGGCGCTGCGAAATTCATAGCGCGCTGCGCATATTCTGTGCGGGCTAGAGGGGCATTTTTCTCTAAAGTTGCGGGCACTGGGGGAGCGGGGTGTGCAGCTTCTGCCTGCCCCGCGCGCGGCGTGGACAGCGTGTCTTCGATGGCGTGGCGAACGCCCTGGTGCACTTCGCGGCTGTCGCGAAAGCGCACCTCGATCTTGGTGGGGTGGACGTTCACGTCCACCCGGGTCGGGTCCATGGCCAGGTAGAGCGCGTAGACCGGCTGGCGGTGGCCGTGCAGCACGTCTTCATAGGCACTGCGGGCGGCGTGGGTGAGGACCTTGTCGCGCACGAAGCGGCCATTCACGTAGCAAAACTGTTGGTCAGCCCGCGAGCGGGCGGCGTCCGGAATGCCGACCCGGCCCCAGATGCGCAGGGCGCGCGAAGTGTCACTGGCCGCACGCCAATCGACGGCAACCGATTGCGCGATGAAATCTGCGCCCAGCACGTCGCCCAGGCGCTGGTTCAGGCTGGCTTGCAGCAACGGGTCTTCACAGCGGCGCCAGTGTTCAATGAGTTTGCCCTCGTGCCAGATGGCAAAGCCCACATCG
>CAZDDK010000154.1:0-7870 GCA_964504185.1 uncultured Rhodoferax sp. | reverse complement strand
GGGCGCCTGGGCAGTTGGGCACGGTCAGCCCAGGGGCAGCGTCTTGAATTTGAACTCCAGGGCCATGTGCCGCTGGAGTTTGCACTGGCGGCCGCCAGCCAATGCGAGGTGCGCGCCAACCAGCGCATCCTGTCGCCCATCCCTGCAGGCCCATCGGCCCCGCCCGGGGTGCAGTATTTCAAGCTCCAAGATGCCCGTGCTCAAATCCAGCTCCACTGCCCTGCACGCTGAGCGCCCGGTCCTGGCGCCCGGTTGGCTGATCGTCCTGATGGCGGCGATGGTCTGCGTTGCCCTGTGGCTGCTGTACCCGCGCCAAGATCTGGAGCGGCGCTTGGCAGAGACGACCGAGTCGGCGCTCTCGCTCAACTACGTGGACAACCTGCTGCGCAGCGACCCGCACAACCCGCAACTGCGCTTGCTGCTGGCACAGCGCCAGATGGCCAATGGCGACGCCGCCGACGCGCGCGCCACATTGCAACCCGCACTGGACTCCACCGATACGGAAATTCACCGCGACGCACTGTGGGTGCTGTGGGAACTGACGTATACCGAGTTCCAGCGCACCCCCGAAAAAGACGAGGCGCGCCGCACCGCCTTGAAAGAAACGCTGCGCCTACAGCTTCACGCCCTGTCGCGCGAAACCTGGCCCGCAGGGCAACAGCGGCGCCTGGCCGCCCTCGCGGCCCAGTTCAACGAACCCGCCCTGGGCATTGCGCTCAACAGCAAGCTGGCGGCCGAGCAGCGCACCCCGCGCGAAACAGCGCAGTTTTACGAGCAAGCCGCACGCCAGGCACTGGCCGTATCGGACTACACCAGCTGCTCCGAGTTCTACTTGCTGGCGCGCAAGGCCACCACCGAGCCGCAGGACGCCAAACGCCTGTACCTGGCCGCCGTACGCGCGCTGCAGTCGGGTAACCAGCCCCTGGCTGCGCTCGAACTGGCTGAAAGTGAACTGGGCGCCCTCGTCGGCGACCGGGATATTCTGTTTTTTCTGACCGAACTGGCCCGCGCTGCAGGCAGGCCCGATGTTGCCGAGCGCTACGTCCGCCGCCTCTTGCAACTGGCACTGCTGCAACAGTGGCAAAACCACACCACGCTGGTTGCGGCTGAGGGTCAGGACAGCCCGCAATCCGCAGCCCGCATGCGCAAGGTGGCGTGGCGCGAAGCCTCGCAGTCCCATGCGTCGCAGCCCCCCCGCTACGACGATGGAGCGCATTTGCTCGCCAGTCCATGGGCCGCATCGAGCGGCTACCCAGGTACCGCTCCCGTCCTGGTGCGCGTGGCACAAAATGCACCACGCAAAGCACCGCCTGCCCCAGGCTTGCCGTTTGATGAAAAGACCTACACCTTAGGCTACACAGTTTTCCTCGAAAACCGCAACCTGGAAGACGCTTGGGCCGTCGCCCGGGCTGCCGTACAGCAAAACCCGGGCAGCCTGGTATGGCGTGAGCGGCTGGCCCAGGTTTCGGAATGGACGCTGCGCCTGGACGTCGCATTGGAAAACTGGCTGGCCGTAGCCCGCCAGACCCAGAAGGAATCCGCCTGGCAAGCCGTGTTGCGCCTGGCCCCGGGCCAGTTCGACGACGCGGCCCTGGTGCAGGCACTGCACCACCAATTGCGCAGAAAGCCCGACGATCTGCCGCTCATCCAGGCACTGGTGCAAACCTACGAACGACTGGGCGAACCGCAACCCGCACTGGACTACTTGCAGCAGCACGCCCGCACCCCGGCCACCCTGGAAATCCTGGCCCATCTGGCCGAGCGCGCCGGTCAGCCCGATATTGCCCTGCAAAGCTGGCGCCGCCTGCTGCCACAGCCTGGGCAGGCCACCCCCGAGCGCGCCATGCGTGCCGCCGTGCTGGCACTCACCCAGGGACGCCCGGACGAAGGCCTGGCATGGCTGGAAGCCGCCCAAAAACAAACACCCTCACCAGAAGTAGCCACCGATTTCTGGCGCCTGACCGGGCAACTGGCCGAGAGTCGGCAGCGCGCCCCGCTGGCCATCGCGGCCTACCGCAAGCTGCTGGAGACCCAAGACATCGACGTCGGTGACTACGACGGCTTGATCCGCATGCTGCTACTGGACTTTCCTCTGGAAGCGGCGAAGGTGTCAGCCCATGCCTGGGAGCGATACCACCAGCCCCGCCACCTGCTGCAGGCGCTGACCCTCTATTCCGGACGCGGACATTGGGACTCCTTTGCCCGCCTGCTCAAACCACTGGAATCCGGCGCGCTGGCCAGTCGGGACACACTGGCCGTCCTGTGGAAGAGCCCAGAATTTCTGCGCCTGGTCGGCACCTGGCACCAAAACCAGGGCCGCATGGCCGAGGCGCGCCGCCTGTATGAAGCGGGCCTGCGCGCAAGCCCCCAATCCACCGACATGCAACAGGCGCTGCTATGGCTGTTCATTGACGGGAACGACACGGTATCGCTGCGCACGCTGTTGGCAACGCACGAACAGCAGTGGAGCCGCTCCGAAGATGTGCACGATGCGCTGGCATCTTCCTACCAGGCGCTGTCACTGCCACAGACGGCGCTGGACCGCTACCTGACGCCGCGCTTCAAGGCCCACCAGAACGATTTTCTGTGGCTCATGAACTATGCCGATGCCCTGGACCAGAACCAGCAGGCGGACCGCGCCTGGCGCCTGCGGCGCCATCTTCTCTCGCACGAATGGCAAACAGTCCGCGAGGGCCAGGGCGGCACGCGCCTGACGCGTGCCCAGGCCCGCAAGATCTGGCTGACCGATGCAGGACTGGACCAGACACGGCGCATTGCCCGCACGCGCCTGATGCTCACGCAGCGCCCTGGCGACGCCGCCATTGATGTGCTGCGTGAACTGCTGCGCCTGGACCGGGACGCCCGGGGCAACTTCTCCAACGCCGCCGCAGAAACTGCCATTGGCTGGCTACAGGACGCAGGCGAATACACGGCCGAGCGCGGCTTCCTGTGGCACCAGTACGCACGCAGCCACAGCCTGCGCGCCAACCGACCGTTGTGGGCCGAGATCACCGTCGCCCTGGCAGAGAACGACAGGGCCGCCAGTGGGCAGCTTTTGGAAACCTTCGATGAACGGCTGCCACGCTACGACCGCATCAACGCAGCCGCTGCGGCGCACGACGTGCGCCTGGCCCAGACTGCCGCCTTCGAGACCCAGAACAACCAACACGACGATGCGCCATTGCACCTGCAACTGACCGAGAACCTGTTGGCCTTCAGCGACCATGCAGGCACCCGGGTAACGGCCGCGCAACTGGGCGGCATGGACGAGCAGCGCGCCGATGCCGTGCTGCACCTGGCGCTGAGCCCCCGGATGGCGCTCGACCTGAACTTTGGCAGCATCCGCCGCCAAGCCACCACCCCTGTCGTCATTCGCACGCCCCCCAGCGAGAAGCTACTGGAAGCCCGCCTGCATTGGAGGCACCTTGATGGCGAGACGGTGTTGTATGCCGCCAGCCGCCAGGGGTTCTTGCAAACCACGCCCCTGCAGCTCTCGCACGAGCAGCGCCTGGACAACCGCCTTAGCCTGCAAACCGACATCGGCGTGCACCTGCCCAGCGAAGAAAGTCTGGCGCTGCGCGTGGCAGGCATGAAAAGCCGCGCGGCCGCCAGCCTGCGCTACCAGGCCACACGCCAGGACCAGTTCTCGCTCACACACGCAGGCGAGCGATACGAACTCCAGACGGGCATGGAGCTGGGCAGCGGTCAGCACAGCACCCTTCAGTACACCCACACCTATCGCCAGGACGCGCCATCGCTCGAATGGAGTGCCTTCTGGTCCACCCATGCCTACCGGCGCAGAGATCTTGCGGGCATGGACCCGGCCCGCTTGGGCGTGCAGGGTTTTCTGCCCCCAGACACCACAGAGCTGGGGCCAGACTACTTCCTGCCCGACAACTTCCGCTTTTATGGCATCGAACTGTCCACCAACATGCGCTACGCGCAGGACTACACGCGCGCTCTGCGCCCCTTTGCCAGCATCAGCCGCACCTGGCACAGCCGGCTGGGCCCGGGCTATGGCGTACGCCTGGGCATGGCGGGCAGCGTATGGGGTGTCGACCACCTGAGCCTGAGCTGGGGCCAGTCCAAGTCCGGCATCCAGGCCCAAGGCACCACCCGCGACCTGCAACTGACCTACCGTCTTCATTTCTAACTGCCCACCCGGCTCCATGAGGAAAACCATGCACCACCACCACACCACCGCTTTGCGACGCCTGCACGCCCTGTTCCTGGGCTGCACCCTGCTGCTGCTCACGGCCTGCTCCACCATGGACCGCGGCGCAGCGCCCGCGCTGGAACGCCAGGCGAGCTGGGTCGTCCTGCCATTTGCCAACCACACGGAAACACCGCTGGCGGGCAACCGCGCCGAAGCCATCGCACAGGCCTTGTTGCACGCCCAGGGCGTGGGCAAGGTGCTGCGCTATGAAACCGGCCCGCAACAGGAGGCCCTGTTTGATGCCGGGGACAGCAAGCGTCAGCAGGAAGCCCTGGACTGGGCCCGCGAACGCCAGGCGCGCTACGCGCTGACCGGCGCGGTGGACGAATGGCGCTACAAGGTGGGCGTGGACGGCGAGCCCGCCGCCGGTGTGACGCTGCAAATCATCGACGTGGCTTCCGGCGACATTCTGTGGAGCGGCACGGGCGGCAAGAGCGGCTGGAGCCGTGAAGCCCTCTCGGCCGTAGCGCAAAAGCTGATCCGCGACCTGTTGCAGTCAGGCCTGTCGGGCGCCCGCTGACGCCTGTTTTCGCTGCCCATGACCAGTCCATCCGAAAAACCCGCACCGCGCCGCCAACTGGCAGGCTCTGAATCGTCCGCACCTCTGACGCATCGACCCGCGCATTGGCCCGCCGCCCTGCTGGGGAAGCTGGCTGCCACGGACATCCGGCCCTGGGTGATGTTGGGCGAGACGCTGCTACTCCCCTTGATTGCGTTGGCGCTCGGTTTTGCCTGGAACCCGCTGGATCCGCTCTGGAGTGCGGCGGCATTCCCCTGGTCGTGGCTGGCGCCAGTGATTCTGGCCCTGCGGTATGGGCCCCTGGCAGGCCTGGGCGGCGCCAGCGTGCTGCTAGCGGGCTGGTTGGCCTTCAACGTGGGCCATTACGACGCTTTTCCCCAACTCTTCTTCTTGGGCGGACTGATCCTGGTAATGCTGGTGGGCGAATTCTCCAGCCTGTGGCAGGCCCGCACCCGGCGCGCCGAAACATTGCAACTCTACCTGGACCAGCGTCTGGAACACCTGGTGCGCCAGTACTACCTGCTGCGCCTGTCGCACGATCGCCTGGAGCAGGAGCTGATCGGCCGTCCCATGTCCATGCGCGACGCGCTTTCCACCCTGCAGGAAGTGGGCAGCGATGCGCAGGGGCCCGAGACGCTCCTGCGGCTGCTGGCCCAGTACTGCCAACTGGAGACCGCTGCACTGTGTCCCGTGGTGGACGAGCAACTGCGCACGCAGGCACTTGCCAGCCTGGGCACGCCCCTGCAGGTGCTCGAAAGCGACCCCCTGGTACAACAGGCCATCGAAACCCGCAAGCTGTGCCATATCAACGAGGTGCTGTCCACGCAGCAGCACAGCCGCTACCTGGTGGCCGCCCCGCTGCTGGACCTGGGCGGCGAGCTGTACGGCCTGCTGCTGGTGGAGAAGATGCCCTTTTTCTCGCTGCAGACAGAAAACCTGCAGACCATCAACCTGCTCCTGGGGTACTACACCGACGGCCTCTCGATACAAGCGCTGGCACACCCCATCCTGCAGGTACTGCCCGACTGCCCGGCCCCGTTTGCCTTCGAAGCCCAGCGCCTTTCGCACATCCGCGCCAGCACACGGGTTCCCAGCATCATCGTGGCGCTGGAATTTCTGCCACGCGCCATTGCACGCGACCTGCCCCAGCAAATCCAGCGCCTCAAACGCGAGCTGGACGAAAACTGGTTGATTACCACTCCAGAGCGCCAGGTTCTGGCCGTTTTGATGCCGCTGGGCGATACAGCTACGGCGGAGGGCTATATCCAGCGACTGGAAACCTGGTCACAACAGAAAGGCAACCAACCACTGGCCGCTGCCGGGGTGTTCCCGCATGTGTTGCCACTGGACAGCAACAACCCCCTGTCGGTGCTTCAACGCATTCACGACCTGGCCCATGATTAACCTCAAACTCGGCATCGCCGCCGTACTGCTGGAGTTGGGCGCCTGGAGCGGCCCGCTGCTCCTGGGCGGGCAGACGGACAGCGCGCTGGCCAGCTACCTGCTGGTGCATGCCCTGGCCTGCGTGATGCTGTCGCTGTTCCTGTTTCCGCTGCTGTCCACCCGGCAGGCCCGGCCACGCCTGGCTATCGTCTTGCTGATGATGGTCTGCAGCTATGCCGTTCCGATTGCAGGCTTTCTCGGTGTACTGGCGGCGGCACTGGTGCTTCGGTTGTACCGCAAGCCCGCCACGCATACAGATTTCGAGTCGCTGCAAATGCCTGAATTCGACCAGCATCAGCGCCGCCAGGGCCATTTTCGCCATGCGGGTCTGCGCTCTTTCCTGGGCAACATCCACGCGCCCATCCAATCGCGCCTGCGTGCCATGGTGGCATTGCAATACGTGTCAGGGCGCACCGCCTCGCCGCTGCTACGCACGGTGCTGAGCGACCCCAGCGAAGACCTGCGCCTGCTCGCCTACGGCATGCTGGACACGCTGGAAAAGCGTGTCAACAGCAGCATCGATGCGGAGTTGAGCACGCTGCATGCTGCACAGGAGGCGGCAGGCAACGCAGCCCTCCGTACCCTGGAATCAGCGCAGCGCCTGTCCGATCTGTATTGGGAACTGATTTACCAGGAGCTGGTCCAGGGGGACCTGCGCAAGCATGCCATCAAGGAGTCGCTGCGGTATTGCGACTGGGTACTGGCCGAGCAAACCGACAACGCACAACTATGCCTGCGGCGCGGCCGCCTGCTGCACGAACAAAAACGCCCCGACGAAGCGGCGCAGGCCTATGCGCAAGCGCGCGAGTTGGGTCTACCAGCCACGCGCGTGCTGCCCTACCAGGCCGAGCTGTGCTTTGACCGCAAGGATTTTGCACAAGCCCATGCGCTGATGCAGGAGCTGGGCCAGTGGAGTGCCCTGCCTCGCCTGCGCCCGGTAGTGGACTACTGGAGCGGTCCATGAGCACACGCAAGGCCGAAAGCGCCGACGTAGCGCTGGTGCTGGAAGGCACTTTCCCCTACGTCAGCGGTGGGGTGTCCAGCTGGATCAACCAGATCATCCGCGCCTACCCCGAGATTCGTTTTGCCATCGTGTTTCTGGGCAGCCGCCGAGAGGACTACAAGGAATTCAAATACCAACTGCCCGACAACGTGGTGCATTTCGAAGAGCACTACCTGTACGAAAATCTGAACGCGCACTACCAGCCCGCCAAGCGCGACGGCGACCCTCAAGCGTTCAAACTGATCGACCAACTGATCGACGCCCTGCACCAGGGGCCAGACCACCCCCAGACCATGGAGGTGTTTCGCCAGGTGGCACTGGAGATGCGGCCCGGTGGCAATCTGCGGCTGGAAGATTTCCTCTACAGCCAGCGTGCCTGGAAAATTATCTGCAGTGTGTACCGAGACCACTGCAGCGACCCCTCTTTTGTCGATTTTTTCTGGACCGTGCGCATCATGTTCCAGCCTCTGTGGCTGCTGGCACGCGTGGCCAGCGAGCTGATTCCCGTGCGTGTGACACATTGCGCTTCCACGGGCTACGCGGGTTTTCTCGGCGGCTTGTTGGAGCAGACCCGCGGCACACCGCTGGTGTTGTCCGAGCATGGCATCTACACCAAGGAACGCAAGATCGACCTGTTCAAGAGCGAGTGGATCCGCGACAACCGCAACATCTTCCAGCGCGACCCGAC
>CAZDDK010000153.1:0-7934 GCA_964504185.1 uncultured Rhodoferax sp. | reverse complement strand
GTGATTCGCCAACCTCGGGGCGGTCTGACTCAAGTCCGACAGACTCCTAGGGCGTGGACACGCCTGTGACAGATCGGGTGTAACAGCACCCGATTGGAGAGAGCATCACTCCCTCCTAGCTGCCGATAGACGATATGGTGGTCGTCCATGTGTTCATCAGCTATGTCTATTGCTTGCTTACAGAGAGCGCAATTACCACGCTGGTCGTACCACAGAGATGCCCGTTGGTTGCTCCAAATGGTTTCACCCATTCGCTGCACCCGCAGTTTCTCCCCGTAGGCAACGTCGTCGGTGTGGAAAGGGTTGTAATCCCCTTTGACCTTGATGTGGCGAACAATTTTCATGTCAGCCAGGGAATACAGCGGCAGCGGTATTCTTTCATCACCTCCAAACGGATCGTCTTGCAGTCCTGCGAACCGGCGGCGTAAGCCGCACTGTTTCCAGTAGTGGGAATACACCCACTCTTTGGTTTTGCGAGGGTGCGTACGCAGACACCAGCGCATCAACTTCCAATAAATTAGGTTGTCAACTTTGCTGAAGGTCTGCTTTGCGACCGTTCCCTTGTGGTACTGAGCCCAGCCCTTGAGGACTGGATTCAGGCGCTTTATCAGCACTTCTACTGGATCTTTCGACCGCGATTTTTCAATGATCTCCTTAACCTTGCCATAAAGCGCTTTCACGTTTTTCAGGTTCGGTTTGATAAGTAGCTTGCCCCCGTATTTGCGGAAGTTCCACCCTAGAAAATCAAAGCCATGATCGATGTGCACGATGCGTGTCTTCTCCGCAGACAGTGTTAATCCCCGCTCGCGCAAGAACTCCACTATCCATGGTTGGACTGTGTCTTCAAGCAACTCTTTAGAGCGTCCTGTCACCACAAAATCGTCTGCATATCTAACCAGATTCACCCCAGCTGCTTTGGCTCCTCTGGTCTTTAGTTTTTCCCGAAGGAATTGCTGAAGTCCAGTTTCCAGCCCGTTGAGGCAAATGTTCGCGAGCGTCGGCGAAATGATGCCGCCTTGCGGCGTGCCATCATCCGTGCGCCGGAGTTGACCCGCGTCAACTACTCCGGATTTCAACCATTTCCTGAGCATCGTTTTGTCCATGTGGACATGACTCAGCAGCCATTCGTGGTTGATGTTGTCAAAGAACCCGGAGATGTCAGCATCGAGAACCCATGAGGCCGAAGCCTGTTTGGATAACGATACAAACAACTGAGACCGCGCATCATGTGTTGATCGCCCTTTCCTGAAGCCGTAGCTATTCGGATCAGACGCACACTCCACTGCCGGTTCCAGTGCAAGCAAGTAAAGAGCTTGCAATCCCCTGTCCTTCATGGTCGGTATGCCCAATGGCCTTTCCTTTCCATTTGCCTTTGGGATATAGACCCGCCGTAGGGGACGGGCCCGATATCCGTGGGGCTTTAGACAACTTATCGCATTCCATTTCTTCTCTGGCGTATCCCAATGGACGCAATCGATGCCACTCGTTCGCTTCCCCCGGTTCTCCGTCACTTTCCTGACCGCCAATGCCTTGGCTTGCCAGGATCGGAGCAGGCTTCTAGTGAGTCTTGCAACCCGTCGAAAATCCCTCTCCGTTTCTGCCTGCGCTATGCGCATCTGCGCCTTTCCGACGAACAATTGAACTGACTTCCAATCAATGGAATGCCAGTCTTTTGATTCGCCTGAAGATGCAGCATCCGTAAGGACGTTTTCCATACCATTCTCCAGTGAGGTGACCCATTGAAGAAGGCACTGACCCAGAGGGTCAATACCCTCTGGGCCGATGTATAAAAGTCGCAACGGCTTTACGCTGTCGCACCCTGAGCAAGTCTGCCGGCTTTCACCGCGGGGCAGAGCCCCTATGCCATCCATTACAGACAACCATTCGCTTTTTGCTCAATCCTCTACCCCCTCCATCATGGCCTTTGATTGCTCTCAGGTTGCCTACGCCTTACGGCGCAGGCGATGAGTGGGGCTTACCTCGTTTCCCTCTGTGTCCATCTGGCTGGCAAGCCAGAAGATGGGGTTAGGGACTCTCTATCCGCCGAAGGTCGTTTTGGGAACGATGCAGGGTGCATGACACCAGCATCCTGACCTTGTGCCTTTTGGCCGCAGCTCCTCCCTTGCGGGAGAGACAAGCGTAAGCTGCTTACTGCTCACGGCGGTTCAAGCGAGAGTTCACATTACATTTCCCATACCCTATTCCTTCGCGTCTCCTGCCAGTCTTGTTATGGCAGTCGGACACGCTTGCGCGCAAACTGTGTACTTGCGTACGGGACGTTTAACCACAGCTCCGCACCCCCCCGATTACTCAGGACGCACGTGTGGTGAAGGACACTCCGTTCCAGGAGTGGTTTCGGTAGGAAACAAGACACAGAGAGCGGTACACGCTCTGCAAGGTGAGTGTCATCAAAACTATGGCAAAAATATTTGCAAACTTTATGCAAATACGTTGCCATGACGCAACAAACCCTGACCCGGTAAGGCCATATTTGAAACTACTGCTGGGCCTTATGAGCTTTGCAGAGGTCATAAACCGCAAGGATATGACCGATGAAAAATGGGTTTGCCCAAGGCGTAGCCCATACCTTCCTCTAGAGGAGAGGTTGTCTTGAAAACATGCTGAGAAGTTCAGCTACAGAAGCGACGTCGAGTCGCACCATGCGCGCAGTGTAAGAGAATCCGACCATGCCTGACACATCCCATCGAAAACTCCTGCTTGGCTCCACTTCCGCCTATCGGCGCGAACTGCTGGCGCGCCTGCGCATTCCCTTTGGCGTGGAATCCCCCCACGTGGACGAAACCCCCCTGCCTGGTGAGCCCCCGTGCGCACTGGCACAACGCCTGGCACTGGCCAAGGCACAGGCCGTGGCCCAGCGCTTTCCGGATTGCGTAGTCATCGGATCCGACCAGGTCGCGGACCTGGATGGACTGGCGTTGGGCAAACCGGGCACCCACGAACGCGCGGTGGCGCAACTGCGCCAGATGCGCGGAAAGACGGTCATTTTTCAAACTGCGGTGGCCGTGGTCTGCCTGCAAAGCGGCTTTTGCCAGCAATCCCTGGCGGCAGTCAAGGTGACATTCCGAGCGCTGGAAGACGACGAGATCGAAACCTATCTGCGCCTGGAGCAGCCCTATGACTGCGCGGGCAGTGCCAAGAGCGAGGGCCTGGGCATTGCCCTGCTGCAGTCCATTGACAACGACGACCCCACCGCCCTGGTGGGCCTGCCGCTGATTCGCACCAGCCAGATGCTGCGCGCAGCCGGTATTCCACTGCTGGGAGCCTTGCGGCCATGACCCCCCCTGCCCGCCCCCCACTCCCGCAAACTGGCACCTTGTATCTCGTGCCGGCACCATTGGACTTTGGCTGCGATGCCCCGGTGCCCTTGGACCGCGTCATGCCCGAGGGAACGCTGGCCGTGGCGGCCACGCTCACACACTGGGTCTGCGAGAACGCCAAGTCCACCCGCGCTTATCTCAAGCGCATCCACGCCAGCCACCCGCTGCGCGTACCGTTGCAGGATATGCAGTTGCAGGAACTGCCCCATGCCGTGCACAAAAAGGGCGACCACCAGGGCCATTTCGATGCCCGCCCATTGCTGCAGGCCGCGCTGCGGGGCGAAAACATCGGTCTGGTAAGCGAGGCCGGTATGCCGGCGATTGCCGATCCAGGCGCTTCTGTAGTGCGCGCGGCCCATGAATTGGGCGTACCCGTGATTCCGCTGGTAGGACCGGTGTCGCTGCTGCTGGCCCTGGCGGCCAGCGGCCTGAATGGCCAGAGTTTTGCCTTTGTCGGCTATCTGCCCAGCACACCGGTCGAGCGCGGTCCGCGCATCCGTGAGCTGGAGGCCCTGGCGCGCAAAACCGGGCAAACGCAGATCTTTATCGAGACCCCCTACCGCAACACCGCGCTCTTGCAGGCGCTGCTGCAAACCCTGCCGCCCGACACGCGGCTGGCCACCGCCAGCGGCCTTTCACTGGACAGCGCCACCTGCCACAGCGATCTGGTGAAGCACTGGAAACACAAGGCTTGGACGCTGGACAACCATACCCCTAGCGTATTTGCCATCGGGCGATGAGCAGAGCAGGCAGGGACCTGCTCAACGCCAGCTGGGTGCCTGGCGCAGTGCGCGCACGCTGCCTTCTCCAATCGCGGCACCAAAGCGCTTGACCAAACGTTCGGCCACGTTGTCCTTGCGGGTGTAATCAATCAGGTCTTCGGCCTTGACCACCTCGCGCGCCACGAAATCCAGATTGCCCAGCTGATCGGCAAGCCCCTTGTCGATGGCCTGTTGTCCGGTCCAGAACAGGCCGCTGAAGGTCTCCGGCGTTTCCTTGAGACGCTCACCCCGTCCTTTTTTCACCACGTCGATGAATTGCCGGTGGATCTGGTCCAACATGGCCTGCGCAAACACACGCTGCTTCTCCGTTTGCGGGCTGAACGGGTCCATGAAACCCTTGTTTTCGCCTGCCGTCATGAGCCGGCGCTCCACGCCCAGCTTGTCCATCAGGCCGGTGAAGCCAAAGCCGTCCATCAACACACCAATGCTGCCGACCACGCTGGCCTTGTCAACGAAGATCTGGTCGGCTCCCACAGCGATGTAATAGGCCGCCGAGGCGCAGGTTTCTTCCACCACCGCGTAGACCGGTTTGTGGTGCAGGGACTTGAGGCGGTGGATTTCATCATTGATGATGCCGGCCTGCACCGGGCTGCCACCCGGGGAATTGATCAGCAACACCACGGCCTGCGCGCCGCGGTCCTCAAACGCGCTGCGCATGGCGGCGACGATCAATTCGGCGCTGCCCTCGGAGCCCGAGGCAATCTCCCCTTCAATCTTGACCAGCGCGGTATGCGGTGTGGAGGTATCTGCGGCCGTGCCACTGCGGTCCATGCCCAGCCAGAGCAAGGCCACAAAAAACGCCAGCCATGCCAGGCGAATTCCGTTGCGCCAACGCCGCGCCTGGCGCTGCTCGGTAATGACCGCCAGCGCCAATTGCTCCAACGTGGCGCGCTCCCACCCCGGAGCCGGGGCGGCGTCGGTGCGTGCCCCACTCGGGTTTGCTTCAATTTTTGTAGCATCAGAGCCATATTTATCGCGGGCTGAATGCAATTTTTCATCAACACCCGGGTTGCCCGGAGGATTCGGTTCAGTCATTTCACAATTCAATCGGTTGGAGGTTGGGTGCAGTATGCCAGTGCACAACGCCGGCTTGCTCGCTCATGGCGATCTTGACCAGACCGCCACGGCACGGGCCGCCGCGGCACTCGCCGCTTTGCGGGCGATAGATGGCACCATGGGTGGAGCACATCAGGTACTGGCCGGTGCTGTCGAAGAAACGGTTCGGCTGGTAATCCATCTCCATCGGCACGTGGGCGCACTGATTCAGATAGCCGTACACCGTGCCCTCATAGCGGATGGCAAAGCCGCGCATGGTGCGCCCGCAGTAGACCACGTCAAACGGAACGGCATCGCCGCTGTTCACCAGATCGGTCGATTGGCAAAGGGCAATGGCGGTCGCGTCAATCGGATTCATGGAGGAATTCATCGCCTCAGGCGTGGTTCACGCACCAGGCATGCAGTTCAGCCACCGAGTGCGCCACAAATTGCGGATTCAAGGCGGAAAACGTGTCGTGCGCGTGGGCACCGTAGCTCACCCCCACGCTGTCGCACCCGGCGTTCAGGGCCATCTGCAGGTCGTGTGTGGTGTCACCCACCATCAACACCCGATCGGGTGGCACGCCAAGCTCCTGCATCAACTCCCGCAGCATCAGCGGATCGGGCTTGCCTGCCGTCTCATCGGCGGTGCGCGATGCATCAAACAGCCCGTGCAATTGCGCACTGTGCAAGGCATCGTTCAGGCCACGCCGGCTCTTGCCCGTGGCCACTGCCAACACATGGTTGCGTGCCTTGAGCGCCGCCAGCATGGGCAACACGCCATCAAACAGGCTGATGTCGTTCTGGTGCGCCAGGTAATGGTGTTTGTACCGCGCACCCAGTTCCGGGTACCTCTGCGGCGGCACATCCGGGGCGGCGTGGGCCAGCGCCTGCATCAGGCCCAGGCCGATGACGTACGCCGCATCCTGGTCGGAGGGCAGTCGCCCGCCCACGTCCACCACCGCCCGCTGGATGCAGCGTGTGATGATGGCGGTGGAGTCGAACAGAGTGCCATCCCAATCGAAAGCAATCAGGTCGTAGCGGCGGGATGTGCGGGGGGGCTGGATGGCGGACATGGTGGCAAGAATAGCGGAATCCGGTTTCAGGCGGCGTGCGGCAGCACCTGGGTCACAAATTGGGCCAACTCCGACGGCAACTCCGCCATCAGTTCCAGCGGTTCACCGCTGGCAGGGTGGTGGCAGCGCAGCCGCCAGGCGTGCAGGAACATGCGCTTGAGCGCGGGCTGGGTCCCGGCGCGGGCCAGGGACTTGTTGCGGACAAAGTCGCCGTACTTGTCATCGCCCGCAATCGGCATGCCCTCACTGGCCAGGTGTACCCGGATCTGGTGAGTGCGTCCGGTCTTGATGGTGACTTCCAGCAACGAGTAGCCGCTTGGAGCATCGGTCGCATTCTGGCCCCCGACGGCACGAACCTTGACCAGAGTCAAAGAGGGCATGCCATCCGGATCATCCTTGGTCACCACCTTGACGCGGCGCTCCCCATCGGGCAACAGGTATTTGTGCAAGGGCTTGTCCAGCACCTTCTTATTGGCAGGCCACTGGCCCAGGACAAGGGCCAGGTAAGTCTTGCCGGTTTCACGCGCGCGAAATTGGTCCTGCAAGTTGTTCAGCGCGCTGCGCTTCTTGGCCACCAGCAGAATGCCGCTGGTCTCGCGGTCCAGCCGGTGCACCAGTTCCAGAAACTTGGCCTGGGGCCGAGCCATGCGCAACTGCTCGATCACGCCAAAGCTGACACCCGAGCCCCCGTGTACCGCCACACCCGCTGGCTTGTTGATCGCCAGCATGCACTCATCTTCATACAGGACGGTGAATTCCCGGGCCGGGGCATGATCGGCAATCTGCATCGCCATGGCCTGGGCCTTTTCCGTGGCACGCTCAGACACACGCACTGGCGGCACCCGCACCACGTCACCCGCGCTCAGCCGGGTGTCGGCGCTGGCACGCCCCTTGTTGACCCGCACCTCGCCGCTGCGGATGATGCGGTAAATATGCGTTTTGGGTACACCCTTGAGCTGGCGCATCAGGTAATTGTCCAGGCGCTGGCCAACACCGTCCTCGTCAACGGACAGCGTTTGAACCTGTGGCAGCGGAGCTTTTGGATTGCCCCCTATAATGTGTTTCACTAGCGATGCGCTGTAAGTGGTTGATTTGTCTGGAGTTTAGTCCACACGCCATACACAGACACGCTGGAAGGTCGATGCCGCCGGATTGAATTGCCTGCAAATCACATGCCAAATGCCTGTGATGGCCAGCGATCAGCCCGGTCAAGACGACGAATTGAAACACTGATACGGAATACCCACAGTTCACAGACCCACGGTCTGTGAACGGAATGAAACGAGATGTTCGTCCTGTTGAGCCTGATTACCGGATGCCTGCGGAGCGTATTTGCGCCGCTTTTTGGCACAAATCGGCCTCCAGCCCGCGTAAAACGGGCACATGTAGCTATGAAAATTATAGCTGTCACGCGAACACATCCCCTCGTCCCCATCCACGCGCCAACGCTTCGACACCTCATTTGAGTCGAAGTTCTCCGGCAATTCCACCGCGTTTCCAGTCGTCAGTCCAGGTGTCTGCGCCCACTGTGGGCATGTAAAACTGATGAAGGACGCTATCCATGAAACGGATGCTTATCAACGCCACGCAGGCTGAAGAACGCCGCCTGGCCATTGTCGATGGACAAAAACTCCTCGACTACGAAATCGAAATCGAAGGGCGCGAACAGCGCAAGGGCAACATCTACAAGGCCGTCGTCACCC
>CAZDDK010000152.1:1206-7934 GCA_964504185.1 uncultured Rhodoferax sp. | reverse complement strand
CCGCTGCGAAGCGGGTCTACGGCTTTCTCCATACCCGACATTTTCTGACCGAGGGGCGTCTGTTCACGAGTCAAGTCACCCTGGAATATGCAAATAAGTCAGTGAAAGTCTCTACTGGGGGCGGCCAGCCGCCCAAGCAGCTCCGTTAAGTCCACCAGGTGCCCTGCAATCAAATTGCGTACCTCGCCCTCACGCTGCCAGGTGCCATACACGCCAAGCAGCTTTGCATTCATGAGCTGGGAGCGCTGCTTATCGCGCACTGATTTCCAGATAATCACTTGTACTGATCCATCCTCGTCTTCCAGAGAAACAAAAAGGACGCCGTTTGCTGTAGCCGGTTGCTGCCGGACAGTGACAATTCCGCACGTGCGTACCAGCCGCCCGTTGGGAAGGCCATGCAGCTCTCCGGACGACTTGTAACGCATGGCAGTCAAACGGTTCCGCAGAAGTGCCATCGGGTGGCGCCTTAACGTCAACCCCAATGCTGAGTAGTCAAAAACGATTTCTTCGCCTTCAGGCGCTTGCGGCAGCTCAAGAATGTCTTCCTCCACTGGGGCGTCACGCAGTAACTCCGGTGGTGCATGCAGGGCGGCGGCATCCCACACCTGTTGCCTACGATGACCGGACAGACTGGCTAGTGCGTCAGCACAGGCAAGGAGCCGCATTTCGTGCTGCTCCAGGTTCGCGCGTCGAGACAAATCCTCAGCACCGTCAAACGGCGCGATAGCTCGGGCTTCGACGATACGCTGCGCGGAGGTACTTTTCAACCCGAAAATCAAGCGCATCCCAAGACGAACCGCAGGCTTGTGGGGTAAGTCTTCCAGCGTGGCGTCCACATCGCTGTGCATCACATCAACCGGACGCACTTCTATGCCGTGGCGCTTGGCGTCCTGAACAAGCTGGTTGGGTGAATAAAAACCCAGCGGCTGTGAGTTCAGCATTGCTGCTAAGAATGCAGCAGGCTCGTTGTGCTTGAGCCAGCAGCTTGCGTACACCAGCAGGGCAAATGAGGCCGCATGTGACTCAGGAAATCCGTACTCGCTGAAACCCTTTATTTGCTCGAAGATTTGTATTGCAAATACTTTCTCATATCCCCGTGCTGTCATGCCATCAACGATACGGTCGTAGTACTTCTCAAGCCCACCTTTGCGCTTCCATGCTGCCATCGCCCGGCGCAATCCGTCAGCTTCGCCGGGGGTGAAGCCGGCTGCAAGAATGCTGACTTGCATGACCTGCTCCTGAAACACTGGCACTCCAAGAGTTCTGCCCAATGCTTCTTCCAGCGCCGCGCTGGGGTAAGAAACAAGTTCCTTGCCTTGGCGGCGGTTTAAATATGGATGCACCATGCCACCCTGAATAGGACCTGGGCGTACCAGGGCAACCTCGATGACCAAGTCGTAAAAGCAGCGCGGCTGCAAACGGGGCAGCATGCTCATTTGGGCACGAGACTCAATCTGAAAGACACCCACCGTGTCGGCCTTGCAAATCATCTCGTAGGTGTCTGGGTCTTCTGCTGGGATGTCTTGCATTTGGAACTGAAAGCCACGGCGCATACTGACAAATTCCAGCGACTTCCGAATTGCCGTGAGCATGCCCAGGGCCAGCACGTCCACTTTGAGAAGTCCCATGGCATCAAGGTCGTCTTTATCCCACTCGATGACCGTACGGTCTTCCATGGACGCCGCCTCAATGGGGACCATGCGAGACAGTGGCCCGCGGGTGAGCACAAATCCACCTGGATGCTGTGACAGATGGCGCGGGAAGTTCATCAACTGCCGCGTGATGGCGACCAGTTGCTGGACTCCGAGGTCATCCATGCTTAGACCCAGCTCCGCCAAACGGTCCGCATGAACTTCCCGCCCATCCCAATGGCGATGTGACTTGGCGAGCTTCTCAAGCGTTTCCAGGTCAAAACCCAGCGCCTTGCCGACATCCCGAATCGCAGACTTGGGACGGTATGAAATCACCACACCGGTCAGCGCAGCTCGGTCACGACCGTACTTCTGGTACAGATACTGAATGACTTCTTCCCGGCGTTCGTGTTCAAAGTCCACATCAATGTCCGGTGGCTCGTTTCGCTCCTTGCTTATGAATCGTTCAAAAAGGACACTCATTCGCGCAGGGTCCACCTCTGTCACGCCAAGGCAATAGCAGACCGCACTGTTGGCTGCAGAGCCGCGGCCCTGGCACAGAATGTGGCGCGAGCGCGCAAAGGCCACGATGTCGTAAACGGTGAGGAAGTACTGCTCGTACTTCAGCTCACAAATCAAAGAGAGCTCGTGCTCAATCTGGTGCTGGACCTTGGCATTCATGCCCCCGGGCCAGCGACGTCCGGCGCCTTCATACGTGACTCGGCGTAGATAGGACTCAGGGGTCTCGCCCGCAGGGACAACTTCCTGCGGGTACATGTATTTCAGTTCGTCCAGAGAGAATTCGCAGCGGTTGGCGACATTGATGGTCTCTTGCATTAACTCTTGCGGGAACGTCTGGGCTAGGCGAAGCCGGGTGCGCAGGTGACGTTCTGCGTTCTGCTGCAAGTCCAGGCCGCACTCTGTAAGTGGCTTGCAGACGCGGATTGCGGTCATGACGTCCTGCAGCGGTTTGCGTGATCGCACGTGCATGTGTACGTCGCCTACCGCTACCAGGTTGATGGCTGTGGCTTCGCTGGCGTGCCTGAGCTTGTGGAGCCAAATTTCGTCATCTAGCATCCTAAGCTGCTCGACCCCCATCCAGCAACGCCCCATGAAATGCTGCAGTGTCCAACGCCCCAGCGACACAAGTTGTTCGACGGTGCTGCCACGCTCTGGGGATACAACCGCAAGGCAATCGGACAACGCAGCACCTTCGATGTTTGAAACTCGAAGTTGGTAAGTGCCCTTTGCCTCAGTAGTGCGTCGCAAGTGCGTAATGAACTCGCACAGGTTCCCATACCCATTGAGGCTTCGCGCCAGGACGACCAGGTTAAAAGTCGTCCCCATTTCACTCTGTGCGGCACAGTCTACTTGGAACTGAGAGCCAACCAGCAGTTTCAACCCGCACTCCTTGGCCTGCACATGTGCACGCACGATGCCTGCCATGGTGCACTCGTCAGTCAGCGCCAGGGCTGCGTACCCCAGCGCATTGGCACGTATAACCAGTTCCTCAGGCTTGCTTGCACCTCGGAGAAAGGAAAAGTTGGAGAGGCAACGAAGCTCGGCATAGGCAGGCAATATGGACATGTCATGCGCTCTGGTTTACGCGAACAGTCCATGCAAGAACCAGGATGCTGCGTTGTCCTTGGGCAATCGCTGCTGAAAAATCCACAAGGCGCCGGCGTGCTGGCTCAGCGCGACCCAGTAATCACGCGCCACATTCAGCGCGAGCTGGTTGCCATCGGCATCCTTGACCCGGTGCCACCATCCCCCCTCAACACGCTCTGGGCCCAGCAGCAGTTGAAGTGGACCTTGGTACAACGGTCGGTCGCCCTTCACGTCCAGCCGCAGAGGCTTCTTGAGAATCCAGGTTGGCTGGGGGCCTGGGACCTGACGCACTTTTGTAACGGCGCGCTTGGCGTTCATGGGCTGCCAGTGGTTCATCCACTCCATACGGGTGTCTTCCGTCAGCACCGGCCGCAGAACGCGCTTTTTGCCCAGGCGGGCTTCAATGCGCTCAAGAACGAGTTCTATTGCCTCGCCGGTTGCACGGTCGTCGGGGATGAGTGAGCCACTTTGCTCAATGAAAGGTGTGACCTCATTGGCGCTGAGCACGAGGTCGCCAGCCGGAGCTTTGAGTGTCACCTTCGCGAGGTTTTCGCTGAGTAGGCGAGTAAGGTGGTCGACGTTGTGCGTTGGTTGTGCTGTGCGAACTGTGAGGTCTCCGCCATCTCCGGCGTCTTTCGAGCGCATTGTGTCGTGGCACCAGTGCAAGGTGAAAGCCGTCACGCCACATTGCCTGGCCGACAGCCAACCGCACATTTGCACCAGTAAACGTCTGGCGCCAAACATCAGCCCAGGCGCAGTGTCGACACGCCCAAGCAACTCCAGCTTTGCTGAAAAAGTCTCCGGTAACGTCACCCAAGGGTATCCCTCTGGACGCAGACCGTATGCTTGATCCAGTGCCAGTAAAAGTTGGCTGTCAAAACGTCGACTTATGCCACCGCGCGGCAGTCGTCGTACATCTGCCAGAGTTCTGCATCCAAGACGTGCAAGAGTGGCGTCATGCTTGTTAACCGCATCGATGCATTGGTATGGCATTGGGTCCATAACCTTAGCAAGTGGTCCTGAAAACCCGTCAGGAATACCCACCCGAGCGCAGGCCAATGCAGCCAGGCTCGTGGGAGCCCAGGCGATGCGGGGGACGCCCAGTTCGGCCGCACCGGACTCGACGAGCCGATGCAAGGTATCTTCGCCGCCAAACAGCTTCAAGCTTTGCTCGACCTCCAGCAACAATGCATGGTCCAGCTTCGCAACTCGGGGAGTGAATTGAAGGGCCCAGACAGAGATGCCGACAGGGTCAATGCGAAACGAGCTGTCGCAGACGTCGTCGGTTAGTAGCGCTGCCCAATGTGCTGACATTGGAAGGCTCCATGGTTGTGGCAATCAACTGGCTCGGCCTCATGAGGCGTGGCGGGAAAACGCTGGCCAACGTTCCTGGGATAGACGGGAGAAAAATGGAGCCGTCCATTAAGGAGCCCTTGCGCTTGAGAATTTGCACCCGCAATTGCCAGTCTGCGTCCAGCGATGCCACCACCCGCAATGGCGCGGGTGAAGCGTCCAGTTGGGCCGATTGCGGGCGGAACAGGAAAACTGGGCAATCGCAGGACTGGGCATGGACCTGCAATCGGCGCAACTGTTCGGCACGCGCCTGGGGCAGCCAAGCCAGAATGGCGCCACCGCGCGGATTGGCCTTCACAAGTTGCTCAGTCGTCCACAAGCGCTCAGCGGGCGTATCGGCCGCAATCCAGACCAGGTTTTTCTCTGCAATTCCCAGTTTCATTAGTCCAGGGGCATGCGGGCGCTTAGGCGGCCCAACCAACAGAATTTGGCCCCCGGTGGCCACCAAGCCCGTCAGCGAAGGCGACAGCAGCCGCCACTCGCATAGTGACGGCTGGGGCTGAAGGAGCTCTGTGATGGCGTTACATGGCCAGCCACCACCAGGCAGCTGCTCGTCCAGTGCTTGGAAGCCACTGGAAACTACGGCATGTGCGGACTGCCCCACCTCGGTACCGCGCCAAATCGCCTGAGAAACGCTGTTCGGCAGCCGACCCACATCAAACGGCTGTGATGCGTCCGCGCCAGGAGGCGGCTCGGCGTTCACTATCGATTGAAGTGCGGCAGACATTGGGTCTTGATACAACCATGTATAAAAGCACAGTATATCGAGCCGCTACCAAAAAGCAATATTTTTCACGGCGTTGGTGAGATGGAGCTCAGAAAAAGGCGCCTGTCAGAAAGGTGTCCAAGTCACTGCATCACTTTTCATTGACGAAAGTGGCCCATGGAATGGAGACGGTTACTATGGCGCATGAATGAATTGACCGAACTACAGTCGATGGGTTTGACCCTGCCAACACCTTGGTACATTCTTGGTGCAATCGTCTTCGGCATCGTTGGGTACGTCGCATTCAGGCGCGGAAGAAAATCGTCAAAGGCAGAACTTACCTGGGTAGGTGTCGCGCTGATGTTGTACCCATACGCCGTGTCGCAAACTTGGCTGCTGTGGCTTGTCGGGTTGGGCCTTACCGGATGGGTTTACTTCAAGTGGAACTGACGTAATTTCAAACATTGCATTTCAAGCCTTGCAGCACAAATGCGGTTCGTGGTGTACCCGCCAGCACCAAAAAACAAAGGGTTTTACGCCACTGTGATTCCGAGTTCCGCCAGAAGTTCTGCCGCTTGATTGAGCGAGATGGTCGCGCCTTTAAATAATTTGGCGTCAATCAATTTCAGCCCACCAATATCTGCCTCTCTGAGGTCAGCACCATCAAAACGTGTCAATTTCAGGTGAGCATTGCGTAAGCTCCCTCCCACGAAAACCGCTTCCCGGAAATCGCAACCTGACAGGTCTGCCTCGGAGAAGTCAAGTTGCTGCAATTTGAGTTTTCGAAATGACATCTTGCGCAGGTCGGCGCCAATCAGCAAGGTGTCTTCAAAGGACACCCCTGGAGCCGATCCACGGCCAGCAGCACCCTGAAATGGCGCCGCACATCCGAGTACGCAAAATCCTTAAAGCCGATCACGAGTTCATCGATCAAACCAACTCAGGCCGGAAGAGCGCAATCCTCGACCTCGCGCACAACAGGCACCACTGCATGATCGACCAAGCCATACAGCAAGGCTTTTGTGTTGGCGGCTTCGACAGATTTGAACGTGTCGTACCCCAGTGCATCAGGGACGACCGAGCGTTGCCGGGTCTTTAAATTGATGCTCAAGCGCACCGGTTTACCGTTAACTTTAATCAAGAAATAACTTTTAAGCATTTGATCGATTCCAGAGGGTTCAAAACGAGAGTTGTGCCCTTGCTCGCTTTGTCGCTTGCATGAAGGCACGGGCGTATTCTGACAGCTCCTGTCTGTGCACTTGTGTTCACACCGCACTGGTTGCACTGACCTGTCTGCGCATGTGTTGCGCTGGTAACACCACGTCGTTTTTGACTCGTGAGAAAACGCCATTTAAAGGACAATTATGGTGGGCACGAAACCTGTGCCTTTTTATCAATAACAAAGGATCTTTAATCATGGAGTGCTGTTG
>CAZDDK010000152.1:241-1196 GCA_964504185.1 uncultured Rhodoferax sp. | reverse complement strand
TTCAATAACAAAGGAAATCAAATCATGGCAACTGCGAAAAAATCGGCCCCCAAAAAGGCGTCCGCAACCCCTGCGGTGAAACCCCCTGCCAAGGCGGCCAAGCCTGCCGCCAAAGCAGCGGCAAAGAAGGCGGCGCCCTCCCAAAGCGACAAAGCCATCGCCAAGATCAACGCGGTGATTGCCAAGTTGACCGAGCGCAAAAACAAGCTTGCCGAGGAAATCACGGCTTGGCGTGACAAGCGCACGGCCCTGAAAACCGCTCCCCAGAGTGCCGCAGCACCTGTCGCGGCAAAGGCTGACAAGGCGGCAACGCCAGCGCCCAAAGCGCAAGCTGCACCCAAAGCGGCAGCTCCCGCCAAGAAGGCCAAAGCAGCCAAAAAAAGTTAACTTCAAGGCCTCGCAAAGCGCCCAGGTTCAGCCGCGTGCCGCACCTGGGGCGCCTCGATTGAGGCTCCCCGAAAACTATGTCCAGTCGTCAAGCGTCTTGTCACGTTTCGTTTTTTGGGGTGTGCAAAACCATCGCAATTGCAACCATCCTCAGCCTTGCGTGCGGCGTCCTAACGGCGCTATCGGCCTACAGCTCTTTAAGCCTGACCTCTCAAGCGCTTGGGATGACGCGGATGAGCTTGGAGTGACCTGGCTCAGGCTTGAGCTGAGATGGGATATCTGGGAAGCACGCGAGGGAGAGTTCAACTTTTCCTATGCCGAAGGGTTCATGGCGCACGCCAACAAACACCCACGGCCTCGGATCATGCTCTTGTTCAATCACGTACCTTCACGATGGAAAAACGATGCCGACCTTTTGCCCGCTCGTGCGGCTGCAGCATTGAGCGTTTTTGTGAAGCGGTTCGGCGCTCGTGTTCAGGCCTACGAAATTTTCAACGAACCGAATTTCACCCGGGGTCAATTTGGTTGGCCATCAGGCTGGCGCTCCGAACAAGAATCTGCCACGGTC
>CAZDDK010000152.1:0-226 GCA_964504185.1 uncultured Rhodoferax sp. | reverse complement strand
ATTCATCATTTCCGCTGGCCTGTCACCCCAAAAAAATACTGATGCCTATGCACGATGGCTGGTGCGATTGACCCCTCCACATTGTTACGACGGACTGGGTATTCACACCTATCAACAAACAGGGCGGTTTGCTGCCATCAAACGCAATGCCGTTACCCTGTTCGGCCAAGAACACCGCCCTCCCAAACCACTATGGGTCACCGAGCACGGAACCTCAGACAATTCT
>CAZDDK010000151.1:0-7955 GCA_964504185.1 uncultured Rhodoferax sp. | reverse complement strand
TGCGCATGGGTGTGCCGGTGAGCCCGCGCAACATCTTCCCCAGCAATAGCCAGGGCATGCCGACCTGGTACGAGGCGCGTGTCTGCGAGAAGGGCTACCACGGTCGCCGTGGCGGCGTGGACATGATGGTGGCCATGAATCCCCAGACCTGGGACGCCGACATTGCCGAAATAGAAGCCGGCGGCTATCTGTTCTACGACTGCACCCGCCCGCTGCCACCCAACAAGTTTCGCGACGATGTGCACACCATTGCCGTTCCGCTCACCGAAATCACCAACGCCGCCTACACCGATCCGCGCCAGCGCCAGCTCTTCAAGAACATCATCTATGTGGGGGCGTTGTCGGTGCTGTTGGATGTGGAGGCGGATGTGTTCGAGACCCTGTTTGCCGAGCAGTACAAGGGCAAGGAGCGCTTGCTGGATTCCAATGTCCGTGCCTTGCACCTGGGGCGCGATTACGTGAAGCAACACCTGCAGTACCCCCTGGGCCTGCGTGTGCGCCGCTCAGACAAGGTGGGTGACCAGATTTTCACTGACGGCAACAGTGCGGCTGCCTTGGGCTGTGTGTACGGTGGTGCGACGGTAGCGGCCTGGTACCCGATCACGCCGTCGTCGTCGGTTCCGGAGGCGTTCCAGAAATACTGCGACAAGTACCGCATTGACGAAACCACCGGACGGCACAACTACGCCATTGTGCAGGCCGAGGACGAGCTGGCTTCCATCGGCATGGTGATCGGTGCCGGCTGGAACGGTGCGCGGGCGTTTACCGCCACATCCGGTCCGGGCGTTTCGCTGATGACCGAGTTCATTGGTCTGGCCTACTTTGCCGAAATCCCGGTCACCATCATCAACGTGCAACGCGGCGGACCGTCCACCGGTATGCCCACCCGAACGCAGCAGGCCGATCTGCTGTCGTGCGCCTACGCCTCGCACGGCGACACCAAGCATGTTCTGCTGTTCCCGCAAGATCCCCACGAGTGCTTCACCCATTCGGCTGCGGCGCTGGATCTGGCCGATCGCCTGCAGACACCCATCTTTGTGATGACCGATTTGGACATCGGAATGAACCAGCGCCTGTGCAAGCCCTTTGTTTGGGACGATGCCCGCGCCTACGACCGCGGCAAGGTGATGACCGCCGCCGAACTGGAAGGCGGCAAAGACTTTGGCCGCTACAAGGATGTGGACGGTGACGGCATTCCATGGCGCACATTGCCCGGAACCCACCCGACCAAGGGCAGCTTCTTCACCCGTGGCACAACGCGCAACCCCTATGCCATGTACTCCGAGCGTGGTCCGGACTACCTCTACAACATGGAACGCTTGAACCGCAAATTCAGAACCGCGGCGGACCTGGTGCCCCAGCCGATTTTGCGCAACGCCAAGCACAAAACACCCTATGGCGTCATTTTCTTCGGCTCCACCACCCCGGCCATGCGCGAGGCGCTGGATGTGCTGGAAGACGAAGACATTCAGGTGGATGCGCTGCGCCTGCAGGCCTTTCCGTTCCCGGATTCAGTGCCCCGCTTCATCGCTGCGCACCCCTGCGTTTTCGTGGCCGAGCAGAACCGCGACGGCCAGATGCGCTCCATGCTGATCAACGAGCTGGACGTGGACCCGGCCCGACTTGTGCGCGTGCTGCACTACGACGGCACCCCCATTACAGCGCGCTTCATCGTCAACGCTATCCGCACACACATCGAGGCGACAACGGCCAGGGCCGAGTCACCGGCGGCGGCTCAGGAGCTGGTATGACCTACATTGCCAAACCCCATTTGCACCACCCCACTCTGACCAAGAACAAGGTCGGCTACACCCGCCGGGACTATGAGGGGCGAATCTCCACCCTGTGCGCGGGCTGTGGGCACGACTCCATCTCGGCGGCCATCATTCAGGCCTGCTGGGAGCTGGACATCGAGCCGCACCGCGTGGCCAAGCTCTCAGGCATTGGTTGCAGCTCCAAGACGCCAGACTATTTCCTGGGTGCCTCGCACGGCTTCAACACCGTGCACGGGCGCATGCCCTCCGTGCTGACCGGTGCCAACCTGGCCAACCGCGACCTGCTGTACCTGGGTGTGTCGGGCGATGGTGACTCAGCGTCCATCGGACTGGGGCAGTTTGCCAATGCCATGCGCCGCGGTGTCAACATGGCCTACATCGTGGAGAACAATGGTGTGTACGGCTTGACCAAGGGGCAGTTCTCGGCCACTGCCGACCGGGGCTCCAAGAGCAAAAAGGGGGTCATCAACAGCGACAGCCCGGTGGACCTGGTGGGTCTGGCCCTGCAACTGGGGGCCACCTATGTGGCGCGCAGCTTTTCGGGCGACAAGGCGCAGCTGGTGCCGCTGATCAAAGGAGCCATGTCGCATGGTGGTGCGGCCTTCATCGACGTGATCAGCCCCTGCGTGACTTTCAACAACCACGGCGGCAGCACCAAGAGCTACGACTATGTGCGCCAGCACAACGAGGCGGTAAGCCGCATCGACTTTATGGACCGGCATAGCGAAATCACGGCCGACTATCCCCCCGGTGAGGTGGTGGAGGTGCAGCAGCACGACGGGTCTTTGCTGCGCTTGCGCAAGCTGCATCCCGACTACGATCCGACCGACCGCTACAAGGCCATGGGCTACATGCAGGAGCACCAGGAGCGCGGTGAAGTGGTGACCGGATTGCTCTACGTGGACCCGTTGGCGACGGACCTGCACATGGCACTGAACACCACGCAGCAGCCGCTAAACACATTGGGCGCTGCGCAGCTCAACCCCGGTGCGAAGGCACTGGAAAAAATCAACGCGGCCTTGCGTTAGCGCGCAAGACAGGGCGGGTGTGTCGATCGATGAAAGGGGTAATCATGCCGGAACGTACCGTTTTTCAATCCATGTCCCAGCGCCACGTGGTCAGTCTGGGACCCCAGGCCAGCGTCTGGGACGCCGCCTGCGTCATGACGCGTGCCAACTGTGGCAGTGTCCTCATCGTCGACACGCCTGGCACCCTGCTGGGCATAGTCACGGAGCGCGACCTAATGACCCGTGTACTGGCCAAGGCACTGGACCCTCAGACCACCCATGTGGTAGATATCATGACGCGCAACCCCCATTGCGTGGCTCCTGAAGTTCTGGTGTCGGACGCGGTATTGATCATGATCGAACGTGGCTTTCGCCATTTGCCGATTGTGGGTCCCGGCGCGAAGATACTGGGGGTTTTCTCGGTGCGCGACGCGTTGCCACGGGAAATTGGCAACGCGGTCAGCCTGGCAGAGTTCCATGAGCAGGTGAACGACGCGCTGGGCTGAGCCTGGTTCCCAGTCAATGCGTACTCTACAAGGCGCGCGATAGAGGCTGCACAATATCGGCCTTATAGCAATTTAAAAAGAAATAAATAGCGATCATGGTCATTGGACTCCTTTTAAAGCCCGGCATCCACGTCCTGCGGCAGCTGACATTCGCCACCAAACTGGGTTTGGTGTTTCTTCTGGCGTTGCTGCCCGCCTTGTCGTTGTTGTGGCAGTTGGTTCTGGGCAGTGGGTCGCCCACGGCCGCCCTGGTCATCACGGTGCTCAGTGTGTTGGATGTGATGGCCTTGCTGTATGTGGTGGTGGCGTTTTACTGCAGTGTGCACACCGACCTGGACCGGATTCTGCACGCCACGGAACAGATCATTGCGGGGGATCTGCGGTTGGCCCATACGGGAGCGGGTCGAGACGAGCTGGGCCGTTTGATGGTGTCCATGGGCAGTCTGGCGCAAACGGTATCGGCCATGGTGGCCAATGTGCGCAACAACGCCGCGTTTGTGGCGCATGCAGGACAGAGTCTGGCGCGGGCCAGCCGGGATTTGTCGGACCGCACCGAGCAGCAGGCCGCCAATCTGGAACAAACAGCGGCCAGCGTCGAGCAGCTGGCCAGCGCGGTGCAAGAGAATGCCGGTATCTCCGGCTTGGCCAGTGCACAGGCGGGTGAGGTGCGCGACGTGGCCGATGCCGGGGCTGCCATCATGACCGAGGCTGTCGCGTCGGTGGAAGCCGTTCAGGCCAACGCCAAGCGCATAGATGAGATTGTGGGCGTGATAGACGGACTGGCGTTTCAGACCAATATCCTGGCCCTCAATGCCGCAGTGGAGGCGGCCCGGGCCGGCGAGTCTGGGCGGGGCTTCGCAGTGGTCGCCAGCGAAGTGCGCTCACTGGCGCAGCGGTCGGCGGAATCGGCCAAGGAAATTCGACTTTTGATCGGCACCTCCTCCAGCCAGGTGGCCACCAGTGTGCAAAAAATCCGTGCGACCGGTTCCACTATTGCCCAAATCGTCAATGGCATCCGGGAGGTCGCGGCCAGCATGTCGCAAATATCCACATCCAGCGCGGAGCAGAGTACCGGATTGACCGAGATTACATCCGCCGTGCGGCAGCTTGACGAAATTACCCAGCGCAATGCCCACATGGTGGAGCATTCAGTGGGCCAGGCCGTGGCCATGGAGGGGCGGGCCGGCACGCTGGTTGCGTCCGTCGCCATGTTCCGCTTGCAGCAGGGGACTGCGGAAGAAGCCGTCGAACTGGTCGCACGGGCCAGCGCGCACCGTCAGCGCTCTTCGCGCGACGCATTTCTGCGCGATATCACCAATCCGTCCAACACGTTTTATGACCGCGACATGTATGTCTTTGCGCTGGATGAACGGGGCACCTACCTCGCTTTTGGAGGCAACCCCGCCAAGGTCGGAACCCGGGTTCATGAGATTGCAGGAATCGACGGAGAGGGTTTGCTGCAGTCGATCGTGGTCCAGGCGGACTATGAGCCAGGATGGGTGGAATACGACATTACCAATCCCACTACCGGCAAAGTGCAAACCAAGATGTCCTTTGTGGAAAAAGTGGATGACCTGTACGTCGGTTGCGGTGTCTACAAGAATTTCATCGCCACTTGAGGGGCGGGTGCGTACCAGTGGGTCAGTGGCTGGGCGGACCGGTTAGTGCACGCTTGGCGCGTGCCCGTGCCATGGCGGCCTCAATGACGCTGCGCTTGTGGTCGAGCGTGCGCGGGTCGGTGATACGGGAGTGCGCACCCAGGTCGGCCAGTTTTTCTTCGGCAAGGGCTGCGCGTTTGGCTCTGGATTCCTGAATGTCCTGTGCCCGGCGCGCCTGGTTGTGGGCAAAACGCTGGCGGGCCTGGTCCGCCTGCACAGGGGTCCAGGCGTCCCAGCCGGTGGCGGTGCCACTTGCAGATTCCGTCTTCATGCAGTCCACCGGACAGGCTGGCAGGCACAGTTCGCACCCGGTGCAATAGGCCTCAAGGACTGTGTGCATGCGTTTGTTGCCACCCACGATGGCGTCCGTGGGGCACGCGGCGATGCACAGTGTGCAGCCAATGCACCAGTCTTCGTCGATGTAGACCACGCTGCGTGGACCCTCGCTGCCAAACTGCGTGTCCAGGACTTTTTCTGCCTGGCCCGTGATCTGTGCCAGTCGGTCTGCACCTGCCTGGCCACCCGGTGGACACTGATTAATGTCCGCCGCACCGGTCGCGACGGCTTGCGCATAGCCTGCGCAATGGGGGTACCCACAGCGCCGACACTGGGTTTGCGGCAGGGCATCCAGGATGCGCTGGACCAACGCATCCGGGGAAGGGGCAACACCGCTCGTCACGGCTTTGCAGATCTGCGCTTGCTTGCTATCTTTTCAGGAGCTGCTATCTCAGTATTTACGGGGGCTGGAGTGCTTTTTTTGTGGTGATCGTAAATGAAGGCGCGTACTTGCGGGTACACCATGTCGCGCCAGCGTTTGCCTGAGAAAATGCCGTAGTGACCGGCTCCCTTGGCCTCGTAGTGCTTCTGGCGGGCGGCGGGCACGCCGGTGCAAATCTCGTGCACTGCCTGGGTCTGCCCGGAGCCGGAAATATCGTCCAATTCACCTTCCACCGACATCAGCGCCGTGGTGGTAATGTCCTGCGGGCGCACGCGGCTCACCGTCCCGTCCACACCCGTGATATCCCAGGTACCGTTGACCAGGCTGAAGTCCTGGAACACCACTTTGATGGTCTCCAGGTAGTAGTCGGCATCCATGTCCAGCACCGCGTTGTACTCGTCGTAGAACTTGCGGTGGGCCTCGGTACCGGCGTCGTCACCCTTGATCAGGTCCTTGAAGTAGTCGTAGTGGCTCTTGGCGTGGTTGCTGGGGTTCATGGCCACAAAGCCGGTGTGCTGCAGAAATCCGGGGTACACGCGCCGACCCGCACCGGGAAAACTGGCGGGCACCCGGTAGATCACATTGTTCTCAAACCAGTTGTGGCTCTTGTTCATGGCCAGGTTGTTTACGGCCGTAGGAGATTTGCGGGCGTCAATCGGGCCACCCATCATGGTCATGGACAGGGGCGTGGTTTCGCCACGGCTGGCCATCAGGGACACTGCAGCCAGAACGGGTACGGTTGGCTGGCATACGCTCATCACATGGCAGTTGCCGTATTTGCCCTGCACGTGGCGGATGAACTCCTGCACGTAATTCACATAGTCATCCAGGTGGAATTCGCCGTCGGAGAGGGGAATCAAGCGCGCATTCTTCCAATCGGTTATGTAGACCTTGTGGTCGCGCAACATGGTTTTCACGGTGTCGCGCAGCAGGGTTGCGTAGTGACCGGACAAGGGGGCCACGATGAGCACCGTCGGCTGGTCCTTGATTTTTTCCAAGGTGGCCTGGTCGTCGCTGAATCGCTTGAAGCGGCGCAGCTCGCAAAAAGGTTTGTCGATTTCCACACGCTCGTGAATGGCGACTGCGACCCCGTCCACATCAATCGTGCGCAACCCGAATTCCGGCTTTTCGTAGTCCTTGCCCAGCCGGTGCATCAGGTCATAGCCGGCGGATATGCGTTGTGCAAAGGGGTTTTGGCCAGCCAGGGTCATTGGATTCCCAAACACCTTGGACGCCGTGTGCGCCAAGTCTGCAAATGGCTCCATCAGGGAGCGTTGGGTTTCATAGAACTGGTACAGCATGGCAGGCTCGCTTTCGAAAACACGTGGCAACAAAAATATGTTGCAGTGCAATATAACAGCTTTATGGGAATGGGACGTGACGGATTGTCCCGGAGGCAGCGGGTGCTGGACTGCACCCTGGCAGTACCTTAGTAACTACCAGGGTTTTGCTATTGAAATAATAGCGTATTAGTCAGTATTTACGAGGGCTAGAGCCCAGAAAACACCCAAAAAAATCAGACCACCTTGGCAATGCAGGCGCACACGTAGTCGATGTTCTTGCTGTTCAGCGCGGCCACGCACATGCGACCGGTGTCGGTGCCGTAGACGCCAAACTCGGTGCGCAGGCGCACCATTTGGTCCTTGGTGAGGCCGGAGTAGCTGAACATGCCGATCTGGGTGGTGATGAAGGACATGTCCTGCTGAACACCCGCAGCCTTCAAGCCGTCCACCAGTTTCTGGCGCATGGCCTTGATGCGCACGCGCATTTCGCCCAGTTCTTTTTCCCACAAGGCGCGCAACTCGGGGTTGTTCAACACGGCAGCCACCACCGCGCCACCATGCGTGGGTGGGTTGGAGTAGTTGGTGCGGATCACGATCTTGAGTTGGCTCAGCACGCGGCCGGCTTCTTCCTTGTCCTTGCACAGCACGGCAATGCCGTAGCCAAAGCCTTGGTAGGCCATGTCCAGGAAGGGGGTCAGTTCCTTGGCCTTCACCACGGCAATCCCTTTGTCCCAGTCAGCGGGGGTGATGTCGTAGCCGGTGGGGTTATGGCAGCAGGCGTGCAACACAACAATGGTGCCGGGCGCGGCAGCGTTCAGGCTGGCCAGGAAGCCTTCGACATTGACGCCGCGCTTGGCTGCGTCGTAGTAGGCGTAGGTGTCGACCTCGAAACCAGCGTTGTTGAACAGCGCGCGGTGGTTTTCCCAGCTGGGGTCGGAGATCAGCACCTTGGCGTTGGGGTTGAGCTTCTTCAGGAAGTCGGCACCAATCTTAAGGCCGCCGGTGCCG